>PBTP01000037.1 GCA_002729275.1 Roseibacillus sp. | reverse complement strand
CCGTCGCAAAATCCCCAATCTCGCTACGAATAAGGGAGATGCGCCCTTCCATTCCCAGTCGCACAATCCGCATTCCCGACCTGGCCTCCCTCTGCTCACCAGCTTCACCAGTCAGAAGAGTAAGGCCAGTGCCATCACCCAGCCAGGAGAGGCTCCGAATATCCATTGGCTTGCCGAGTGTCTGGGGCTTGGCATCGCTCGAAGACAGAAGATAAACCTGATCTTTCCCAGGTTCTGTGGAAAAGACCACCGCCAGCGTCTTCCCATCAGGAGACAGCGCCGGGCTTCGACAGATCCCTCCTGACAGAATATCGCCACCAAGTTTCATCTGTGTTCCCTGCAACAAATTCACCAGGAAGAGATCTACTCCTGATCCGTCCCGCGCTGCCGCACTCACCACGACCTTGCTCCGCTGGTCCGTAAAGCATCCTGGAACACACGAACCCCCAGCAAAGGGAATCCGAAGGAGTTTCCCCGTGTCAAGATTCAGAAGTTGCCCTCCCGGCTCAAATTGCGTCAATCCAGGGCGCCAAGAACCGGACCGACCGATCATAACAATACCATCCCGATCCGCTGGCAGAGGCGCACTGTAATCAGGATATGTCTTGATGATCGGAATCTCAGGTGGCCCCTCCAGCCATTCTACCCGACTATACTCCAGCTCAAGACTTCCCACCGAAACCCGCTCCATGAAGCCTGTCATTTCATCTACCCTCCACTGGTTCCCCTGTTCAAGCCGACGGCGGATTTCTAAGATGTTCCGGGCCAGTTCACTCCCGGGCTTGACCTGAGCTCCACTTGATTTCCGGAGGAACGACTCGGCTCTTTTCTGCTGCGTTATGGAAAGGGGCTCCCTTATCACAACTGTCTCTCCCACGCGCCTGCTTAAAGTGTGATCGGTCCCACGTGCATAAGGCGGCGGCCACGCCTCGCTGAGAAGGCGGGCAACTAGCTCATAGGAGAAAGGCGCTTCCCAAGGCTGATAGATCCCCTTGAGTCCACCAATCTCTTCCACCGCCCACTTCCCAGCTCGCGCCACAACCCTCGCAAAGGGCTCCGGCTTGTCCGCATCTGGCTTTACCACAATACGAATTTCGAAGTCTGGCGGGTTACTGACAACCCTCATGCCAAATCTCGCACCAGTTCCAAGAGTAGCCCTGACCGCCCACCGCGCTGGCGCTGTCTCAAGACGAACCTTTGAACTCTTCGCCCTATCTTCGAGAGTGTCCAAGCCCGTCTGAGCGGGCAACACCTCGACAGCCACCATTGTCAGGAGCGAAAAGATCCCGAATCGGCTGGGACGTCCTGAGTTCGCCATGGACCGATCTTATGGGAAAGGCTCTGCCAGTCAAACGACATCCCCAGCGTAGATATCAGTTTGCACGAAAGTGCGGCGCATTGCTTTCTGGGAGCCATTTGCTCAGCCCTGCCTTGATCTGCCTGTATTCGGGATCACTTGCAAGATTACGCCACTGGTTTGGATCTTTGGACACGTCGTAGAGCTCCTCCCCGCCCCTCCCGTAATGAATGTAGTGAAATAACTCGGAGCGAACCGCGTGATTAGGCCCGTGCCAGTGAGGTGAATGGGTAATCACAGCAGGATAAGGCCACTCGGCCTTCGGATCACGCACGAGGGGAGCTATGGTTCGTCCCTCGATCCTTGGATTGGGCGGCAACCCACAGAGATCAACGAGGGTCGGATAAAGATCCAGAAGACTCACCGGGCGACTGCAGGAGCCAGCCTCGGGGTTACCTCCCAGGGTCTCAGGTAGATGGATGATCAGAGGCGTGCGGGTATTCTGCTCCCAGAGTGCGCTCTTAGCGAATTTCTTCTCCCCAACATCATAGCCATGGTCCCCCCAAAGGACCACGATGGTGCTCTCGGCATAACGACTTTTCTCTAGAGCCTTGAGGACATGCCCCACACAGGCATCGGCAAATGACCCTGCCGCAAGACACCCCTGCACTGCCTCTTTCCACTTCCCACCGTCACGAATGATCGCCCCAGCCTTTGCGGCCATGCGACGCCCCGCCTCCGGGATATCATCGAAATCGTCAGACCGATAGGAAGGCAGCCGGATGGCCTCGAGAGGGTGCATCTCAAAGTATTCTCGAGGCAGGTACCAGGGCAGATGCGGCAGGTAGATACCGCATCCCAGAAAGAAAGGCTTCTGGTGAGCCTGCTTCAGGAAATCAGCCGCACCCTCGGCAGTCTTCCAATCCGCTGTCTCCTGAATCGACTGGTCGATAGGAGCCCAGTCAATCAGGCGGGCGAGAATCGCGTTGGAGAATTTCTCCTTCAATCCGTGTCGGTAACGCAGGTCCGCTGGCGGATGCGGTGTCCCCATCCTGGTGCTGTATTGCCGGTCCCACGAAGCCGGGTCAGAAAATTTACCATGTGGCTGATGAAATAGTTTCCCTCCGCCCCACGCCACGTAACCATTCGCACGAAAATACTGGGGGAGAGTCACCCACTCCCGATAAGGCGGCATATCACGAAACCAGTTCAAGTTTCCGTAAATGCCTGTTGTGGACGGCCGCAAGCCCATCATGACCGAGGTCCTCGATGGACTGCACAAGGGAGCTGCACAATGGGCCTGCTCGAAAAGGGTCCCTCTCTTTGCAAGGGCATCAATATGAGGAGTTCTGGCCTGGGGGTGACCTCCAAGGCAGCCAACCCAGTCGTTCAGGTCATCCACCGCGATAAAAAGAACGTTCGGCTTCTCTCCAGCCCAAGAAACGGGGGACAATATCCCAATCGCCATCACGATAAGAACAACGCGCATCTCTGCATATGCTGAATACAATTTCGTCGCTTGGCGAGGAAATCAATCCTTCACCCTGCCTTAGCACCCTGCCATTCTCTGCTGCCGGAGGAACAACCAATGGAGGTCCATCAAGTTCACCAAAAACTAATTTCGAACCCGCTACCCAATCTGGAGGCGCAGGTGCACAGGGAACTGGACTCTCTCGGGTTACCTCCTCCCAAGGGTGAAATAGCCATAACAGCAGGAAGTCGCGGTATCGATAACATCGTTGCCATCACTCGAGCCGTTGGAAATTGGATTCGGCAAAAGGGTGCCACACCGTTTCTCACGCCCTGCATGGGCTCTCACAACGGAGCCACAGCGGAAGGACAGCTCTCCATGGTTCATTCCCTCGGGCTAACCGAGGAAGCAACCGGAATGGAAGTCAGGTCGAGTATGGAGGTTGTTCAGATCGGAGAAGTAGAAACAGGGAAAGTATGGATGGACCGGCATTGCTTCGAGGCGTCGGGTGTTCTTGTCCTCAACCGGATCAAGCTTCACACCTGCTTCTCAGGGCCAGTTCAGAGTGGCCTTACCAAGATGATGGTTGTGGGCATGGGCAAAATACAATCGGCTGAAACATTTCATTCCGCACCCACTCCCACCATGAAGGACATGCTACTCGAAATGGGAGAATGCGTAATTGGATCTGGCAAGATCTACGCGGGACTGGGACTTCTGGAGGATGGATTCGACAGAACCGCAGAGGTGCATGCGATGCGCCCGGAGGAGATTCTGGAGCGCGAACCTTCCCTCCTGGAGAAACACCGCTCCTACTTTCCTTCCCTGCCCGCCGATGAACTCAACGTACTGGTAGTGAACGAAATCGGAAAGACCTTCAGCGGAACCGGAATGGATACCAACGTCATCGGATACCGGGGAGTCAATGGCTACGAGGACCTGATCCGTCCACGCATCCAGGCGATTGCGGCCCTCGCTCTATCCCAAGCTAGCCAGGGCAATGCCATCGGAGTAGGTCTGGCCGATTTCATTACCCGCCGTTTAAGAGACTCCATTGATGAAAAGAAGACCTTTACCAACGTCTTCACGACCGGGGATATGCGCCGAATGGCAATTCCTTGCACGCTCGAGGACGAGAAGGAGGTTGTCCGGCGAATGAGCGAGCGCTACGGACCAAAGAGGTGGATGTTTATTCCCAACACTCTTCATTTGGAGACTCTTTTTGTCAGCTCGGACCTCGCAGCAGAACTTGCTGGCAGAGAGAACTGTGAGGTCCGCCCGGGCCCTATTCCCCTCGACTTCGACTCCAAGGGCTGTCACCGACTAAATTTCAACCGGTAGGATTTTCCAAGGCGTGCTCCGCAGGAGTTCCGCCCTGAAGGAATTAGCTTTTTACCGGCGACTTCGAACGACCTTGCCTGCGCCCCCGATATCTTCCCTGGGGCCGACGGCTCCCACGGCCGGACTTCTTTTTGGCAGCGCGGTTTCCTCCTCCAGTAAGCTTTCTGGCATGACGCTCAGCAAGCCCCGCATGGTGCCATTTGTGATCAACAGAAACTGGAATGGTTTGCTGAATCAATTTTTCAATCGCCCGGAGGAACTCCAACTCCTCATCAGAGCAGAATGAAACCGCGGCACCCGTTTCTCCCGCCCGACCAGTTCGTCCAATTCGGTGTATGTAGGCCTCCGGTTCGTTCGGCAAATCAAAGTTTACAACGAGGGTGACATCCTTGACATCTACGCCCCGTGCGGCGACGTCGGTCGCCACAAGAACCGGAAGAGCACCATCGCGGAATCTTTTCAAAGTGCGGTCTCGCTGGGCCTGGGAACGGTTTCCATGAATAGCCTCAGCCTTGACGTCCCTCTGATTCAAAAAACGAGCCAGCTTGTCGGACCCATGCTTGGTTCGGGCAAAGACAATCGAAAGCTCTCCTTCACCCTGCTCCTTCAAACGCTGCACGAGAAGAGAACGTTTATCCGACCTTTCAAGGAAACACAATTCCTGGCGAACATCTTCAGCCGTAGTTTTTTCAGGCTCAATCGAGATCGTTACCGGGTCACGGAGGATGGTCTGAGCAAGGCTCATTATTTGTTTGGACATTGTCGCCGAGAAGAACAGTGACTGTCGTTCCCGGGGGAGCATGTCGACAATTCTGGTGACATCCCTCTGAAAGCCCATGTCCAGCATTCGATCAACCTCATCGAGCACAAAAAATTCAACCTCGGAGAGATCAATATGCCCCTGTTCCACAAGGTCCAACAGGCGCCCCGGGCAGGCCACCAGGATATCGACTCCCCTTCTCATGGCGCTGACTTGAGGGCCCTGCCCAACTCCCCCGTAGACAAGCGCATGGTAGATATCCATGTATTTCCCGTAGGTCCGAAGACTCTCACCTACCTGGTTTGCAAGCTCCCGGGTCGGAGTCAGAACAAGAGCCCGCGCGGTCCGCGGTCGGATATTCTGTGGATCATCATGAAGGACATCCAGAATCGGCAGGGAAAAGGCAGCCGTCTTCCCGGTGCCTGTCTGGGCGCATCCCAGCAGGTCTTTCCCCTCAAGCAGAGGGGGTAACGCCTGTGCCTGAATCGGTGTGAGCGAACTATAGTTACGCTCACTAAGGGCACGTTGAATGGGTGCCGGAAATTGTAGCGCCTCGAACGAAGTTGGGTTCATTATGATCTAATTCCGGATTCCGAGGGGGGCGCTGGCATCTTCGCGTTGGAAGCACCGCAGGGTTGGTGCAGGTTTCACTCACGCAGGCTTGGCGGAGGAAGCTGATTAATTACCTCGATTTTGATTCAGGGGGGAAAGCAATCCGGTAGNGCTAAGATACGTCAGACTCNGGCATAAGCAAGGCCATTGTTCTTTTGGACCTGACAACCGACCCATTTNAGGATCGTATCAGGATCTAACCAACCTGAAAAAAGATGCGACACAACTCTCTTCTTAGATGCGCTTTAGTNCTCCTCGCATGCACCCGCCTCGAAGCCGGACAACCAGCCCCCGGGAAAGTTACCGAGCACTCCTTCGAGGTCTCTGCCAAACAAACAGTTCCCTATCTCTTTTCCCTTCCAAAGGAGTTCGAGCCCTCCTCGAAAAAGAAGTGGCCCGTTATCCTCTTTCTTCACGGTCGCGGAGAAAGCCGGGGGCCCTTAAGCATCGTTGCCAAGTGGGGGCCTCCCCGGATGGCCCAGCGCGGCGATAACCTTCCCTACATCCTTATTGCCCCTCAGTGCCCTGCCGAGAGCAGGTGGACCGATGACGATCAGCAAGCCGGCGTCCTTAAGCTTTTGGATCATATCACCAGCAAGTTCCCGGCCGATAAGACTAGAATCTACCTGACCGGCCTCAGTATGGGAGGATATGGAGCATGGAAAATGGCAGCAGAAAATCCGAATCGGTTTGCTGCAGTTTCACCCATCTGCGGGCGAGGNAACCCAGAGGAAGCTGACAAACTGGTCAACGTTCCTATCTGGGCCTTCCATGGCACCGAGGACACGGCTGTGCTCTACAGGCATTCTGATGACATGGTAAAAGCTATCCGCAAGGCCGGGGGAACAAAGGTGCGCTTCACCACCCTCCAACATGTCGGGCACAACAGTTGGTCTGCCGCCTACGCAACGCCAGAGCTCTATCAGTGGTTCAGCAAGCACAAGATCGAAGGGGAGAAGTAACGCCAGAATACCTCAGGGCCCATTCGGTCGAGTCACCCGATCCAATGCAGGTTTTCCCTTTCACCGCTGGAGCCTGGCGTTAGGGTCATGTCATGTCTCCTCTCCGGGCGCGATCCATCCAGAGCATCGTATCCGCCTGCCTGACCCTTTCTCCAGTTACCGCTCCTGCCGACTTTAGCCGGGACATCCAGCCCCTTCTGGCTGAGCACTGCTACGCCTGTCATGGCCCTGATGCCAAGACTCGAAAAAGCGGACTGCGCCTCGACCTCCGCGAGGGAGCAATGGGCGAGTTGAAATCGGGCTCCCGTGCGATTGTCCCGGGAGACCTCGAGGAGAGCGAGATAATCCATCGGATCTTTTCCAAGGATCCCGATGAGATGATGCCGCCACCAGACTTCAGAAAAGGCCTCAATAATGAGNGCAGAGAAAAGCTCAGGGACTGGGTCGAGAACGGGGCGAAATATGAGCAACACTGGTCTTTCCGCACCTTGGAAAAGCCTGAGGTTCCCTCAGTGCGCAAAGAGAACTGGTTACAAAATCCCATAGATAACTTCATACTTTCGCGCCTCGAAAACCAGGAAATGGAGCCCTCTTCCGAGGCCAGCCCAGAGAACCTAATNAGACGAATCTCTCTCGACCTTCGTGGGCTACCACCAACCCTGAGTGATCTTCAAAGGTTTGCGCCCACTCTCGCATCCTCACCTGTCGGGGGAGNAACTAAGAGCGCCCCATTCTCGCCAGAACAATATTCTGACCTCGTTGACGCCATGATTGATTCTCCTCACTATGGCGAGCGCATGGCTCAGGACTGGCTCGACCTCGCACGCTACGGAGACACTAACGGATATCACAACGACTCCGTGCGAGACATGTGGCTCTACCGTGACTACGTCATCGAGTCGTTCAACCGGAACAAACCCTTTGACCGCTTTATCGTGGAGAACATGGCAGGTGATCTCCTCCCGGACGCCGACAATACCACCCGGGTGGCTTCAGGGTTCAACCGTTGCGTGACCTTCAATGAGGAAGGAGGGGCCGATCCGGATGAGTTCTACGTTACCTATGCAGTGGACCGTGCCAACACCACCGGCCAGGTCTTTCTCGGGCTCACGGTTGGTTGCGCCCAGTGTCACGACCATAAGTATGATCCCATTTCGCAGAAGGAGTATTACCAGCTCTACGCCTTCTTCAACAGCGTGGATGGCGAGATCGGGGCCGGAGGCCGGAGCGGCTACCACAACAAACCACTTCCTCCGCTCCTCAAGGTTCGCACCAGCGCCCACCAGCAGAAGCGGGCCGACCTTCAAGCTCGCCTGGACTCAAGGACCGCGGAACTGAAGGCCGCTCGCGAACGACCGCAATTCACCGATCTCGAGGGTGACCTGGCCCCGGCTCTCCAGGAGTGGATCACCTCTCTGACTTTACCTCAGACCGGGACTCTACCCGTCAAGAACGGCCTGCAGCTTCACCTCGATGCAGGCTCCTTCGACGCACCGGGAGGATTGGTGAAGGAATGGCCAGACCTTTCTGGAAACAAGCACACCGNTTTGGCTACCGGANAACCCATGCAGTTCGGCAGGGCCCTTAACGGCCATCCCGCCATTCGCCTGGATGGCAAGCAAGACTTCCTTCGCACCGAATCCGGAGCTGGACGCCTGGGAGGCGACTTCACCATGGTGCTTGTCCTCCAGTTCAACGACCTTGCCCGGCACCAGATGGCCCTTATGTGGGGTGACGAATCCCAGGGCAAACGGCGCGCATTCTGGAAAACCGGGGGCAATCAGCAGAATAACAAGAGCAAGCTGAGCTTCAATGGTTATGGCGCTGACGTGATAGGCCATGCGGATCTCAAGCGTGCAGTTCCAGTGGTGGCAGTTGTCACCCAGCAAGGCCCCGACAACGACACTCGTTTCCGTCTCAACGGCAAAGACGGAGGGGGCGGCGGAGTGAGCCTTTCCGGCTTTCAGAACAAGTCGATCACCATCGGAGCCAACAATGCGGGAGCAGAGAAGACCGCTGCCGACTTTGCGGAAATCCTTGTCTACGATCGTGCTCTCGACGCCAATGAACAAGCCGCGGTAGGGTTCTATCTCGGCACCAAATACANGATCAACGGGGAATGGAACCCAGCTCCCGCCGAGATCATGGCNCTCGCNGCCAAGCCCGGGAAAGAACGCACGGAAGACGAAAAGAAGAANCTCTTCTCTTACTTCATCACCTATGTTCACGCCGAGTCGCGTGACCTCTTCCGCGAATTAGAGTCCNAGGTNNCANCCACGAAGAAAGAACTCGATCAGNTCGNAAAGTCCCTCCCCACCACCATGGTAATGGNNGAGATGAAGGACCGTAAACCAGCCCACGTCCTNATGCGCGGCGACTTCCGNCAACCGGGCGAGGAGGTCGAGCCAGACGTACCAGCCATCTTNCCCCGCCTGCCCGCCAACCAGCCGCGTAACCGCCTGGGACTAGCCTACTGGCTCACCGACCCTANNCACCCTCTGGTCTCCCGGGTGATGGTAAACCGTCTTTGGAAGCAGCTCTTNGGCACCGGACTGGTGAAAACCCTCGGAGACTTCGGCACCCAGGGTGAACGCCCNAGCCATCCGGAACTNCTCGACTGGCTGGCTGCAGACTTCATCGAGAGCGGGTGGAATATCAAGAGACTTCAAAAACTCATTATAAGCTCNNCTACNTACAGGCAATCGTCCGCGAATCGGAGCCGCTACNAANACCAGGATCCCGANAACCGNTTTCTCTGTCGCGCNCCCCGCTTCCGACTTTCAGCCGANGAAATCCGGGACTCTGCTCTCTCAATCAGCGGCCTNCTCAANACAAGTATCGGCGGANCCTCCGTCTTTCCTTACCANCCAGCAAACTATCTCAGNAGCATCGGAAAAGGNTGGACAGAAAGNAAGGGTGAGGCCCTCTATCGAAGAGGGCTCTACACNTTCTGGCGCCGGACNATGCTCTANCCCAGCTTTCAGATCTTCGACGCCCCCAGCCGCGAATTCTGCTCCGTCAACCGGCCCCGCACCAACACGCCGCTCCAGGCCCTNGTCACCCTCAACGACCCGTCATTCGTAGAAGCTGCCCGTGTTTTTGCGCAACGGGCCTTGTCGTGGGAAGAGANNAACGACCAGAGCCGNATCCNTCTNGCCTTNNTCATGGCNACTTCCCGAGCTCCTAGTGANAGCGANATGCGCATTCTNACCGATACCCTGTCCGAGCAGAAGNAGGAGTTTGGCAGTCATCCAGAACGCGCCNAAGACTTCATCAGCAACGGAAGATCTCNAGCCCNCNATAATCACGACCCTGTCGANCTAGCCGCATGGACCTCNCTCGGNAGTATCCTGCTTAATCTCGANGAAACAATNACCCGTGAGTAAGCCATGAGCGAATTTCANGACCATCTCACCCGGCGCACNTTNCTTGGCCGNACNTCATGCGGACTCGGCACNGCNGCNCTNTCGCATCTTTTCGCCTCTTCTCCNTCGGTGCTGGCTGAAGAAGGNGCGNTCGGGACTAGCCACCCGGCAAAAGCCAANCGGGTNATCTACCTCCACATGTCGGGAGGNCCCTCTCAATTAGAAACCTTTGACCCCAAACCCGGACTCTCCNGTTGGGATGGAAAGCCTCTTCCTTCCGANGTTATTGGCAACCAGCGGCTGACAACCATGACCAGCGGGCAGGGAGATCTCAANGTAATGGCCTCCCAGCACGAGTTCGCCAAGTGCGGACANGCNGGAATGGATATGAACGTCCTTTTCAAGCACATGCCCGAAATCGCAGATGATATCTGCCTTATTAGAAGTGCTACTACNGATCCGATCAACCACGACCCNGCTGTTACCTTCCTGCAGACCGGGAGCCCCTTGTCTGGGAGGCCCAGCATGGGNTCCTGGCTCAGTTACGGGTTGGGCAGCGCCAACGAAAATCTTCCCGCNTTTGTNGTTCTCCTATCCGGTGGAGGNCAACCCGTTCCATCTCGTTACTGGCACAATGGATTCCTTCCCAGCAGACATCAGGGAGTAAAATTTCANTCGTCNGGNGACCCNGTTCTTTTCCTCTCTAATCCCAANGGAATGTCGGATCTGAATCGCAAGAAAACNATCGACCGTATCAATGCTCTCAATCAACTTAANTACGCCCNNTCNGGAGATCCTGAGATCGAAGCCCGNATGGATGCCTTTCAACTGGCATACCGAATGCAAAGCTCAGTGCCCGGACTGATGGACNTGTCTCAGGANCCNAAGGANGTTCTTGAAAGTTATGGAGCGCAACCGGGCAAGGCCTCCTTTGCCTCCAACTGTCTTCTGGCCCGTCGCCTGGCCGAAGCAGGNGTTCGCTTTATTCAGCTCTANGACCGGGGATGGGATCACCACGATGGCATCACAAACGCGATCAAGGGNAAAATNGCNTCCGTNGACCGNCCGACCACGGCTCTTCTCAAAGACCTCAAGGANCGTGGTATGCTCGAGGANACCCTCGTGATCTGGGGCGGAGAATTTGGCCGNACNACTTACGCTCAGACCCGCAATAGGAACTTTGGCAGGGATCATCATCCCGCCTGCTTCTCAATGTGGATGGCGGGCGGAGGAATTCGGCCGGGTGTAGTCCATGGTCAGACCGATGAATTTAGTTACAATGTGACCGAGAAGCCTGTTCATGTCCATGATCTGCAAGCTACGATCCTCCATCTTCTCGGTATTGACCACGAAGCTCTAACCTTCCGATTCAAAGGTCGCGATTTCCGGCTGACAGACGTGCATGGTAAAATCGTGCAAGAAATTCTGTCATAATCAGGACCAAGCCAGCGAATTGTCTCTGGTCACGAGGGGTATTAAGCATGCTCTTCCGGCGGAACACCGATTGCAGATAATGCCAAGAAAATGCTGCCGTGCGGATCCATGATCCTCATAGATTCTGCCTATCTGGAGTGGAGCCATACCCGCTTGTGGTAGGCCATTTTACTTTGCCAAGCAGACCGGACCCCTTTAAACCTTGCTCCCCTCTGCTACATCGACGCATGAATGCTTTTGGAATACTTCCCACGCAGATGCGTCTGATGGCATTCGTTGTCTTGCTGGTTCCTGGGTTGATGCCCGCGGCCTCCTACGATCAGGATTTTGATTCCTATCCGGATGGCACGACCAACCTTGGCGATGGCACTGTCATTGTGGGTTCGACAGCCAGTGTCCAGAATGGGCGCCTGCAGCTCACACGGGACCGCGGAACGAGTGGATTCGCCAGCTTTTCAATTCCGACATTGGAGGGNTCCTCCCNNGGCTTCCGGGCTTCCTTTGACATNGAGNTNAACGATAGCGTAAATTTCANNCCCCCAGCTGATGGATTTTCCTTCAATTANGGAAACGCCCCCATGGGCGACCGGGGTGCGGCGGANGAAGGAATGAGAACTCGTCCGGCGGTTACTGAAAACCTCTCTTTTGAGGTCGATACCTGGATGAATGGAGATCCCGAGCAAGGCCTCAAGATCTCAGGATTAAATAATGGTCTGGACGTAGGACAGCTTGCCTTCACCAATGGCATCATCCTCAACGATGGGCAGCGGGTAAGTGGAACAGTGGAAATNGAGTGGGACCCGGCAACAGGTGCCTCATTCAGGACTACAGGCTTGCAGACTAATGCCGAATTCTCCGCTATCGATACAGGGGAATTCATCGGTAATGATTCCTATACCTTTATCATTTCGGCCCGGGTAGGAGNAGCCAATCAGGATCTCTTTATAGACAATCTGAGGATAAATGCTGGCGCTCCTGTTGATAGCGACAGCGACGGGCTATCCGATTCCTATGAAATCGCGAATGGCCTCGATCCAGACGACGACGGAACCATTGGAGAGACTTCTCCCGGGGCACAGGACGGCCCTCATGGCTCTCTCGGAGATCCCGACCAGGACGGGNTGAACAATTCTCAGGAACGAGATCTAAGGACAAANCCTCAGGATGAGGATACCGACGGTGACGGACTCCTCGACAGCGTTGAAGACAATACCGGAACCTTTCTCAGCACCTTCCTTACGGGAACAAACCCTCTCAATACCGATAGCGATGGAGATGGGCTGCCTGATGCCATCGAGAACCCAACCCTGCCTTTTGTTGACCACCAACAACCGGGAACAGACCCGAACAATCCTGACACGGATGGTGATAGCATGGGAGATCATATAGAAATTACGAGTGGCCGANATCCAACTCTCTACACCGCCCCTCCCACCAGCTACTATCAGGATTTTGACAGCTACCCTAACGGCACCACTGACCTGGGNGACGGCACTGTCATAGCTGGAGCGGCAGCCAGCGTGGTGGGCGGTCAACTTCGTCTCACGATTGATGGGCAGAGACTCGGTCGATCCAGCTTCTCAATTCCAGCCCTCGGGGGATCATCCAGCGGCTGGACCGCAAAATTCGATGTCACGATCACAGATAGCCCACTCCAAAATGTTCCGGCAGATGGCTTTTCCCTGAATTACGGCAATGCACCGCTCGGAATACTCGGATCCGGCGAGGAGGGCATGCAGAACGAGGATGGAGTCACTGAAAATCTATCCTTTGAGGTCGATACCTGGCGGAACTTTGATACCGAACAGGGATTGAGCATCTCAGGCAAGACGAGAGGGGCAGACGTTGGGAATCTATCCTTTCTGAACGGACCCATTCTCAGGGATGGAGCTGCTGTCTCGGGAACGATGTTGGTCACTTGGGATCCCGTCGATGGGGCAACCTTTATTACCACCGGGTTCGATACCAATGCTGACTTCATAAGTATCCCCACCGGGGCTTTCACCCCTGACGACTCCCACTCCTTCATCATATCGGCACGAGTGGGCGACGCTTCTGAGACCCTTCTTATCGATAACCTAGCAATCTCAAGCGCATTGTCCGCAAAGAGACAATTCAGCATCCGGAACCTGAACAGTAATCTTGAGCTTTCCTTTGAGAGCATGGCAGGAAAGGTCTACGACATTCTTGCAAGCTCTGACCCAGCCACCGAAGGTGATCCAGCCAGCTGGCAGGTCTGGCAGCAGAATATTCCTGCTACTGCTCCCCTCAACGTCGAGATCTTCCCGCGACCCGCCGAAGAGAAACTCTTTCTGGTTATCATGGAAAGAGACGCTCCCCCATTCTTCCTCGAGGACTTCGAGTCTGGACAGAATGGATGGACCGTAGGATCCAATAACGCCAACCTTGAAACTGCCTGGCAACTTGGTCTACCAGGTGCTGAGACCGGCCCCTCCACGGGAGCTGACAGCTCGACCCGCGCATTCACTACCAACCTCGGCAACTACGCAGACAATGCCGACATCTTCCTNCGCTCTCCGGTTATTGATCTTACCAGCAGGANCTTCACCAGNGCCACCTTNATGATGGACCACTATCGTGACGCAGACGGNCTCGGCGACCTCTTCGGAATACGAGTTNTGANAGCCCGTGACGANAGCATTCTCGGCACCATCGACCCCGACNCCTCGGGNTTTGATGCCGATTGGGTTCCNCTTAGTGAAGANCTCCCTCCNGCCGCTNTGGGAGAAGAAATTATNCTCGAATTCTGGTTCACCAGTGATGCCAGTGGTGACTCCTTCAGTGGNTGGTCAATCGACAATGTGGCCATCGACGCNCGCTANGGCGCANCCTTCAGCTGATTGNATCGCAGCCTTCCCAGAGGCTANTGCCCCAGNAGANGCNTAANCCCTGCGGGCTGNGCCAAACTATTTAGNCAGCCTGATTCTGATCTTACGGAATCGGACCTCGAACCCTCCGGGNGAATGGTATTGCAACGCAATGACACCNNTCTTGGCGCTNTTCTTTGGATCCTTGTCATCAAACTCGATGGTAACTACTCCATTCAGCTCCTGCGTCAATTTTGACCCCTTTGCNGTGATCAGGTATTTATTCCAGCCGTTGTCCTTCTTAACCGTAGGCTTNTTCTTATATTTTCCTGCAAGGACACCACGGCCCCNCTCCTCGTANAGCTTNCCATACCATCCGTTTCCGATATCNGCCTGATATCCACTCACTACCCATTTGTTGGCCCCACTCTCAGACTGTTTGGANCGGACCTGAATNCCGCTATTNCCCTTCCCGTCCACCAGGACCCACTCNGCCTCCAGCTCGAAATCAGCGAATGNATGCTCNTAGATAAGAAAGGTATTTCCCCCCTGAAGCTTATCAAGCTGCCCCGAGATATANCCNTCTTTTACTCTCCAAACGTCAGGGTTGCCACTCCATCCGGCAAGGTCCTTGCCNTTGAAAAGAGTAATCCATCCATCCTTGTCAGGCTTCGGCAGCTCGTGGTGCTCTGCAAACAGAGAANTGAGAGGAAGANTAAGGGAAATTGCNAGNGCGAATATGTGTTTCATTTGTCGATGTGNTTGGNGATTTTCCAGATGCAGTGGCTCGACGCGAGCATTTTCATCCTCAACCNACTAGCNGCCAAATCCTCTCCTCCGAAAGAGAACACTTCACTTACAGACNGAAGGGGGCTTGAATTCCCCGTCCATGAGCTCATCGAACACAACCCGGGNTGAACTANGANTTCAAGGCTTCGACCTGATCGACGAGACCCTGTCNTACCTCATTTCCTGTCTTTCAGACGCATTGAAGTCGCTCGGCGAGGATGAGCTTATCCCCTATATTCCATGGAGCGGGAAGGTTCCTGAGGGTGATTTACCCAAGGGAACGCANCAGCTGTATTCAGTAGGTTTTCAGCTTCTCAACATGGTTGAGGAGCGAGTGGCCTCAGCCATCAGGCGAGAGCGAGAAAAAGAACTGGGTGCGGATTCCATCCGTGGCCTCTGGCCTCACGCCCTGAAGGATATGACCGCAGCTGGGCTCTCCCCCGATGATATTATCAAGGTCCTTGGAGATGTGACGGTCCAGCCGGTCCTTACCGCCCACCCGACTGAAGCCAAGCGAAGTTCTATTCGCGAGCGCCTTCGCGCCCTCTACAACCAGCTGGTCAGGAGCGAGTATCCCAAATACACGGAACGGGAGCGCAGAAGAATCAGGGAACGGATGGTCACTGCCCTGGAGAGCTTATGGCGCACAGGAGAAATCCACCTTGTCCGGCCCGACATTTACCATGAACTCAATGAAGCAATCCACTACTTGCGCGACCTGTTCCCCGCATCTCTGAATCGTCTGGATCTGCACTTTACTGAAGCATGGCGCGACGCAGGATTCCCATTGGAGAAACTCCGTGAGGCAGGGAACATCCCCAGTCTGTCGTTCGGCACATGGATCGGTGGAGACCGCGATGGTCACCCTCTTGTGACTCCTGAGGTAACGGAACGCTCTCTGGAGCTTCTCCGTAATGCCGCACTCGAACTGCTCCACCGGGAGATCACAAATCTCTCCTCAATCCTGACACTCTCCATTCATCACAACGAAGTACCAGGAGAATTACAGAGCCGCATCGTAGAGCTCGGACTCTCTCTTCAGGATGACGCCGTCGCGAGCAAGCTGCAGCACGAGGTAGGTCAGGAGCCATGGCGTCATCTGGCAAGTCTCATGGCTGCTCGCCTGAAAACCCAGATCGACGGGGCACCCGGCTACGTAAGTCCCGAGGCCCTCGGCCGTGATCTAGAATTAATTTCTGAAAGTATCATTGCGAATGGATGCGCGCTGATTGAGGAGCAACACATTCGCCCCCTCAGGCATAAACTTGAAATCTTCGGCTTCCATCTTGCCGCACTTGAAATCAGGCAAAATTCCGATTTTCACGATCGGGCTATCTCTCAATTGCTCGTAGCCGCCGGCGTAGAAGATGGCGAGCATTATGCGGAGTGGCCTGAGGAAAAACGGGTGGATTTTCTCACTGAAGAGCTACACTCCACCCGGCCGTTCCTTCACGACAGTCTCGACTCTGGCAAGGAGGCAACACTTGTCCTCGACTCCTACCGGGTCGTCGCAGCGCACCTCGAGGAGCATGGGTCAGCAGGCATCGGAGGTCTGATTGTTTCGATGACCCGCCAGGTATCGGACCTTCTGGGGGTCTTTCTTCTTGCCCGGGAAGCCGGGCTGATGACTCCTACCCCTGAAGGTCTAATCTGCCCGCTTGAAGTCGTCCCACTATTCGAAACCATCGATGACCTTCATCGCGCTCCTGGTATTCTTGACCAATTCCTCGGTCATCCCATCGTTCAACGACGTCGCTCCGGAGAGCAGCAGGTCATGCTCGGCTATTCAGACTCCAATAAGGACTGCGGCATTCTTGCCGCCGCCTGGGCCCTCAACCAGGGACAGAAAAACCTGTCCGAGGTAGCTCGGCGCCATGATATCAAATTAAGATACTTTCACGGACGTGGTGGTACGATTTCGCGAGGCGCAGGGCCGACTCACTGGTTCATGGCCTCGCTTCCTCACGGCTCCCTGAGTGGCGGGTTCCGAATGACCGAACAAGGCGAAACAATTGCACAGAAATACGCCAATCTTGCCAACGCCACCTACCATCTGGAACTCCTTCTCGCCGGCACCGCCATTACAACTGCAGTTCATAGCAGACCAGAGAGCCGCAGGGATCCAGCGGAAGATTTCCTTCCTGACCTGTCCACGGCCAGTCAGGAGGCATACCAGACACTGCTCCGCTCCGATGGGTTTATCGATTTCTATCGCCAAGTCACTCCCATCGATGCGCTGGAGAACTCCTGTATCGGGTCACGCCCAACCCGGAGAACGGGCAAGAAGGGTCACTCCATCGCTGACCTTAGAGCAATCCCATGGGTATTTTCATGGACCCAGGCGCGCTTCTATCTACCCGGATGGTTCGGGGTAGGCACCGCCCTGGAGTCTCTAAAAACGAAACAACCAGAGCGTTTCGTGCGGCTAAAGAAGGAATTTCGTGAGTCCTCTTTCCTTGGCTACACCCTGACCAACGTCGAGACGAACCTGGCCTCCGCGAATCTTGAGGTGATGACCCAGTATGCCTCATTGGTTGAGGACGAAGCTCTGAGAGACCGGTTCATGGAGGTCATTATCGCCGAGTTCGATCGCACACGTGAACTACTGACCGAACTCTATGGCGGAGACATTCTCAAGCGGAGGCCCCGGATGGCAAAAACGCTCGAGATTCGAGAGGCTCCTCTCAGGGTTCTTCATCAGCAGCAGGTCTCGCTTCTGAGGGAATGGCGCCAAGATATCCAGTCTGGCAGGCAGGAGGAGGCAGAAGCCCTGTTACCCCGCATGCTGCTGTCCATCAACGCCATCGCAGCTGGGTTACGCACCACCGGCTAAAATATTGGTCCTCCCTGCGAGAAAACTCTTTGCCTGAGCGCTTCCATCACACGCCCACCGGCGTAGTCCCTCAGTTGGGGTCATCGTCAGGATCCCGCGTCCACACCACGCTGCTTCCTTCTTCGAGGGTCCTCACTTTTCCGCTGCCTGTCAGGATCTCCCTCGGCGACTTTACTTCAACATGCCCATCCGCGAACAACAAAAGACCTTTCTGATTGTGCCTCCCAGCGAAAGCCTTTGGCCCCGCTTTGGGTGAAGCCGAAAAGTTTGCCTGTGAGCGCACTACCATCTGATCCTTCGGCATTCCCCGCTCCAGGAAGATAACCGTGTTCCCCGGAGCTTGAATTGAAGCTAATGTTCCCTGGGGCTTATCCCCGGTATCGTTATCCCTGCGCTGAAGGCGACTGTTCATCCCGATTGCAAACATCGGATTCTCCAGTTTTTTTTCGCTCTTGGGATAGGGAGCACCCGGAACAAAAAGAGGATAACCATCCTCGTAAAAGAGTTGGGGCTCTCCGGCCTCCCCGATTTCACCAACAGACCTTTGCGACATATTCAAAGTGAGCGCATTGTACCAGACCTCAGTTGCGGCCTCCTCAGACGCAGCCTGCCACGTATCCCCCGATCCAGAGTGATTTTCCCGGGGAAGCAGCCCGCCATTTTCACCGGTATAGGCAACAAAGGCGGCGCCCAGATCCTTAATCTTCTGGGCAGCTCGCACCTGCTGGGCCTTCTGACGCCCATTCTTCATCACCTGCATGGTGAGTCCTGCAAGAACCATCACAACTGAGATCGCTACTAAGAGCTCCATTGCCGTGAAACCGGACAAGGAGGTAGCGCGAGTCACCGATCGGCTCGTTGTTTTCATGGATTTTAGCCAATGAGCACTCTCACTGCGGAGGCATCATGGGAACAGTGGCAGGCGCTGAGTTTCGCCGAAATTACCGTGTTAGGCAAGTCGGCTTTGGGCTCAAGCTTTTCCCCTTAGTCCCGAAAATCATGGTATTCCCGACGACCGCCCTACCCGAAAAAGGTAATTCCCCGTAAATCTCCGAGAATTGAGCCCCTTGAATCCGAGCAAGCGCAAGGGATTAGGCTTGTTGAGCAACCCGATGCAAAACAAAGTATTCCCTGCCTTTTTAATAGGCGTGCTGCCTGTCATCGATGAACTCACACACAGACTCCCCCTGCAGACTCACCCTGTCCCGTTTTCTTATCTGGTCTCTGGGGTTCCTCCTCGCTTCATCGATCTCCTTCGCTGGTGTCGCCTCGCCCCCGGTCGTCGAGATGGCACTCTCTCCTGATACAGCGGGCGTCGGCAGCACCTCTGAGCTGACCATCACAGTAGACAACACAGTCAATCCCGGCCCCATCAGCCAACTAGCTTTCACTCTGACCATGCCTGCCGGGGTCACCATCAGGGCTCTCTCCTCCGAGTGCGGCGGCACCTTAACCACTGAGAATGACGGAGCACTGCTCCGGTTTTCCGGCGGGGCGGTCGATACCAGCTCAACATGCGAAATTAAAGCGCTGGTTACTCAGAATATCAGGGGGCCCCACAACCTCACGATTGATGACTTCACCTCTGAGGTCGGCCCCAGCGCCCCTGCCTTTACCACTCTGTTTACCTCGTCAGAATTGGTTCTGGGATTTAGTAAACGCTTCGTTCCAGACCTTGTCCCGCTCGGAGGCAGATCGACTTTAATCTACACCATCGAAAATCGGGGCACTACGGATGCTTACAACTTATCCTTCAGTGACTTTTTCCCCCCAGGTATAGCAATTGCTACACCTCCATCGGTCTCAACCAACTGTCCGGGCATAAGCATCACAGCAATCAATGGAACCCAGGCGATCGAGGTCTCTCCCGAAGATCCAATCCCCCTTCCGGCAGGAGAGACATGCACCCTTACCCTGGAAGTCGTTGGCGTAGCCCCCGGAATCCATCTCAGTGTTTCCAGTAACCTGACTGCCGTAAGGTCCATCGGAGGCGATCTGGTTTCCGGAGGATTAGCGGTAGCAGAGCTCGAGGTCATCGACCCTGCCTCCATTCTAAACGTGTCTTTTGAAAAAGAGTTTCTGGATAACCCCATCGCCCCCGGGGAATCAGGCACCCTGCTATTCTCAATCACGAACAACAGCGCCACTGACACAATTACCAACCTCCAGTTTACCGATGACCTGGAGGCTACACTTCCCGGACTGGTGGCCACTGAAATCCCATCAAGCGGGGGATCTATTGTGCGAGCAACATTCGACGGAGACGCAGGGGGCGGAGGCCCCCTTATTACAGAAGCTTGGGACTATCTCGATCGTATTGAGAACGAGAATGGCAACAACGATGGATACCCTGTTGACCAGAACGGAAACGTATGGAATTCGGTCAGTTTCGATGTTGCCACCTCCAACATAGGCCCCTGGGAATCGGAGGATGTCCCCATTCAAGTTGGAGGTATTGATGGGTTTCCCGGAGCACCGGACCTTCTATTTGGCATCGGGGCCGCAGCTAATGGCCAGAACTTGATCACCACCTATCTCTTTCGAAATACCTTTGAGGTTTCAGCAGATCAGCTGACCGAAACAGAGTGGCTCGCCAATTACCTCTTTGACGACGGTGGGGTGATCTACATCAACGGCAGCGAAGTATTTCGAACCCCCAGCATGCCAGACGGAGCGATTGAAACCATCACTCTTGCTGGCCTTGGAAACGAGAGTGGATTTTCAACAGGCGACCTGAGTCTCGGCGGCCTTCTGGTTGAGGGAACCAATTCTATTGCGGTTGAAGTTCACCAGAACACTCTCGAAAGCAGCGATGTGGGTTTTCAGGTTCAACTCATTCCCGGATCCCAGGCCGCCGCGGGCGGGTTTACCTACGTGGATGATCCGTTTCAGGATACCCCCGATCCAGACTTCTCGTCAGGAGAGGTAGATCCGACCGGTGGCATCCGAGGTGGCGCCCTGCAGGTCCAGACAGGCGGGCAGGGGTTCTTTGCCAATTTCTTCTCTCCTGAGAGTTCTGGAGGATGGAGCCGGGAGTTCACGCTCGAGGAAACTTCCCTTACCACCATTAATTTTCGCTACCGCCTGAACGTTGCAGGAGACTTCGATAATAACGAGTATGGAGAAGCGGTCCTTACCGTCGATGGTATCCGCTGGGGAGACGGCCCTGACAACTCCCTTTTACGATTCAATGGCAGTAGCGATAACCAAGTTGACTCCGATTCCGGCTGGAGGGAGGCCTCTATAGAAATCCCACTCAATGCCGGGACACACACCCTTGTCATTGGCGCCTACGCCAACCGCACAACCTCGGCAACCGAGATAGCTCAGGCGTGGTTTGACGAGCTCTCCATCGAGGTTCCGGAAATCAACATTGAGCCCTGTGGTCCAGGCTCCAGCATATCGGGCACCAACCTTCTTTTGATAGAGGGCGGGAGCCTGGCGCCGGGGCAAACCTGCTCCTTTCCTGTAGAAGTCACGGTTCCAGTCACTGCTGCATTTGGACCTCACCTTAACGTGACCAGCCGTCTGAGCGCTGACGTCAATGGGGAGCCCAAGGTTGGCCTTGCTGCAACTGACACCCTCGTGGTGGAACCAATCGCTCCCACAATTAGCAAGGCTTTCGCTCCCAACGCCATCTCCGTAGGGGGGCAGAGCAGGGTGACCTACACGATTGATAATACTGCCAGCGCAATTGAGGCCCGAGACCTCGCTTTCTCCGACGTCTTTCCCGAGGCTCTCAGTATGGTAGGTGGCGACGTGGCACCCGGGGTAGCACTGCCCGTCGAAACCTTCAACTGTGGAGAGGGAGGCGTTTTCTCGCTCTCATCCGACACCAACACCTTTACTGTCAGTGGAAACGCAGTCGTCGCCCCAGGCTCCATCTGCACCATCAGTTTTGAGGTGGGCGCCAGCAACGCATCGGCCGGCATTTATGGCAGCACAACCAGCGAGCTGACGTCATCCCTTGGAGTCAGCCCCGGAGCCAGTGCCGATCTGACACTTGTGCCCCCCCCGCTGTTTACTCAGGAGTTTTCTCCTGACTTTAACGCCGGTCAGGTTGGTATCCTTACCTATACTATCGATAACAGCACCTCACCGCTCGCTGCCACCAATTTGTCATTCAGCAACACCTTACCGGACGGCCTTATTCTCTCGAACCCAGTGAATTTTTCCAGCACCTGCGTTGGAGGCACCGCAAGTGCCGGCCCAGGAGGGTCCCTGCTCTCCTACTCCAACGGCACTGTTCCCGCCGGTGGACGGTGTACTCTTCAGGTAGAAGTCACCAGTCTCGAGGGAGGAACCTTCGTCAACACTACCGGTGACCTCACTAGCTCACTTGGCAACAGTGGACCCTCATCCGACACCCTGAGTGTGGCGCCAATCGTCAACGTCAGCCTCAGTCAGAGCGAATCAGCTGACCCTATCATTGCGGGCACAGGAGGGCTTACCTACACGGTATTAGTGACAAATCAGGGGCCCTCGACTGCAACTGATCTCACCATTAGCGAGGACCTCGACATCCTCTCCAGTGGAGTATCGATCGCGGGGATCGCACCCGATCAGGGAGTCTACAACCAGGGCGTCTGGACACTGTCTTCTCTCCCTGCAGGGACTACTGCGAGCCTGACGATCAGCCTTGCAGTGGACCCGACAGCCAACGAGGGCGTAGACGTAATCACCAGTACCGCAACTCTGACAGACCTCACCCAGACCAATATCGCTACGGCAACGTCAGTCTCCGATGCCACCTCCATCATCACCAGAGCCGACCTTCAGATCACCAATATGGGACTGGTCAATTCAGTGGTCGCTGGATCAGGGCCCTTGAACCTTGAATACATGGTGACCGTAACCAACCTTGGGCCTTCCTTCGCCAGCAATGTATCCCTTGAGAACAGTCTGGAGTTACCCACCGGGGTTACTCTTGAGGAGACTGAGCCACTGGCTGGAACCAACACCGAGAGCACCGGCGAATCCGTAATCTGGAACGTAGGAGATCTTCCGGTAGGAAGCACCTCATTAGTACGCCTGCGGTTCACCGTAGGACCCTCAACAGAAGCTGGAATCGATGTGATCACGAATCTCGCGTCAGTGATTTCTGCCCAACAAACGGATGTCAATCCGCAGAACAATGTAGTTCCATCAAGCACCTCTGTTGAAAGAGAAGCTGACATTACCATTGGGGTAGTTGAGTCACGAGACCCCGTTCTCGCCGGCTATTCAGAGAGCGGCACCCCGGGCAATCTTTCTCACGTCATTACCCTCAGCAATAACGGCCCTAGTGACGCCGGAAACCTTGCGCTCCAACTCGAATCAATCTCCCCCCCTGGCACAACTATCGTCAGTTTTGGCCCCGGGGACGCGAGCTTGCCCCCTGTCCTTTCCATCGAGAACCTCCCAAGAGGTGAGAGCATAACTTACGGGGTTCTCTACGACGTATCCTCCACCGCACCAGCCGGAATAGATACAATTGTAACCTCTGCGGCACTGCTCTCCTTCGGAGGAACAATCATTAATCCAGAGAATGATGCTGACTCCGAGGCAACAAGCGTGGTCAGCCCCGGGAGCGTGACGATCGGTGGAAGCGCTATCACCCTTGACCTGCAGACCGCCCTGCTCAANCAGACTATTACGGTAACCAACAANAATCCTCTCGAGATTCCAGCGTTTCGCGTCCTGATCGGTGGACTACCTGGAGACGTNACCTTACACAATGCCCAAGGGGNATCCGGTGNAGTCCCCTTCCTTCTCTACAACCAGCCTCTCGCAGCAGGCGAAAGCATCGAACTCACCGCCGAATACTTTCAAGTCACNGCGAGCGGCGGATTCCAAGCAGAATTCCAAATTGAGCTCGTCGACCCTGCCGGGGTGGCGTTCTCCACTGCCGGAATCGAGCTAAATCGGGTAGCCTCCCTTCCNAATNAAGATAAGCTGCTGGAGTTTGTCTCCNTCGTGGGAGAGATCTACACCATCCAGTANAGTNAGGATGGGGAAAACTGGATCAATGTTNTTCCCGATGTNATCGCCGGAGCAAATGTCACGCAGTGGGTGGACAATGGCGCCCCAAAAACCNCGAGNCACCCAAGCACCACTGNAAACCGCTTCTACAGGGTCGTCCGCAAAGCCCCNTAATTCAGAACCTTGAACTGTCTTTTCCCTCTTCATTATGAACACNAGAATCGGACTCGCATTCGTTACTTCCCTTCTGGCTCCTCTCTCTGCCATNACAGCCGGAGATGGAGTTTCGGCGGCTAAGGATGCTCTCTCGCCGNCCGCTAAGGACGCTTTCCCNCCGTCAGCNAAGGACGCTTTCCCNCCGTCNGCTAAGGACGCTTTCCCTCCGTCCGCTAAGGACGCCTTCCCTCCGTCAGCTAAGCAAGTCATNCAGCCATCACCTAAGTCGAGCAAGGACATTNTNCCCGTCCCCACGCAATCCTCTCTGGGTCGATGGACCNTTGGNGCAGGAGTATCCTGGCGCAATATTGGAGAGATTGGNTTCCGGACAGGAATCAGTGATTTCACCATCCCCGGACTTTTTCAACCNAGNAGCATCCCCGTGCCCGGTATCGGGCCTGCCGAAGGGCCTGCCGACCGCATCTATGACAATGGCTTTGTTCGGCCCGATGCCCGGGCAACGCGAACAACCGACTACGGATATAATGAACTGGGACAAATTCAGGGCNACACCCTCTCNTTCACTGCNTCGGGAGGAGAGAANCAGGAAGTCACCCGGTCCTCTNCTGCTGCANAAACAGNATGGAATGAGGANGCAGACCNNGTATCNGCTCCNTATCTGAAATTGAGCTACCAGNGCGACCTTGGNANCGGCTGGACTGCCGGACCCTCAATCAACGTTTCCTTTGCCGAAATCAATGGTTCCCGCCGGGGTCTCAATACGATCTCTGCCCGTGAGCAGATGGATACCTTCGANATTACCGCTACGGATATTTACGATNTCAGNGGNTTGGATCTNCCCCGGGAGGTCCCNTACACGGGGGCTCCNAACATCGTCGCCCCNCTTNTTCCCAACCAACCTGTNGCCGGCAGCCGACTCTTCACACCCACCCTGCGAACATCAGACCTCGCTCTGTGGAACGATACNATCGACGAANCACTTGATCTTGATACCTGGAGTCTGGCATTCGGAGCAGANGCTTCCTATCGNTTCGATAACCGATTTTATGCCTCANTGGGTGCTGGTTTTGCGCTCAATGCTGCATCATGGAAAGCGACNCGCAGCAATCANCTTCTCCAGCAGATCAACAANGGCGACCCCGTNGTCATTGATAGCTCTTCCGCTGACAANATCGGCAGCTCGATTCTCTGGGGCTTCTACCTTCAGGCATCCGCNGGATACCAACTCAACGAAAGCTGGTCTCTNGAAGTCAATCTGCGTCACGATCATACGGAAGACCTCAGCGGCAGTGTNGGAGGNAGCTCNTTTGATGTGGACCTCAGCGGNTTCAGCGCGGGACTGGGCCTCGGATACAGCTTCTAGCCATTNNTCATNCCACNAGGNGCAATNCCGTNGNNANTCCAAAGCCACACCCTTGGAGAACCNGAACTCCTCCCGAAGGTCGACGGAANGTNAGGNCGGATCACACCAGATTCTTCCAGACGTGCCCATGGACGTCTGTAAGTCTGAGATCCCGTCCACTCCACCGGAAGGTCANCTTTTCATGNTCTATTCCAAGCTGGTGCAGGACTGTNGCCCANAAATCGTAGACGGTCGCNATATCTACCGCGGCCTTGTAGCCGAATTCGTCNGTTGCTCCATGGGCNTGGCCTCCCTTCATTCCTCCACCGGCCATCCAGGCACTGAACCCAAAGGGATCATGATCNCGACCGTGGCCTCCTTGTGAGAAGGGAGCGCGCCCAAACTCACCNGTAAANACTACNAGAGTCTCTTCCAGCATTCCACGNTCCTTGAGATCCTTNAGGAGGGCGGCGATAGGTCCNTCGACCTGACCAGCCATTGCTCCATGGCCCCGCTTGAGGTCCCCNTGCTGGTCCCAAGGNTTTCCTCCACCACCCGCTCCGATTCCATAGCTGGCACATGACAGCTCCACAAANCGCACGCCCCGCTCCACNAGGCGTCGGGCCATGAGACANTGCCGCGCATACTGAGCCTTGTTATCGTCCTTNCTATCGATCCCATACATTTCACGAGTAGCCTCAGTTTCCTTACTGATATCCGTTAATTCAGGAACNGCCTGCTGCATCAGAAAAGCGGTCTCCGCATTCTTGATTGATGAGATAACCGCATCCTTCGCCGCGGTCCGCTCGGAAAAGCGGCGATCCAGTGTCCCGATCAGATCCAGAGCCCGGCGCTGCTCGGCCTTGAGCATGGATGGATTNATGTTNGGNACNGCCTGCTTNTCCGTGATGTTGAAGATGGANCCCTGGGTGGTNGCGGGCAGAAAGGCATTACCGAAGATACTNACNCCACCATGAGGAATGGCNGCCTTGTTCGAGCGAAGAACAACATATCCGGGCAGGTTCGGATTCTCCGTTCCACATCCATAGGTCACCCACGACCCAGCGCTGGGATAGCCCAGNAAGGGAAAGCCGGTNTGCATGAAGAAATTGCCCTGNGAGTGCTCGCTGAACTTGGCTGTCATTGAGCGNACGATCGCGAGGTCATCCGCNCATTCCGCNATCTTGGGAAACATGTCNGTCATCTCCAGACCCGATTGNCCCCANTTTTTTGCCTCCCATGGNGAAGCCATGATGTTGCCTACNGCATCAAACTGTGTCCTCTCAATTGCCATGGGCAGCGGCTTGCCATGCATCTCCTTGAGAATCGGCTTGGGATCGAACGAATCCACATGGGAAAACCCTCCGGACATGTAGCACAAAATGACAGACTTCGCTTTTTGCTGATGGTGGAGTCTGGGGCCACTCAATTCCGCAGCTTGTCCCTTGTTGATCAGACTGGAGAGCGCAAGGGCACTCACTCCTCCCGAAGTCAGCCTGAGAAACTCCCGCCTGTCAGCCGCGAGGGCTGGACGAGCTGGGTCATTAGAAGAGAAGTTGGGGTCAGTAGACATATATCAGTTCCTTCGAATTAAGAATTGCATGCGCAATCTTGAAATAGGGATCTCCACCCGCATTGAGAGCCTCGCGGGTGCTCTCAATTTCCCGGTCAACCTTTGCAAGTTGCTGTTCGAGCAGGGAAATCTCTCCATCAAGACGCCCAACAGCCTCTTTACGAGCAGCGGACATGGCCTCCGCCAGCAAACCCTCTGTGACCACCTCCAGCAGGGTTCCCGAAGAAGCCGCTGCGGCCTCCTGCGGGGTGAGCGCCCGGTCATACAGCCTCGCCTCGAAAATGCGACCTGTCAGCGATCTTCCCGGACCACCCGGGGAAAGGCCATGCCGGGTCCCAAAGACAACCTGCGCCTTGCCCTTCTGGTATTCCACCCTGCCCTTGCTGATCGGTTGCCCATACGGCTTTCCATCCCGGTAGGCGATCGTTGTCCCATCTTCCTTGTAGACCATGATCATCCGGACTGGCCGCTTGTCAGCCTCCATATCCTCTCCCCCATCAAAGGGTGCAGTCCGTGCGTGCTTATCGCTTCCCGTCAGCCAATTCCGGGGAGAAACCTCAGCATACACGACTCCGTCAAACACCTTACCGTCGGATCTCTGTATACTCATCGCTCCCCCCCCAGACTGGGTCCCATTGTCTAACTGAACCTGGACCTCGAGGGTGAATTCGCGCAGATCCTTCGAGATTGGTCTCGTCCAGATACCTCCCCCCCTCAGGAACACGGATCCGTCGATCACTTTGGCTGCTCCCTTGGCATCTCCATCCATTCCTCCCACCGAATCCTTCATATCCCCTTCGAAGTCCCAGCGCGCTAACGGCTTAAGATCAATCTGGACTTCTCCCTGCTCTTTCTGGGCTTCGTTTCTCGCATCAACTTCCGCCTGCAAGCGAGACCGAACAGGAGCAATCTGCTCCTCCCGACCACGCCGTAGGGCTACAAGCTTCTCTCTGAGCTTTTCCTGATCATTTACGAGCTTCGGCAGTTTATCGCTCACTTTACCCGAAAGATAATCAAGGCAGGCCGTGACCTCGTCTTCACTTGCCGGACGTGCGTAGGCCTGCATGAATAATTTCTGGATCCTTTCCCGATCCGACTTCAAATCTGGATCTCTCTTCACCCGGTCACTCCATTGCTGGGCGGCTCTCTTAGTCGTCTCCCCATTCATCAGCATGAGGGCCTGAGCGGGAACATTGGTTACATTGCGAACTCCCACCGTGCTTGTCGGAATCGGGTAGTTAAAAGTGGTGAGGAAGCGGTTCAGACCATTACGCTTTTGCCCCGTATAGATAGCCCGCTGGCTGGCCTCGTTATTCGCCACAAAGCGAATCGTGTCCAATACCGCCTCCGCGTCCAGCCGACGTGGCGTGTAGTAGGCGAGATGGAGGTTGCCGTCATCTTTCCCAAGATTCACCTCAGGCTCGGTGCTGGCCGAGCGAAAGGCTCGGCTCGTGACCAGCTGACGTACTGTTCGCTTCATGGACCATCCATTTTCACGGAAATCGAGGGCGAGATGGTCAAGAAGGTTCTGATGACTTGGCTCACTTCCCAACCGCCCAAAATTATCGGCCGATGCAACTAGTCCCCGTCCAAAAACATGGTGCCAGAGCCTGTTGACGATGACACGGGCAGTTAACGGGTTCTCATCTCTCACCAAATCCTCTGCCAACTCCCGACGCCCGCTTCCCTTCTTACTGTAGGTCCTGCCCCCGAACACTTCGAGGAAGCCCCGCTCCACCGGGCTTTTTTCACTCTTATAGTCACCACGATCAAGAAGCGGTTGGTCCCAAGGCTGACCATCCATTACCCCGGGTACCCTGACAGCACTTCGGATCTCACTTTCCAGTTTACGGTAGCGCTCCACAAGCTCCCCCACCTCATCAGGAAGCTCAGCAATTTCCCCCGGAAGAATTCCCCGTGCCACCATGGAGTGGAGCAGGAGCGCCTGCGGATCTTTCATGGTTTTGCTTTCCCATCCCTTGAGGGCTCCCAACAGCGAACGGCGATAAAACTCCTCAAGGGATGCCTGGTCCTTCACCTCGCTGAGGTCACCGGGCAGAGCCACCATCGGGGCTCCTAGCTCACGCATAGCTTCGTCACCTGCATAGACCTCGAACACCCCAAACCAGGACCTTGGGCTCCCCCCATTCCGGAAGGTGGAATCGGATGAGGTGTTGATGTGGTAATAACCCTTCTCCCCGTTCCAATATTTGTATTTATTCAGATTGACCCAGCTGACCTCGGAGCGCAGTCCGGGAGTAGGATGAAGTCCCCCGTGAGAAAGGGGATAGCTCCGCAGGGTAAAGCGGGCAATCGACCCTTCTCCCATCGCCCGGATGGAATTACGCCCGCCTTTGGCCAGATGGAAGACCGAGCTCAGGGTCGCACTGTGCTTATCGGAAATCATGTGGGAGTAGATTCCGGAGGGATAGATTGCCTTCAGTATTCTTCCGCCTTCCGGGGCCACAACAAATGATCCAGCTGGGCTCACCGCATCACTGAGGCCATTCCCACTCTTAAACCAGCGGTCATAACCAGACTGCTCCCGGAGATCCGCGTAGAAGGTTGCATTCCCCTTGACCTTTCGATTGTGCTCTAGCCCTTCATCATATGCTTTTTGCATCCGAGCCAGCTCTGCTACCAGTGGATCTGGATCCTGATCCTTGAGCTTGGCCCAACCAGCCAAAGGATCCGTATCCGGGACCTTCTCCAGCTTGGCCTCCTTCAGCTTCTCCATTGCTACACCGACATTCTCCTTCCAATGCCGCCCGAGAGAACCCCGAATCTGCTCCTTGAGCTTCTGCAGCTCTGCCCTGTGAAGATCATTCAGCCTTGGTGAATCCACATTCACGATCGCAGGGCGGCTACTTACCATCATTCCGTAGAACTTGTAGTAGTCCTTCTGACTGATCGGGTCGAACTTGTGATTATGGCACCGTGCGCAGGAGACCGTTAAGCCCAAGGTCGCCTTTGTCAGAACATCTACCGCATTATCAGTGAAGGTTATCTGCTCATCGTAGGCATCGGTAACTCCGAAGCCGTGAGGTACCATCCGGAAATGAGCAGGTCCAATGGCACTCTCGTTAAGCCCCTCGTCCTCATTAACCCTCGGATTTTCCAGCAAGTCCCCCGCCACTGCTTCCCGCAGGAGCTGGTCATAGGGAACATCCTCGTTCAGCGCGCGGATCACATAGTCACGGTAGCGCTGTGCGTAGGGAACATTAGGATCTCCTTCGCTACCATAAGACTCCGCATAGCGGAACCAATCCAGCCAGTAACGCCCCCACCGCTCCCCATACGCCTTGGATGACATGAGCTCTTCCACCATTCTCCCATAAGCCTCCTCGCTGGGGTCCTTGACGAATTGCTCCACGTCCTCAGGCTTTGGTGGCAGTCCTGTCAGNATCAGATGCANNCGCCTCGCCAGGGTTCCCGGCNCCGCGACAACCTGNGGGCTCAGGCCCTTNTTCTCNAAGCCTTCATAAACATACCGGTCGATCGCGCTTTTGTTCCACTCCACANTCTTCGACTCCGGAGGCGTCGTTTTAACGGGAGGNCGAAACGACCACCACTCTGCNCTNTTGTCGCGCACTGCGTCCCAGTCAACCTGACTGGCAAGCTCCTCNTTNGTCGGCTTGGTGGCCCGGGGGTCCGGAGCTCCCATTCGAACCCAATCCTCAAAGTTTTTAATAATCAGCTTGGCCAGTTTCGGACTCTTCATCGGCATGGGCTCATAATCTCCCTCGTGCCGGATCACCTGTATGAGCAGGCTCTCCTCCGGTTTACCCGGGACGATCACTCCGGACTCAACCAGAGGTTCTCTCCAATCGAGGGCCAGATCCCCCTTCTTCTTGTCGATGCTGTTGTGGCATTCGTAGCAGCTCTCCGCGAGCACNGGCCGAATCTTCTTCTCGAAAAACTCCGTCTGCTCGGAAGTCAGGGAGTCCCCTCTGACTGCTAACAGACCAGCCGCAAAAAACACGAACGCTGGGACAGTGATGGGTAGTCTCATNGTCGACTCCGTATTGGAGACCCCATAGGAGCATTTTTCAAGTGCCAAGCTTACCAAGACACTCACACGATCCTTTGACAGGCGANCCTGCGCTCACCAGCCTGCCAATAAAGACTATCTTCGCTCAGCCCAATCCTCCTCTAAATCCAGCCTATCTCCATCGGAAAAATAGTACCGGTCCACGATAACCATCAAAAAACGGTAAATCGCAAGATTCGTCACCCTGTCTCCGAGGCAGCCTCCGAAGGGCTTCGGGCAAATGCATACTCCAACCCGGTAGGTTTTCCTCCGACAAGGCTCAAGCTTGTCACCCTCCCGTCTCATTCCCAGCACGAAGCACATCTCTAAAATCGCCCGGAAAGAGGTGATTCTATCCCGCCGCTAAAGCCGCGGAGAGATTCTCCGGAGCTCCTCTATTTTTCTCTCTCCCCAAATTTGATTTTCAGAGGGTGACTCGTACTTTCATAGGATCGGGGCCGTGGNGTTTTTGCAGCCCTTCTTGCTCACGCGTGGCCCGAAACTCCTACATTACAATGAAATACCCAAACAGCCTCCGCCTCAGGTCTCTCCTAGGCGGGGCATTCGTCTCAGTCCTGGCACTGGCCGCGAATGCTGAAAATATCGTTGAAAAGCTGGCCGAGAGGCCAGAGTTCTCCACCTTGGTTACCGCGGTAACTGAAGCAGGTCTAATCGACACCCTCGCATCAGCCGAAGACATCACCATCCTAGCACCGACCAACGAGGCCTTTGCCATGATTCCAGAGGATGACCTCGCTGCCCTGCTTGCGGACAGGGATGCACTCACAAACGTCCTGACCTATCATGTCATTCCAGAAAGGATCTCATTTCGAGATTTTGAGACGGGGACCACCGATACTCTCCTCCCTGACAACGGACTTGATGTTAGCGTCAAGAGTTTCTTCTGGGGATTCTATCGAACTGTTAGAATAGATGATGCCGTGATCACCCGTGCAAATCTGCGTGCTGATAACGGAATTATTCATTCGATCAATGAGGTTCTGGATCCCGGCTACCAGCAGGTTCCAACCATTCTTGAAATCGCGGCAGGCAACCCTGACTTTTCAATTCTTGCCTCTCTCGTGGAACAGGCCGGCATCGCCCGCGCCCTCGACAGCGATCACTACAACCTCACCGTGTTCGCTCCCACTAATGCCGCCTTCGAAGCTCTCGGGGAAGAAACTCTTGAGGCCGTTCAGACTGACCGCAGGCTTCTGCGCAAGATCCTTAAAAATCACCTTGTCCGAGGAGCCAGAAACAGCAGCTCTCTGGTCGAGAGCGGTTCTGTCCAAACCGTCCTAGGGCTCACTCTTCCACTAGCAGAAGATACAGACGCCCCAACAGGATTCAGCATCGCAGGTGAGTCTCTCGAAGCCGTGGACATCGTCGCGAGTAATGGAGTCGTCCATGTGGTTGGAGGCGTTCTCGTCCCTCCCGCACCCCAGTCCCTTGTAGATGTTGCAAGTTCCCGGGAAGACCTCTCTACATTCGTGACCGCCCTGGCCGCTGCGGAACTTGCTCCCACCTTCGATAGCACCCAGAGGTGGCCCTCCTTTACCATCTTCGCGCCCGATAACGACGGCTTCGCGACGCTCCCGGAGGAAACCCTTGATGCCCTTCTCGCCGATCCTACCGGTGCCCTTGCTGACATCCTGAGACTCCATGTTGTAGCAGGTCGTCTCGAGGCGCGCCGACTCAGCGATGGACAGATTCTCGAAACCCTCTCCGGTGACCGGCTCACGGTCCGAATTGCTGATGGAGAGGTTACCATCAACGGTGCCCCAGTAGTCGAAACCGACCTCAAAGCCCGTAATGGGGTTCTCCACATCGTGGGCAACGTCATATCCCGGGAGTCCTTCACGGTAGCGGATTTGGTGGCCAGCAAGCCCTACCTCAGCACCCTCCTCGCTGCAGCGGACGCTGCGGGCCTCGCGACAGCCCTCGCTGATCCGGAATCTGACCTGACTGTTTTTGCTCCTGTCAATCGGGCCTTCAACTCTCTTCCGGAGGGAACTCTGGAATCGCTCCTCGAAACTCCCGGAGNAACCCTCAGAGATATCCTTCTGAACCATGTCGTNTCCGGCATCCAGACCGCAGGCGAGCTCGTTNAAGATGGCACAGCGACAACGCTGCTTGGAACCGATCTCGAGGTCACCTCCCAGCGGATCCGCTTCTGGTGGTGGCGCAGCCCTTATCGGGTGGTCCGGGTGAACGGCACCCGGGTTCTCGCCACAAACCTCGAAGCAGATAACGGACTCGTTCATCTTATCCATGGGGTTCTCCTGCCTGAGGAGGGAGACAACGAAGCTCCATCTGATAACGTAACAACCAAGAATGGAGAGGACGACGTTTCGGAAGAAGAGACCGCGGAGCAAGACTCCGTAAAGGGCCCTGCCGCAAAAAACTGAAGCTCTCCCGGCCTTTCATCTGCCCCGGGGCAACCCGGGGCAGATCATTACATAATGAATCCGCGCTGGTNACTTTTGGTCCTTTCTACACTTCTGCTCTCAGCGTGCGGCAGGGACGATCCAGTCCCCGATGCATCTGGGACCGAGCAAAAGTCTGGCCGAAAGCAGATACCTCTGGTCACNCCCGGCCCCAGCGGNAGTCCTACTCCGGCGCGACGCGAAGCGCTCCTGGAAAATCCTCTTGAAAAACTTCATCTCCTTCCTGATGAAAAAATCGCACTCCAAGTTGAGGAGCTTCTGGAAAGCCAATACCCGAATCATGGCGATGTTCTCCTGACCTCGATTTACGATACAGTTGAACTCCGTCCATCCTTCATCCGGCTACCAATTCTCCTTGAGCTGGCCCGCAGGGACAACGGAAACACCGGACTTCGTACGACCGTCCTTGCAGAGCTTCAGGAATTTCTTGAAGAAGACCATGGTGAATCTTGGACCGACTGGGCTCTTGCCCTGTCCGAACATCTTGCCACCCGGGAGGGCTTCCTTCCCACTGATGCCTCTCCTGAAGACTAGAGAGTCCTCAATGCCGCTTGTATCCGAGCTCCCCCGGCGGACTCTCATTCCACTATCAGCATACCCTTCATCACCCTCCAGTGTCCCGGGAAAGTACAGAGGAAGGGATAGCGCCCCGGCTGCTCCGGAGCGGTGAAGTCTTGTTCAACCTCACCCTTTCCATTCACTAGGGGAGTAGCCCAGATCACCTTATCGGAGTCCGGGACAAAAGCCCTCTCTATTGCGTCAGCATCCTGGGCCATCTGGTCTGCGAGAAGACCAACCTCTTCTTCCGCCCCGGGCCTGACCACCACCATGTTGTGAATCTGAAGATCTGGATTCTGGAAGGAAATTCGCACGGAAGCGCCCGCTTTGAGACGGAACTCCCGCGGAAAAAAGGCCAACTGGTTCGGAACTGCACTGATTCGGATCACAGAGTCCTTCAGCCCATGGAGCTGTTCATGTTCGGCTGACATGGCTCGCAGTTCCTCTTCTGTCTCCGCCATGACCAGCCCGTCTACCTGGGCTCCCAGCGGATCATACAGATACACGGGAGCGTATCCCCGGGCGCCCCGCCCCTTCACATACCGCGCCTCGATCTGGTTGATTCCCTCCTGCAGTTCAACCTGCACATTCCAATCAGAACTCCACCAGTTAGCCGAAGAGATAACCGGGGTCCCATTCAGGAGCACCTTCACATAACTGTGCCTGATCGACAGGACTGCCTTCCTCCTTTCCGGGGAGCGCACGAAAGTGCGCATCGTTCCGAAAGATCCGGCCTTGGCTCCGAAGGCAAAGAACCGTTCCTTCTGCCCATCCTCCTCAAGTAGCCAGAGACCCAGCTTACCCTCTTCAGGTTTCTGCAGGACGGGAATCTCGGGACCCATCCCCGAACTGACACCATGACTGGCATCTCCTAGAATGGTCTGAAGCTCCTTGCTTTCCGAGACATCTACCTCCCCGAGAAGGGCTGCATAGGACTGGTCTTTCTGCTGAAGGTGGGACACCACGTGGATCACCTCAGCACGAACTCTGGGATGGGCGTCCCGGGACATTCTCAGCAACAGACCGTGGGCCTTTTTCAGCTGCTCTTCCTGAAAGCGGATCAGATGAGTTGCCGCTGCCCGGATCCGGTAGTCGGGAGAACTCATCAGCCTCTCCAGGAGGGCTTGCCGCACCTCCCCATGATCGTGCAGAACCCAGAGCCCCTCGAGGATGACCTCATCGCTCTCCTGCTGCTCCAGCCACGAGTCAACGATCTTCACCACTCCCGGGGTATGCCGCAATTTCCGCCTTGCATGGTCCCGGATCACATCCTGGGAGTGCTCAAGTAGAGAGAGAAGCTCCCCAGGAGGCGCTCCTTCAAGACGGGGCCAATCCCTGACTAACGGTTTTGCGCTGTGGGTGATTCGCCAGATCCGTCCCGTATGAGGGTCCCAGCGAGGATCCCGCATCGAGTTCTGGGCGTGACCAATGATCCGCGTGCAGAAGTCCGAGACATACATTGCTCCATCAAACCCGAACGCGATATCAACCGGTCGGAAGAGCTCGCTTGGCGAAGACAGAAGATCGAGGCGGTCACTCGCCTTATAATAGGCTCCATCCGCCCTGTGCTTCGAAATCGAAACGAAGCACTTCCTCAAAAGAACGGCAGAGGCCATCCCCTGCTGATACTCATCAGGAAAATGAGGACTCGAAATCACACAGGCAGCCGAGCCCTTTCCATAGGCAATGGAGATTGCCCGACGGAACGGATGGTAGACCCCGAACGGACTCCACGGGATAGCATGGCTATCCTGAACAAACCCATCTCCATACATCTGAAAAAGATTTCCCCAGCGATCCCAGGTTACCTTCCATGGATTGGGCGTAAGGGTCTGGTATTCGCGCTCTACAGTAGCTCTGCGCAGGTCTAGCCGGTAGGTGGTGGCATCGACACCCCGGGTTACCCCATGGGGCGTTTCCAGCTGCGAGCGGTGAAACACTCCATCACAAAAAATGACATGACCCATCGGTCCCATTGCGATCATCCCTCCGTGGTGTGCATCGGTGACATCGATACCCCGCAGGATCTCCCTCTTTTCGTCAGCTTTTCCATCCCCATCCCGGTCCCTCATGAAGACGAGCCGCGGCTGGTGGGAGATAATCACCCCATCATCATAAAAGGCCAACCCGTCAGGAACCGTGAGATGGTCCGCGAAGACCGTCGACTTGTCCGCCCTCCCATCACGATCCGTATCTTCCAGGATAAGAATTTTATCATGGGGAAGATCACCTGGGATAGTCCCTGGGAAAGACGGCATCGTCACAACCCAGAGGCGACCCCTGGAGTCGAAGGCGATCTGCTCCGGGTTCCGTAATTCCGGAAATTCCTTCTCGGAAGCGAAAAGGTTNACTTCGTAGCCATCTGCAACCCGGAACGACTTGAGCATCTCATCCGGCGACGGCAGCTTGGCCGGGCTTCTCTCCACGAGAGGAGGAAGAGTCAAGGGGGCAGGATTAAACCCCAGCGAGCGATCTCTCAGCATCGCATGCATCCGTGTATCGGAGCGAGCAATCAGCTCATGGAAGCGAGGGATCTCAGCATCGTACTCATGGGCCCTCCCCCGAACCCCGAAGTAAAGAACGGTGTTCACTGGCCGCACAACTGAGGCCACATATTGCGCCTTTCTCCGGACCTCTTGGGCCACGACCTCCGCACGCGCAAAATCCAGTNTTGCATACGTCTCTTCTCCAAGAAGCTCACGACTCAGAGCCCTCGCGATCATGGCGTATCCTTGATCGTTCAGATGAATCCCGTTACTGGTAAGCGGAGCCTCCTCTTGCGCGTAGGCTGCCAGACTCGGCGTAAAAAGGTCCACAAAGAGAGCCCCTCTCTCCGAACTGACTTCACTCATGATCCGCACGTAAGACCGAATCTCCGAATTTCGTCGGCCTGCCTCAGGATAATATCGGTGCTTGAGGTCCTCGGTCGCAATGGGCGAGAGAGCGATTAGGGAAGCTCCAGGGTGGCGGCGCTTCATTTCCCGTAAATAACTCTGAAGGTCCTGCCGGAAAGTGCCGACTCCCGCCTCCCCCGCAAAGGACTCATTGAGTCCAAAACCAAGAATCACCATATTAGCCGGCCAACGGTCGAGGAGTTTCCTGAGGTGATTACTGTAGCGCTCGGGCCGCAGACGGTAGCCCACCTCGTCCCCCGTCCAGGCAAGGCTGCGGAACTCCAGCTCCTTCTCTGGATGAGCCATCTGAACCGCAGCCTCAAACAAACCATGCTCCTGCAAACGCCCAACAAAGGAGTTCCCGTAGAGCAATACTCTTCCACTCTTCTCAAAAGGGAGTTCGGATCGAGCAACCAGACTGGCAAGCGCCAGCACTACGAAACAGATGATCTTCGACATGAAATTTTCTCAGGTAAGGATTTTCTTCACGATCTCGCCATGGACATCGGTGAGACGATAATCGCGGCCCTGGAATTTAAAGGTGAGTTGCTTGTGGTCTACCCCAAGAAGGTGCATCAGGGTGGCGTTCAGATCGTGGACGTGCACGGGGTCCCGGGTCACATTGTAGCAATAGTCATCAGTCGCGCCATGGACATGGCCGCCCCTGACCCCCGCCCCTGCCAGCATCTGAGTGAAACAGCCGGGATGGTGGTCACGGCCAGCAGCGTTACCGGGTTTCTGCGCGTAGGTGGTCCGCCCAAACTCTCCACCCCATACAACAAGAGTATCCTTCAGAAGGCCTCTCTGTTTAAGATCCTTGATCAACCCCGCCACTGGCTGCTCGGTATCTCGACACTGGCGAGAGAGAGTCTCTTTCAACTTATCATGCTGGTCCCATCCCATGTGGAAGAGCTGGATAAAGCGAACGTCTCGCTCGGCCAGACGGCGGGCTACCAGGCAATTCCTCGCAAAACTCCCCTGTTTTCCCACGTTGGGTCCATAGAGNTTCAACACGTGTTCCGGCTCTTTCGAGATGTCCGCTAATTCTGGAACACTTGCCTGCATGCGAAAGGCCATCTCATACTGAGCGATCCGTGATTCAATCGCAGGATCTCCAATGACCGCATGCCGCTTCTGATTGAGTCTCTGGAGATCATCAAGGGTATCCCTTCGGATTCCACGATCTATACCNGGAGGGTTCTCGAGNAAATATACCGGGTCNCCGGTATTNCGCAGCTTCACCCCNGAATGCTCCGCGGGCAGNAACCCNGAATTCCACANNCGGCTATANAGNGGNTGNGCTCCTCCAGAGGTNGACCGGGANGTGAGAACAACATANGCGGGGAGATCCCTNTTCAAGGCGCCGAGCCCATAAGAAACCCAGGACCCGATACTCGGTCGACCGGCTAGCTGGAACCCGGTCTGGAAAAAGGTGATCGCGGGATCATGGTTGATAGCCTCGGTTTTCATGGAGCGAATGACACACAGGTCATCCGCTACATCGCCCCAATGCGGGAGCAACTCGCTCAATTCCAGACCCGATTGTCCATGAGCGGAGAACTTGAAGGGACTGGGCAGGACCGGCAGTTCCTTCTGACCNGAGGTCATGGTGGTGATTCTCTGTTCTCCCCGCACCGATGGGGGCAATTCCTTNCCTCTNTCTTTTTCCAGTCCTGGCTTNGGATCAAGCAGGTCCATCTGGGAAGGCCCCCCTGACATGAAGAGGGAGATCACCCGCCTGACCTTCGCATTTTCCGGCACTACCGTGGCAGCCCTTCCTTCCTTGTCAAAAAGGAGGGAGCCCAGGGCCAACGCCCCNAACCCATGCCCGGAGTTCTGCAGGAAGGAGCGTCGCCCGAGAAGACTCAAGCTCTCGCCTCGCTCTCCCACCTCAGTCCCAACAAGGCCTCTATCTCTACTACTCTCCTTCATCTGTTGATCACTTCATCGAGGTTCAGGATCACATTAGCCACCGTTGTCAGGGCCGCCATCTCCGGCTTGGGAAGGTAATCCGCNACCTTGGATTCTCCCTGACCCAGTAAATTCTCGGCAGCCTTGCCATCCCTGCGGTAGCGCTCCACCCGCCGTTCATATCCCTTCACAAGAATCTCCAGCTCCTCCCTCTCAGCCACCCGGGAAGTGGCACAGCGAAACCCCCATGCGATTCTCTCCCCCGGCGTTCCACCCTTGGTCATCATGCGCTCAGCAAATTTCTTCGCGGCCTCGACATAGGTCACTTCATTAAGAAGGGCGAGGGCCTGCAGAGGAGTATTGGTCAAGGTTCTCTTTACCGAACACATCTCCCGACTGGGCATGTCAAAGAGAAGCATACTGGGCGGGGCCACTGTCCTCCGAATACGAGAGTAAAGACTACGCCGGTAGAGCTTTTCCCCATGATCCTGCACGAAGGTTCCCCGTTTTTCCACTTCCAGCCAGAGCCCAGCAGGCTGATACACCCACCAGCTCGGACCTCCCACTCGCTCTACCAGCAAGCCTGAGAGGAAGAGAGCCTGGTCACGCAACATCTCAGCCTGCAACCTTGTTCTCGGACCTCGACTCAGCAAGCGGTTCTCCGGATCATGCTGAAGCCTCTCTTCAACAATGATGGAACTTTGGCGATAGGCCCGGCTCATGACTATTGCTCTGATGAGTTCTTTGACGTCCCAGCCGGACTCCACAAAATCTACCGCAATCCAATCAAGGAGTTGAGGGTGACTCGGCCAGTCGCTTTGACGTCCCAGATTTTCGGAACTTTTGACGATACCGGTCCCAAAGAACTGCTCCCAGATCCGGTTCACAAAGACCCGNGATGTCAAGGGGTGCTNTCCATCAACCAGCCACCTCGCCAGATCGAGACGGGTCAGGCTCTCTCCCTCCGGGACCGGAGAGAACGCCTCTGGCAACCCAGGGTCCACTTCCTCCCCCTTGTCATCATACTGCCCCCTCTTGAGAATAAACGCCTTCCGATCCACTTCATCGCGCATCACCATGACGTGCGGATGCGCTGCTTCCAGCTCCTTTACCCTGCCACTCCGGTCCTTTGCGTCCGGGATGTCCGTTTCAAGCTTCTTCACCGCTGCTTCAAAATCGCTCTTCCGGTACCGATGACGAGGTTCGGCACTACCCCTTAGATTATTGATAAACCCTTTTTCATTCAGCCCATCGAACATCGCGAAAAGCTGATAGAACTCCTTCTGGCTGATGGGGTCATATTTGTGGTCATGGCAGCGAGCACAACTCAGCGTCAACCCGAGGAACACCGACCCCATGGTTTCCACCCGGTCCATGACATATTCCGTGCGCCACTCCTCTTCGATCGCTCCCCCCTCGGTCTGGATCCTATGGTTCCGGTTGAATCCGGTGGCCACGATCTGGTCATCGCTGGCATCTGGCATAAGATCCCCCGCCAGCTGCCAGGTTACAAACTGGTCATAGGGCTGGTTAGNATTGAAGGATTCAATAATCCAGTTCCGCCACGGCCACTGAGCATTCTCGAGATCATTGTCATAGCCGTGGCTGTCCCCATACCGCGCACCATCCAACCACCAGGNTGCCATGCGCTCCCCNTAACGAGGAGATCCCAGNAGACGATCCACAANCCTGCNNTANGCTTCCTGCGNCTGGTCNGCGANAAAGGCNTCNANCTCCTCGATACTGGGNGGAAGNCCNGTNAGATCGATCGACACNCGCCGGATAAGTTTCTCCCTCGTGGCTTCCTCCTGCAGTTGGAATCCAGCCCGAGAAAGCCTCTCTTGCACGAAGGCGTCGATAACCTGCTCCTTTCCCTCCTTTAGATCGGAGAGCCTGCCCTTAACCGGTGACCGGAAGGCCCAGTGACGCTCATACTCAGCCCCCTCGCTGATCCACTCCTTAAGAATCTCCTTCTCGGCATCAGTCAATGCCGTTCCCTCTCCCGGCGGAGGCATAACCTCGTCCTCATCCTTTGAAAAAATCCGATGGACCAGCTCACTCTGATCCGGATCCCCCGGAACAACCACACGCAGTCCATCACGCTCCCTGTATGCTTCCCCGGGGTCATCGAGTCGCAAGTCCGCCTTTTGTTTTGACACGTCCGGCCCATGGCAGGCAAGGCACTTCGCAGTCAGAATCGGCAGAACCTCCCTGTTGTATTCTACCTTCGCTCCGGCGGTCAGCAAACCGCCGAGAAAGATCACTACACATGAAAACAGCCTCATCGACCCCTGACTGCTAGGAGTTTGTTTTTGGGGATAAGCGCCGCAGGGCTTCATTGAAGGGGTCGGAGAGGGACGAAAGGGGGATATTTTGTCTAGACAAATTTACACGGATGCATTTCCAAATTCAATTCATTACATTTGAGTTAACCCAACCTTGCTAGCAATTAATAATCTATTGACTGCTAGGAGTTTGCTTTTGGGATGGTAAGCTGCTTTTTGAAGACTTGCCAGCCGGACCCACAACTTGAAGGATAGTCAGATCATGAAGGTTTTCCCCATCCTTGCCCTCCTCCTTCCCGGCTTCGCCATCGCGAAAAAGCCAAATCTCATCTACATCCTCACCGACGACCTCGGCTACGGTGATCTCGGCTGCTACGGCCAGAAAGTGGTGCAGACCCCACGCATTGATGAAATGGCAAAAAAGGGACTTCGTTTCACCGATCACTACGCTGGTCACACCGTTTGCCGACCCTCACGCCTCTCTCTTCTAAAAGGGCAACACACCGGTCACACCGCCATCGCGGGCAACAACAAACACATCCTCCCGCCTGATTCCGTCACCATCAATTCCCTCCTCCAGGACGCCGGCTACCGAACCGCCTCCGTCGGAAAGTGGGCCCTCGGGCGCGAAGGTGAAACCGGCCATCCCAACAAACAAGGTGTCGATTTCTTCTACGGTTGGATTGACCAGAGCGAAGCGCACGACTACTACCCCGAGTATCTCTGGCGAAACAAAGAAAAGGAACGCCTCCCCGGCAACGAGAACAGCGGCAAAAAAAATGTCTCTTCCCAAAAAACCACCTACGCCCACACCCGCGTCACCGAAGAAGCCCTCGCCTTCATCGAACGCAACAAGGACGCCCCCTTTTACCTCAACCTGAACTGGACCATTCCCCACACTAACAATGAAGCGGGACGCTTCGAAAAGAACGGCCAGGAAGTCCCCGACTGGGGAATCTACAAAGACAAGGACTGGCCCGATCCCGAAAAAGGTTTCGCCGCCATGGTCACCCTCATGGATACCGATACCGGACGAATTCTCGACCTCCTCGAAAGACTCAACCTCACCGAAAACACCCTCGTCATTTTCACCTCCGACAACGGCCCTCACCAGGAAGGCGGACACAAGGTGAACTTCTTCGATTCAAACGGACCACTCAAAGGTTACAAACGCTCACTTCACGACGGGGGTATCCGCGTGCCCATGATCGCCTTCTGGCCCGGAACCGTAAAACCCGGCGTCAGTGATCACGCTTCTGCCTTCTGGGATTGGATGCCCACAGCCTGCGAACTCGCCGGTATCAAATCCTGGAAAGAGAGCGATGGCCTCTCCTTCGCACCCCTTCTCCTCGGGAAAGAGCAAAAAAAATGCGACTACCTCTTCTGGCGTTGGAGCAAATTCCGGGCCGTCCGCATCGACCATTGGAAATGCGTCGCCACCGATGGCAAACTCGCCCTCTACGACCTCAAAAATGATCTTGGTGAGGAAAACGACATCGCTGCCAAACACCCCAAGATCGCAAATAAGATGGAAACCATAATCTCAGAACTTGAATAACAAAACCCCGCCTCAACCATGAAACATTTTCTCGTCCTGGCGCTCTTCCTTATTCCATTCGCTAAGGCCAAAGAAGTCCGCCCCAATGTCCTCCTCATCACCGTCGATGACATGTCCGCCGATTCCCTCGGCTCTTTTGGAAGCAAGCTCAAGGACACTTCCCCCCGCACCGACCAATTCGCGCGGGAATCTCTTCGCTTCCAGCATGCCCACGTCTGCGTCGCCAATTGCTACCCCAGTCGCAACGTCATGTTCTCCGGGCTCTACCCGCACAACAACGGTGTCGAAGGATTCTACCCCATCAAAAACAAATACCCCATTCTCTGCGACATCCTCAAATCAAACGGCTACTACACCGGCATCCGCGGTAAGGTCACCCATTCCACGCCCTATCATCCTTACCCCGGCTGGGACCACGACCTCACCATCGCGCCCGACGGCTCCAAATATCACATCAAAGACGTCCCCTCTTACGGCATCTCAACCGCCATCGGAATCACCCACGCAAAGAAGGCCAACAAACCCTTCTTCCTCAACGTCAACATCTCCGACCCACACAAACCTTTTTGGAAACCCGGGGATCAAACAAAGCATCCCGCCTCAAAAACCTTCAAAGCCGACGAAGTACCCATCCCCGGCTTCCTCTTCGACCACCCCAAGGTCCGCGAAGAACTCGCCCTCTACTATTCCTCGGTCCGACGAGCTGATGACGCCGTCGGCTCCATCCTCGATGCCCTCAAAAAATCCGGTGAAGCCAACAACACCATCGTCATTTTTCTCTCCGATCACGGCATGCCCCTCCCCTTCGCCAAGACCGCCCTCTGGCATCACTC
>PBTP01000036.1 GCA_002729275.1 Roseibacillus sp. | reverse complement strand
GAGAAAGGACCAGAGAAGAAATCCGGTGGTGCCAAAAAGGAGGAAGGCCATTGCCTGCTTGAAGGACTCCATCCATGGGCCTGGTCGAGGAAGTCGTTCAACCAGGGTTGGGAAGGCGGAAAGGACGACATAGGGAAAGGCGAGGCCCAGCGCCATAAAGGTGAAGGCCAGAAGGAATAGAAAGGGGGGCAGATTGAAGGCGAGACCAATCGCAACTCCGAGGAAGGGGGCAGAGCATGGCGTCGCTACCACGGTCGCTAATACTCCGGAGAAGAAGGATCCTGCGGCCCCTTGCTTGTGGGTGAGATTGCTTCCCACGCTAGTTGCCGATGCCCCAATTTCAAAGATTCCGAACATGTTCATGGCGAGGGTAAACATCACCAGCATAAGGCCCCATAAGACCCAGGGGTTTTGCAGCTGGTAACCCCATGTGACGTTTTGTTCTGCATCGCCAATGGCGCCCTCCCTCAGTGCCAGCAAGAGGCCGGAGAGGACCCAGAAGGAGATCAGGACACCGAGCGCATATATGACTCCGTGAATTAGAACGGATCGACGGTCCTCGCCAGCCTGCTGAACGAAGCTCATAATTTTTATGCCAATCACAGGGAAGACACATGGCATCAGGTTGAGAATGATTCCGCCGAGAAACATTCCTCCGAGGATCGCAAGCAGTTTTCCAAAGGTGACACTGCTACTTCCAGTGCTTCCGAAAGAACTATCGAGGATGTAGCTATTCTCTCCGATCGTGAGGATTCCGGCTATACTTTCGCCGAGGGGGGTCTCCGAAGTCGTAGTCCGCGCGATCGTCCATCGGACCTCCTCGCCGCTGCGGATCACGACTGGATTGGACTGAGCGTCCAGGACCTGTTCGAAGTCATAGAAATGAATGTCGCCGGCAGGGACGGCCGTCGCAGGAGAAAGGATGAGGGTGACCTCGTCTGGTGTTTTAAGGGCTTGAACCTTCGCGCCAGAGGGAAGCTCGGAAGGTAGCATTGCGCGTGCGTCGGTAAACGCTGGAGTGTTTGCGGCTATGGTCCTTACTGCGGATCCCACATTGACCGTGACGGTGCTGATAGTTTCAGGCACACCAATCCCTGGTTCGGGTCGACAGTTGCTCTCATCGCAAATTTGCCAACGGGGAGACGCGGCGATCTTCATGGGGGTGCCGGGCGGCAGATCGGCGGGGGGAGTTACCTTGAACAGGTGGGAAACACTGGGCTCATACCCATAGGTCTTTTTGCCGGCTGTAGAGCCGATGTGAGGGGTCGGCCACCCAACCCGCTCNACTTGGAAATNCGGAGGGAGCTCCCAATTAGGNCTGAGGGATGTGCCTACATAGCCCGGGTTGATAAAGTAGGAATGCCACCCCGGCGGATGGGTGATTTTAATGAGGACATGAAATGGCTCCCCGGGCGGAACTTCACGAGCCTCTGCCAGGAACTCCAGANTACTCGAATCACTCGTGGCTTCTGATGCGGCAAAGGGATCAAATTCATCAGCAAGAGCCACTAGCGGGTAGCCTGCGCTGGCGACAAAAAGCAGGAAATGGAGCAGGTAGTTGCGAGTATCCATGAGCTGNCAGAGGATTGAGGTGATCCTACCGGAAAATCGAGAAAGAAAAAGCAGCGGGTAAACCCGCTGCTTTAAATAGATGAGAGGATAAAGCTGGCTCAGCCTCTAGCGGCCACGGTCATAGATATGTCCTTGCTGGCGATCCTTCGCGTTTCCAGCAGCGGCTCCCGCAGCGCCTCCAACAGCCGCCCCAATCAGAGCTCCGGTTCCGGCATCTCCATCGCCGACATTATTGCCAATGATTGCCCCCGCAAGACCACCAATGGCCGCTCCGGTGAGGGCTCCAGATTGAGTATTAGGTCCTGCTGCGCAACTAGCAAAGAGGAGGCAGAGTGCCGACGCTACGGTGAAAAGGATGTTTTTTTTCATGGTATGGAAGTTGTTGGTAATTGTTATGAAAGGCTAACCAATTTTCGGTGAGAGACAACGTAAAGTATCTTAAGGATCTTTCCTGGTAAGTCCCTGACCTGCTTCGCTGAGGATTTCGCGGATCAGACGGGGTCCATGATAGATAAAGCCAGAGTAGATCTGGAGCAGGGTGGCTCCTGCCTCAATTTTGTCATGAGCGTCCGNGGCGGACATGATGCCGCCTACCCCGATAATCGGAATCTTGTCGCCAACCGCCGCGTAGAAGGCCTCTATGACTTCTGTTGAGCGGNTTCCAAGTGGCGCGCCTGATAACCCCCCTGACTCNTGCCCTAGAGAATGGGTCTCAACGTCAGGTCGCTTGATGGTGGTATTNGTGGCGATGATGGCATCGATGGAGTTTTCGAGAAATACCTTTGATAAAGCAGAGATCTCATCATCAGCGAGGTCGGGGGCTACCTTAATCGCCAGGGGAACCTTTCTCCCCGTTTGCCTCTCCAGAATTATGCCTTCACCCTGTAGCCGCTCAATAAGTCTTGCCGCGGCGGTGGCGTCTTGAAGGGCCCGCAATCCCGGGGTGTTGGGAGAGGAAAGGTTTACTGCGATGTAGTCTGCGATCGGCCAGGCGCTCCTGAGACAGATCAGGTAATCATCCACTGCTTGGTCGTTCGGAGTGTCCTTNTTTTTTCCGATATTAAACCCAATCCGCCCTCTGAAGGATGCCGAGCGTTTGACATTGCGAACGCCCTCCTTAATTCCTGGATTGTTGAANCCCATCCGATTGATAATGGCTTGGTGTTCGGGAAGGCGGTANAGTCGAGGGGTGGGGTTGCCGCTTTGGGGTCTCGGGGTAATTGTTCCGATCTCGATAAAGCCGAAACCTAGCCTCCCGAATGCATCGATGGAGTTGCCTTCCTTGTCGAGTCCTGCAGCCAGTCCGAGGCGGTTGGGAAATGTCATGCCCATGCATGTGATTTCCTCGGATTCAGGGGGTTCTCCAGCCAGGGCNTGAAGTAGACCGCACCGATCTGCTGCCCTGAGTGCNCCNAGGGACCAGTTGTGCGCCCGCTCAGCCTCCAGTCGGAAGAGAGCCTTTCGCGCAAGGGGGTAAGTCCATTCTAGCATCCGGNGTTCACTTTAGGGTTGGTGTGGCTCGTGGTTGGGTGGCNCGGNTTAGCTGACCAGATGGTCAACGATGGAGTCGACCAGCATATTNCCCCGGCCGCGTAGCACGAGGTGTTCGCCGCTCCAATCTGCGAGATCCTCGTCCACAATCGCNTCAATTCGAGCCGGGGGAACTTGGGAGAGGTGTCGGCGGTGGACTCCAGCATCGGTTCTCAACATCAGGGCGATTCGCTCCAAGTCAAGCTGTGCCGGAGTAAGAGTTTCCACTTCGGATTCTGCCGAACCACCTTGCCCAATTNGCAGGAGGTATTTAGCNGTATCTGAAATATTTTTCCATCGGCGACCCGAGATGGTGGAAACCGCGGAGGGGCCAAGGCCAAGGTAGTCGCCGCCTCTCCAGTATCCTTGGTTGTGTCGGCTCTCGTATCCCGGGTAGGCGTAATTGGAGGTTTCATAATGCCGTAGGCCCCGCTCGGTCAGGAGTTCGTGTGCCAGTTCAAACATCGAGGCATTCACTTCTTCGACGTCGGCATAAAGACCGGCGCGAAATCGATTGAAGAAGGGTGTGTCTTCTTCGTAGGTCAGATTGTAGGCGGAGATATGGCATGGGGAAAGGTCGAGAGCCTGTTTGAGGCTGTCTTTCCACTGCTCAAGAGATTGCCCCGGTATGGAAAACATCAGGTCAATGCTGACGTTTTCAATGCCGGCAGCTTTGAGGAGCTCAAAGGAACGCGCTACTTCTCGGGGGCCATGCGTTCTTCCAAGGGTTTTGAGGACATCAGGACTGAAGGACTGAGCTCCGAGGGAAACCCGGGTTACCCCCGACTGCGCGTAAGTCCTGGCGGCGGACTTTCCAAAAGTAGCAGGGTTGACCTCCAGGTTGATTTCGGCNCTTGGGCTGAAATTGAAGGTCTCTCCAAGTTTCTGAAAAAGATTACCGATCAGGTCGGGCGGTAGCATGCTGGGGGTTCCTCCTCCAAGATAGACAGTGTCAACTTGAAGACTGCNCATCTGGGCTGACCTCAGGTTTGCCTCGCGGAGAATGCTGTCAACAAAGTGGCGCATATCTGCGTTGCCCGGCTTATGTTTGTAGAAGGAGCAATAGGGACAAATATCCCGGCAGAATGGAATATGGAGGTAGAGATGAATGAGATTCCGGGTTGATTTGGGATTGGTCAACGGGNCTNTNANCCGCCACTCTGNTNCCTGAAGATGAACACGGCGGAACTTTCGACCGATATCCTGAAAGCTGTGTCGCGGTCCTTTTATCTCACTCTGCGGCTCTTGCCGAGTGAGTTTCGAGCCCCACTTAGTCTCGGCTACCTTCTGGCGAGACTCAGCGACACGATTGCGGACGCCGGGGCCTTGGAGCTGGCTCATCGTAAAAGGCTTCTCAGTGCCTTTTGTGCGGTGATGAAAGGGTCTGNGGTGGACCAAGAGNCCNNCGAGCTATGTTCAAGGCTTCNAGNAGAAATGGACGGGGCAGGNCTGGTGGAGGGCGAGATGGAGCTTGTGCGGCGGGCAGGTGATTGTCTCGGGTGGCTGGAGGCGATGGAAGGCAGGCAGGCTGCAGCGATCAGGAGAGTGGTCACGATTATTACAGAGGGACAGTCATGGGACTTGGAAAGGTTTAATGGTGAGGGGGTGGTGGGTCTTTATGACGATGAAGAATTGGAAACCTACGCCTACCAGGTTGCGGGTTCTGTTGGTGAATTCTGGACAGAGATCGGGGCGATCTGTGATCCAANGTTTTCCAGATACTCGACTGAGGAGCTTCGCGCCCTCGGGGCGAACTACGGGAAGGGATTGCAGTTGGTGAATATTCTTCGAGACATTCCGGAGGATCTTGAGAGGGGTCGGTGTTACCTGCCAGGAGTGAATCCCGCCGATCCAAGGTCTATCGTGGAGGATTTGCCGCGNTGGCATCGTCGGGCTCGCGTGCTCCTTGCAGATGGAATCAAATATACCTCTTCGCTGCGAGGAATCCGCCTCCGGACATCGACGGGGCTCCCTGCGGCACTTGGATTCCGAACGCTGGACAGACTCGAGGAGGCCTCCTGGGAGGATCTTCAAAAAGGCGTTAAAATCACTCGCAGGACGGTGAAGCGGACCCTTTACAAAGCTCTGTCGCGTAGCGCGTGGTGGTTGCCGGGGTCATGGAATGGGTTTTGCCGTCGCGTTGAATCTCAAAACAGCCTCTGAATCGAAGCTCAAGCGATGGCAAAGTCTACGGATATACGTTGCGCAGGAGCGGAGCTTTATTTTCTTCCGGTTGAGACAAGGGTCCCGTTGAAGTTCGGGTCAGAAACTTTAACCTCGGTGACCTGCGCAAGGGTTCGAGTCCGGGTTGAAGGGCGGAGTGGCGATTGGGCTGAAGGTTGGGGCGAAACTCCCCTGAGCGTAACATGGGTCTGGCCAAGCGAGCTCGCCTATGAATTGCGCCATGAGGCAATGCGAGCGTTTTGTGTGGTTCTCGCTAAGGCTTGGTCGGGCTTCAATGAAATGGGGCATCCGCTGGAAATTGGGCATGATTTTATGGAGGGCGAACTTCCGCAGCTTCTGCAGGCTTTCAATGAGTCTAGAGGGGAAGCTTCCATGCCCTGGCTTGCAGCATTGGTTTGCTGCTCTTTGTTCGACATTGCCGTTCATGATGCTTACGGCAATTTGCACGGCTTGAATATCTATGGGGCCTACGGGGAAGAATTTATGAGTCGTGATCTGTCCGCTTTTCTAAGCGCCTCGCCGGGCAANGTNAGGAGTTTTCAGAATGCATTTCCGGCCGATTTTCTGAGAAAACCAGCGAGCTCCTTGCCGGCATGGCACCTCGTTGGTGGCTTGGANCCGGTGGGCAGCGACGAGCTTAGCGGCAAGGAACCCGATGATGGCTACCCGGTAGAATTATCCGATTGGATTTCACGGGATGGACTAAAGTGCCTTAAGATCAAACTGCGGGGAAATGATTCGCAGTGGGATTACGAGAGGCTGGCCAAGGTAGGGAAGTTNGCAAGGGCGGGAGGAGTAGACAGTCTCAGTGCCGATTTTAACTGTATGGTGACAGATCCAGAGTATGTGACAGAGATTCTAAAACGCTTGGAGGCGGAGCAGCCTCTTACTTTCCGGATGCTGATTTATGTCGAGCAACCGTTTCCATACGATCTGGAGAGGCATCCCATCGAGGTAGGTACTGTTTCGGAGTGNAAGCCCCTGTTTCTTGACGAGAGCGCTCACGATTGGAAACTTGTGAAGATGGGGCGGGACTTGGGTTGGACCGGAGTCGCATTGAAGACCTGTAAGACTCAGACCGGCGCCCTTTTGAGTGGCTGCTGGGCGGAAGCTCATGGAATGCAGCTTATGGTCCAGGACCTTACTAATCCTATGCTGGCCCAGATACCCCATGTTCTTCTTGCTGCTTACGTGAACACAATCCGAGGTGTGGAAAGCAACTCGATGCAATTTTATCCGGATGCATCGAGGTTGGAGGAGAGAGTTCATCCCGGGCTCTATCGGCGCAGGAATGGAATGCTTTCGCTCGAGAGTATCAAAGGCAGTGGGTTTGGCTATCGGCAGAATGAAATCGACCGGCCTCTTCCAGAGCCCGTGGTGCAGCATTAGTCAGCCTCGGGGCTCTGATCCGGAGCTTGCACCGGTTCCTCNACCAGTCCGATATTGCCGGCTAGAACGTTATTTCCGGGGTCGCGGTCCTCGTTCCCATTCAGATTGAGAGAGCTCCTGATGGCAATTTGTTGGTTGTCTTCCGGCTCGTTGACAGGAAGCGAGACAACGTGCGAGCCGCCTTCCTGCAGGAGNGGAAGTGCCATNCTAAAGATGTCATCATTAATAANGACGTCCACGCTTGCNCCGGAAATCACCTCGGTGCCCTGATTCTGCACGGTGACCTGAAGAGTGCCTACTACCTCGTCAGGACCAGGTGCCTCAAACCAGTTAGAGGCCACAGCCAGGTCGAAGCGTCCATCAGTATGCGTGTTGACCATACGGTCAACATCCAGGGTGCCACCTCCGTAAAAAGGGTCGTGGCCTGGGGCGCCAGATGCGTTCAGGTTGCTCTCGAGAATTGCCTGAGCCTGGAGAGGCAATAACTGTCCGGATTGGGTTTCAGTAAGCGCAGCGCCAAGCGCACCCGCGACAAGTGGGGCGGCTGCTGATGTGCCCGTGAAGCTCGTGTATTNACCNCCCGGCCAGGCGGCAAGCACCTCGAAGCCGGGCGCAGCCACGTCTATCGAGTCGCCGGTGTTGGAAAAGTCGAGATGTTGTCCGGCAGCATCAACGGCCCCCACTGCGATTACGTTCTCGTAGGCCGCGGGGTAAGCTGGGACGGTATAGCCTTCATTGCCGGCGGAGGCTACAATGAGAACCTGTTTCTCGGTCGCGTAGGCAACGGCATCCTGCACGAGAAGACTGTCTCCATAAGAGGCCATCGAGATATTGATGATTTGCGACCCTTCATCGACAGCTCTTACGATTCCCTCGGCGAGAAGGAATGAGTTGGAGCTGCCATTCTGGTCGGCGATTCGTATCGAGAGAAGATTGGCAGCTGGCACGATTCCCTGACTAATCCCGTCTCTCCCGACCATGAGTGCGGCGACCGCAGTGCCATGGCCGTGGACTTCGGNGGATGAGGGCTGGCTGCTGCTGACCAGATCAATCTGGCGGACACGAGTTCCGAGCGTTTCGTGCTGACCGACACCGGTGTCCAGCATAGCGATCCTCACTCCTTCTCCCCACCCTGAGTTATCGCTTGTGATNCCAAGCCATTCGAGGGTTGTTCTGCCAAAGCCTATGGCTCCTGGCTGGGCTCCCACCTGTGGCAAATCAGGGATCGAGACGCGGAAGTTCGGGGCGCTCTCGTCGTCCAGCAAGCCATCAAGATCCTCTCTGTTATCGAATCCGACGCGGACAGCGCGCAGTCCGTCAAGNCGCCCGAGGAGCCTTAATTTGNTGTTACCGATACGGNTGAGAAAATCGCGATAATCCTTTTCACCGTCGAACCTGATGATGCGCTCTCCTGGGAGGCCAAACAAAATTTCATCGATGCCGGGAGCCCTCCGGCTGTTATGGCGCCAAGGCGCCTTGCTGGGAAGATTCGGTCTATCGAATTGAAGATAGGGCCGGGCTGCCCCTGAGTCTGCGCCTTGACTCTTTCCCCTCACGGTGGCGACGATGTCTCGAACAAGCCAGAACCCAAGAATGAGCGCAACGAAGGTCGCTATTCCTAGGTAAAATTTGTTTTTCGGACTCCTCACAATCTCGATGGCTATTAGCTGAGCCCGGCGNTGCCCGCGCTCTTNTACGGANTTAGTATACTGCCCAACCTGCTAAAGAAAACTCAATCCGGCGCCTGAAGGGTTGAACGATAACACCTTCGGGTGCGAAGAAACTTGAGGTTTGTCGAGGGTGAGTCAGAAAGCGCTGGTGCGAGACTTACTGCAAGACCCTGCGTGGCAGGAGAAGGACGTTGGTTTTCCGTTGCCCGACTCATCGCATGCTTGTGTCGTTAGTCTGCCGACNTGGGAGTCGGTTATCGGGTATGAGGAGAACGATACCGCGATCGTGGCGAAAATGCGCTCAGGCTATCCCCGATTTTTTATCCATCCCATTACGGNCCGGTATNTGAAGGGCTTGGAGGAAAAGTTTGCAGGTGATCGTGAGAGGGTAATGGCTTACTCCTCGGAGGAGGCTGCTCGCCGGGCCGCATCTTATGTTTCGATCCAGGCTGGCGTTACAGGCCGGTTTATATCGGAGGANCCCTCTCTTCTTGTGGTGCCAGATGCAGGTTACAGCGCGGCGCGGGACTATTGGAGGCACACTGGGGAAATTATTAGCAGTCGGCAGGCAGAGGACCTGATGGATGGTAGAGAAGTTGATCATTCTCTCTTGGCAGGCCACCGGGATTCGATGGCGAAGGTTCTGGGTGTGGAATCTCGGAACTCCTTTCTTTTGGAAAGCGGGATGGCAGCTATCTTTACTCTTTTTCGAATCGTGACAGAGCGCCGCCAAGGCCTGAAGACCCTGCAGTTATGCTTTCCCTATGTGGATGCTCTCAAGGTCCAGGAGCAGTTTGGATCTGGAGTAGACTTTCTCAACGACGCCACCGGAGAAGCGCTGGATCATGCGCTAAGGGAAATCAGGGAAGGNGGCTATGCAGCAGTCTTTTGTGAGGTGCCGAGTAATCCACTGCTGCACACGGTGGATCTGGCAGCGGTTGGAGAGGCCTGTCGGGAGGGAGGNGTTCCTCTTCTTGTAGACGACACGGTTTGTAGTCACCACAACATTGATACTCTGGCTCATGCGGATGCGTCCTCAACAAGTTTGACCAAATGGGTATCCGGGGTTGGTGACGTTCTGGCAGGGTCGATTCGAATCCGGAATGACTCTCCATTTGCCGATGAGCTTCGACAAGCACTTGACCGGGAGGTGCCGGGCGGTTCNCGCCTTTACCCCCGGGACGGAGAAGCCCTTGTTCGCAATGCCGCCGATTTTTGCGAGAGAGTCACAGAGTGCAACCATAACGGATTACGCGTTGCGAATTTCCTCATGGAACAGCCCGAGGTGAGAAAGGTATGGTATCCGGCCTTCGTAGACAGCGAGGCTTATGAGGCCTTACGCCGTCCCGATGGTGGCTATGGNGGGTTGATCAGTTTTACCCTCAAAGAGTCCGATAAAACCGCGGCTCTTTATGAAGCCATGCAATTTTGCAAGGGTCCCAGTCTGGGGACAGACTATACCCTGTTGTGTCCCTATACCCTGTTGGCGCATTACCGGGAAATGTCATGGGCCCACTCCTGTGGGGTGAGCGCGGAGCTCCTGCGGATTTCGGTTGGGAGGGAGCCGGAGGAGGAGTTGCTTGAGCGGTTGGAGAGGGCTTTTGCCGGGATCCGCTGATCAGGGAGTTGGCAAGACCCGCTCGGAAAGAATATTGGTTAGTCGCGATGATCCTCAGGATGGANGGCCTCCACCGTGGGGCAATAGGGGCCGAGGCGCTCGGAAGCTGCGTTTCTGACTCGGGTTACAATCTCCAGCATCAGGACAGGAAGGAGAATAGAAGCGATCCGGCGTTCCATAGTTTTGGAAGGCTCTCCGTGGAGGCTGGGAGGGGGGGGCTCATCCGGGCAGAGGACCGAAAGGATGGCGAGCAGTGCCCTGGGGGATCCGCTCTGCATTACAGTGAGTAATTGCTCACGCATCCAGCGGGTGGAGAAGAGCCAGTAGCTCGCCATGTTGTATCGATCCTCAAAGCTGTCCACGATGTCATCCCAGAGAGAACTACTTTCGATGTGGAGAATCGGCTCAGTGTTGCGTGCGGTCTCCTCGACTGAATCCAGAAGAAATTTGAAATGGCCCGGTATGTTCATAATCCAAGAGGGTCGGTGTCTCTCTTACCGTAAAACGTGATAGGTAATTTTTTATTCAGGGTGATCTTCAGTTTCAGAGGTGATCGACTGAGGATGTTCAGTTTTGTCTACCCTACACGCAAGGTATGCGGGCTGCTATTCGCCTATTCTTCTTTTCGTGGTAAGATTCTTCCCGAAGACGTGGCAGTAATTGCCGCGGTTTTTCAGGCTCGAAGACCGAAATCGGGGGCAATTAAGACTTTTTCCCGAATCCCTCTCTACCACAGTAAGGTTATAGCCTCTCTTCGAGGCTCTTGCAGTTAACCGGGGATAAGATTCCAACTTCGATTGAACTCGAGTCGACCCGTAGAATCAGGCCGAGCGGATCTACCTTCGTAGTAGCTTTTTATGGAGCACCCTGAAAAACTCAGCTGCTGGGCATNGCTAGTTTCAGGGGCGCTCCCAGATCTGAAGAAGCAAGGTGTCGCGGGGGACACTTGGGATGGTGAGGGGGAAGAAGGTATCCTGATTGATCTCAATCCGAGGCCGAAAGGGCCGAAAGGACCCGGTGGAGGACCTTCGAATCTCAAACGTGCCGGGCGGTAGATTCCGGACATTCAAGGTCAATTGCCGAGTTTTCGGATTGTAGCCATCGATGACAAGTTCGACTTCCGTTCCGCATCCGATGAGCCCCGAGATGTTGTAGCGGGATACAAACTCCCAGATCACTTCCTTCGAGAAAGAAGGCCATGAGTGGGGGCCGTTTTGGATGCGATAGTGCTCCACGGTATGGCAGCCGTCTCCCTTGTCCCAGAGGTAACGGGTGACTCCAGGGGAGACCGTTGATGTCACAGGAGATTTGTTCGTGCCGTTCAGAGAAGCCCAGTGGGCGTTAAGGCTGTCAATGGAAATAGAATACTGATTGCCGTTGTAGGGATTATAAGAGTCCTCGGTTCCGTGGATTGAGAGAATCCCGGTGCGATTCGTGGTGGAGCAATCCTCCAGAGTCCACTCCCACATGCTCGCCGCGACCGAGGCGGCGGCCGCAACNCGATCACCGAGATAGCAGGCAAGATCCCACATGAGGTTGCCGCCGAGNGAAAAGCCGCAGGCGTATACCCGGGCGGGGTCTGCTGCGTAATCTCTGACAAGTAAATCAATCATNGCCCTCGTAAACCCGATTTCATCAGTGCCGTTATCGTAAGGGCCCTCAGAGTTCCAGTGGGAGGAGCCCTCAAAAATCAAGCCCTGTGGGTAGACTGCGATGAACCGTTCAGAATCGGCAAGGGGTCGAAAGTCTGCAGTGAAGCGCATCATTCCCTCGGCGGAGTCGTCACCGCCATGAAAGCAGAGCAGGACCGGTAGGACTTCGGAAGGTAGGAAGTCTTGGGGAAGATATACGAGGAGTTGCCTCTGGGTGCCGTCGACTGTGACGGATCTGGTCAGCGCATTCTGAGCACAAAGAGCCCCGGAAGCGCTAAGAACGACTGCCAAGAGGACTTTTAGCCTGATAAGGAGTCTGGAGGCCATCTGCTGGGGAGAGGATAAGTTTTTTCGACAATTCATCAATTGTCGATTGGTCGAGTCAGGCATCAGGGGACCAAAAGGGCAAGTAAGGGTAATCGAGGATAATCAAGATTCCTGCAGAAAGATGGTTCTCAGTCACAAGGCTTTCCCAAATCTTCTCGCTGTGTATGCTCCGTGCGCCTCGAGAGGGGCCTGTAGCTCAGTGGTTAGAGCTGACGACTCATAATCGTTAGGTCGCGGGTTCGAGTCCCGCCGGGCCCACCATNGNTANTGNGCGCTCGACAGNGGGNGTTTCCCCCCGATACTCCCGCCGTGNTTCNCNCNGGCATTGTNGGACATCGCTATTGGATNGCNGTGGTCTTTTGTCTTNTNGCNGCAGCNCCNGGGGCGTGGCTNCCNGTNCTCTCNAACGTCCTTGAGTCTCGNGGNTGGGACCGCATGATCACNTGGGCCTTTTTGGTNGGNCCTATTGCNGGAATGATNTCGCCTCTNNTGTTCAGNGCNCGNGCNGANCAGANAATNCCNGCNGAGAAGNTGGTTGGATANATTATTACCGGNGGGGCAGTGTTCCTATGGGCGGCGTTCAGAGCCTTGGAGGCGGGCAGGCCAAACCTGTTTCTTCTCTTCATGATGATCAACGCGCTGATCTCCGCCCCTGCATGGGGACTTCTTACGACGATCGCGCTAAATAGCCTTGAGGATGAGCAGCGAAGCTTTGGATTCTACAGGGTCTGGGGCACTATAGGCTGGGTGTTTGTGGGGTTGGCCGTGAGCTGGTTCGGGCTGGATTCGTCAACAAGGGTTGGAGATGTGGCCTGCGCCTTACGAGTGATGGCTGGCCTCTGTGCATTTCTCCTTCCTCATACGCCTCCGGTCGCCAACGATTCAACGGGTTGGAAGAGTGCGCTTGGGCTTGACTCATTGAGCATTTTCCGGGATCGCGACCATCGGGTCTATCTTATCACCACGTTTCTCCTGTCGGTGCCGCTGGCGGCGTTTTACATGCACACCCCAATCCATCTCCGTGATTTGGGGTTTCGTTCGGTGGCAGCGGGTATGACCGTAGGGCAGGTATTTGAAATCGTGGCGTTCCTGATGATGGGTTATTGGCTGAGAAGGGTAAGAATACGAACCCTGCTGATGGTGGCAATGGGCTGTGCAGTGGTCCGCTACACCCTCTTCGCGATGGGAGGAGTGATCCCTCATTACCTGTGGGTCCTTGTCGGCCTTTCCCTTCATGGGATTTGCTGGACGTTTTTCTTCGAG
>PBTP01000035.1 GCA_002729275.1 Roseibacillus sp. | reverse complement strand
TTCCAGGGACCCGAGATGCAATTCGGGATGACCCTCTTCTGCCGGGCGCAATTGGTCCGCAGAAGGCAAACCAAGGTCCACCGCACTGTGCTGAAGATAGGCCGCTTGCGCGGCATCCACCCGGAAGACTCCGGGAACCGCCTGCTGAGGATCACAATCAGCAATGGATTCCATGGCATCATCGAGCTGATCAGGATCCATTACAGCTTTCCGGTTACCTCCCAACGAACATGAGGATTGCCCGGTTCTCAGGAGCCTCTGTATTTCCTCCCGCCGGATACCGGAACCATCCCCAGACTCGTATCTGACTTCAACCTCCATCCAGTTCTCCCCGCTCCCTGTTCGATGATAGACCGGCTGGACAGGAACCACATCTTTTGCGAACTCTGTAAACCTGTCTCCCTTAATCACGGTCCAATCCGGATCGAGTCGGTGTAATCCGTGGGCAAAAAAACGCAGGATCTCCTCCGAGTTCCGCATCACGAACTTACCTCCGCGTCCGGGCCCCTCAAAACCCCACTGCCGGAGTGAATCCTCTGCCAGCCTCTCCAGAGCCGTACTTGCCAGCACTTTCTCCTCATTCTCCATGGCGAGCAGCGCTCCCTCAGCCTGACCTGCTAGCCGCTGGTTTGCACCGTAGAGAAAGGTCATCGTTCCCTCGAGTTGATTGAAGGAGCCCTCAAACCTTACCTCTACCACCGGTGAAGCAGGCTGCGGCAGAGACGCAGGAACACTCTGCTCNATGTCGAACCANTANCCGAGGGAGGNAATCAGTGAGGGGCTTTCTATGGGATCAGGGCGCAACCCCTTGTCGATTACTGGCCTTAAAGACTCAGGGAGTCCTGAGGCTACCGGGNAGAATACGCGATTTTCGGCATCCAGGCCCCAAGCATCTTTTCCTTCGATCAGGGATTGTATTCCCTCCGGCCATTGGGCCCGCAGGCGCTTCTGCTCCCACTCGATGGAGAGGCGGAACGGTTGACCTGAAATAGAAGCCCCATCCCGCTTTCCAAAAGAAACCCCGGAATGACCCACAAGAGAATCCAGCACCTCGACAAATTGCTGACGCCCAAGATTCACTGCGCCGGGGGGGGTCTCCGGGAAAAGGCGGCGCAAGGTGCTCAGCAANCGACTGTCATCTTCGTCTACCTGCAGGGCGTAGTCCTCACTCCAAGAACTGAGAAGATGCTCTTCCCCCTCATATTCCGTCGCAAAAACGACAAGGAGCTGCCCCCTGTCCCACGAGTCTTTCACCCTGAGTGGCAGCATGACACGGCATTGTACTGGATAGGCCTCTGCCTCAAACTCCTCCTTTATTAGGGGCCAACACGACTTCACCTCTTCTCGCTTTATCTCAGGANCCTCCTCCTCACCCCGCCGAAATGGATCCACCACCTCCAAACCGATCGCAATCGCATGAGCGCATACCCTTCCCTCCCGGCGGGCTGTCATACAGGCACACTTGTTCTCCATATGGGTTCGTGACAGGACCTGCATTCTAACTCTTTTTTCTTTACCCCCCATCAGGACGAGACCATCCAGCCAACCATCCTTATACTCAGCCCTACGGACAAGACCGCCACGATGCATCTCCCGGGCAGCCTTCATTTCCTTCCAGCCTCCCGCATCCATCAGGAGATCTCGCGTCAACTCCACTTCCGTCATNAGTAATTCATGATTTTCCCGGCGCCATGACTGGAAGGCCTTGGGCGGGGAGTGATAGAGAAAAAAGAAGCTTTCATCCTCATGGGGTCTTTCNCTCGAAGGAGAGATAAGGAGACATTTTTTCTATGGTGTGCTTACCGATCCCCACCACTCTCTGNAGATCCAAGGGCGCTCGGTAGGCTTCCTCCTCCCGCGCCTCGATGATCCTCATTGCGATCACTTCGCCGACACCTGGGAGCCGCATGAGCTCCAGCTTTGAAGCCGTGTTGGGATTCAGCGACGCTCCCTCAAGAGGCAAAGCCCGCAATCGTTCCTCCTCTTCCCGGACCCGCTCCACCCGACGTTCCTCAGGCAAGGACTCCCAGTCCGTGAGCTTCCACGCCCCAACCCGCCGGGAAGCTGCAGCAAGCTCCTCATCTCCAAGCCGTTTTCGATACTCCTCCCGGTTCACACCTACGCCACGAGCACGAGCTACCCCAAAGGCTCTCGCAAGACCTTCCCTGACCAGCAGCCGGCCGAGATCCCCTCCCGTCGCTCCCGTAATAAAAGCATAGTAGCGCTTATGCCGGNGATGTCCTCTGCCATCCGCCCAGGCCGTATGCACAAGAAACGGCTGAGATAATAACTCCTCCACGCGCTCCTTTGCCGCCCCGCCAAGCATTATCGCCGATTTAATGGAAGATCGCTCATCGCCCCCGCTTCCAGCAATGCCGAAGTAGGCCCGCTGCGACCTGAGTCTCCGCTGGTCCGTGGGATTCCGGTCAGAGGTTTCGAAACAGTCGACTCCATACAGCCGCACGGTGTGGGAGGACCCGTCTGGAAAAAGAACCCCAAAACTATCCCCATCAGACCATTCTGTCTTAATCAACTGGCAGTTCTTGAACGTGATCAGCCCCGTTATCTCGTCACCCACGCCCTGCGGAAGAGGTTCTGCTCCCATAGGGAACATTCCCACCAGCAATCCCATCAGAATTACGCGCACCCGGAAACCCTATCGGCTCCTGGCGGCCACCGAAATCCGAAAATCTGCTAGCACTCAATAGCGTGGATGATGATGACAATGACGACCCCTGCTGAAGTGATTACCCCCACACCCGCAATCCCCGGGNTAGTTACGATAAGAGCCACGACGGTNGCGCCCATGGGCCCTGCCCCCATGGGTCTGCTCATCAGCCAGGGCATAGCCGACGACCCCGGCAGCCACGACCGCAAGGGCCGCCCCCCCTGGAGTCAGAACGTCTACAGGTTGGCCTGAAGAATCATACATCGTGGTACAACTCGTGGACAGCGCGGCAGCAATCGCCACAATCATCAGGAGAACAAAGGGGCTTTTCATCATACCCCTTGGACCAGTGGTGGCCCGGCAATATTCAGACAATCTTTGCCCTCAGCGCCAAACCCATCGACAGAAGCTCACCTGCCCTGCTCGAAGATCCACTCGTGAACCTTCTCGTCGTCATATACCCTGTCCGCAACGCCATGCCCCGCNCCGGCAAATTCGGTGTATTTTACTCCTGATCGCNCCTCTTTCAGGGCTTCNACCATGGTCTGGCTCTGACTAACCGGGACGATCTTGTCTTCTTCTCCGTGAAAAACCCAGATAGGCACTTTTCGGTAATCCCTGACGGCTCCCGGATTTCCACCCCCTGCCACCGGGACAGCGGCAGCCCACATCCGAGGCTCCTGAGAGAGCAGCTGAAAGGTTCCGTATCCTCCCATCGAGTAACCGGTCAGATAGATCCGGTCGGGGTCAACCGGAAGCTTCTTGAGAAGCTCCTTTACGATTTCAATCACTCCATCCGCCTTGGCTCCTACCCACCCCTGCTGGTCCGGATTCTGTGGGGAAATGACAAAACAGGTCCGACGCCGGTAGTTATCATCCCGAGTGAAGGCCTGCGCGCCCCAAGGCTCCTTTGGCGCCATCACGTCACCACCCCTCCCATGAAGATAGACTACCAGAGGGTATCCGGGGCCCTTGCCTTTCCTCAATTTTCTTGCCCCGAAAATTCGATATTTCAACCCGTGACCCTCCGTCCGCTCCCAGTCTCCTGTAATAAGCTTGGCGAATTCTGCATCTGCATCTCCAGCTTCCACAGGGTCATCTCCGGCAGGGCTTTCCTCGCGCTGTCTGACGTAATCCTGGTCTTTTTCAGANAGGGCAGTCAGGTCCAGAGTAAATGTCCGGCGATCTCTCTTCCTCCGAATGGTAACCTTCCCCTCTCTGGAGCTGACATATTCCGCCACAAGCGTTTTCGATTCATCTGCCGTCTTCCATTCCCTCATCTCCGCCTCGGCGAAGGGCCCAAAAAGAACAAACAGAATAATGGGGAGGAGACCTTTCATGGCAGGACNAAAGGTGGCCACATCCCTATCCTCATGCAACGAAATTGCCGCTCCATGGACGAACGAAGCGTAGAAAGAACAAGCCTATCGCAATTCGATTTGCTNGTCTCCAGCCTACAGCAGGAGACCGGACGCTACCCTGCCACCTACATCAGTGAGGCGGAAATCCCGTCCAGCATAGTGGTAGGTCAGCTGAGTATGATCAATCCCAAGAAGATGGAGCACGGTAGCGTGAAAATCCTGCACATGCATGGGGTTATTCTGCACATGCATGCCAAACTCATCAGAGGACCCGTAGACGAATCCTCTCTTTACCCCACCACCGGCCAGCAGGTAGGAAAAGGCCGTGCTGTGGTGGTCACGCCCCGGCTGGGCTCCTTTTTTTCCTCCCTCAGCAAAGGGAGTACGACCAAATTCACCACCTAGAATAACGAGCGTCTCATCCAGCAGGCCGCGCTGCTTCAAATCTGCAATCAAGGCTGCCGAAGCCTTGTCGGCATCGGCCCAAAGGCCCTTGTGCCCCTCATTGTGATTCTTGTGCGTATCCCAGGGCTGGTTGTTCTTGTCGTTGGTATAGTAGACGGTAGTGAACCGCACGCCCCGCTCTGCGAGCCTGCGGGCCAGCAGACATGAATTCGCGAACTTCGTTGAGCCATACATTTCACGGGTTGCCCCGGATTCTCCACTGAGATCAAGTGCCTCCGTAGCCTCCATCTGCATTGAATAGGCAGTCTCCATGGCACGGATCTCACCCTCCAGTTCCGCGTCGCCCCCACGCTCCTGAAGGTGCTCCTCGTTCAGCACTCCCAGCAGATCAAGTTGACGACGTTGCGTGGTCCTGTCCAGCGACCGGTTCCTGATATGTGGCAGTAACTTACTGATATTCATTTCACGCGTAATGATACTCGTGGCTTGAAAACGCGCGGGAAGGAAGCCGTTACTCCAGAGGGCAGGGCCCACTACCGTTCTCGGGCTCGGTCGCAGTACTACGTAGCCCGGAAGATTCTCATTTTCTGAACCCAGTCCGTAGAGCGCCCAGGACCCAAGCGACGGGCGGGTAGGCTGCACCGCTCCGGTATGCATCTGCAGAAGCGCCGGCTCATGGTTGGGCACATCCGTGTGCATCGATCGCACAATACTCACGTCATCAGCCATTCTGGCGAGATGTGGGACGCTCTCACTGAACTCCAGTCCGCTCTCTCCATGCCTGGTAAACTTGAAGGGAGAAGGCATAAAGCCTCCTTTTTTACCATCGCGATACAGTTTCTCCGGGGGCTTCTGGCCTTCGTACTTCAGGAGGGAAGGCTTCGGATCGAAGGTATCCACATGGGAAGGGCCTCCGTTGAGAAAGAGAAAGATCACCCGCTTGGCCCGGGCCGGAAGGTTTCCCTGGAGGGTAAGAGATGGATTGGCCCCCAGGGCNGTCCCCCCATTCTTCTGNAGAACACCCGCAAGCCCGAGAAGACCAGCGCCGCCAGCAAGGCGCCNNAGGACCTGCCGCCTGCTGAGTCCTGAATATCGAGAATCAATCACGGTAGAGAAACGCGTTGCTGCATAATAACACCTGTGCAAATCCTGCCCAGTCACGATTGCTCGTGACACCTTCAAAATAGAGAAGGCTCCCGGCCAACTCACTCGGGCTCGGGCTTCGAGCCAGTATCCTGCGAAAGAGTCGCTCGATACGCTGCTCTTTTCCAAGATCTCCATCGGCTTCCGCCAACCTNGCAGCGCGAGCTGCGACAAAGGGACTATTAAGGAGATAGAGCTTCTGCATCGGGGTAGTCGTAACCCCCCTTCCGGCCGCATGCACATTGGCATCCGGATAATCAAACTGCCTGAGAAAGGAATCCAGTTCCTTCCTGCTGATGCGGGCGTAAACGGTCCGCCGCAGATTGTTCTTATCACTCACCTTCAGGGACTCTCCCCCCGGGTCAGTGAACACAAGTTCTCCGCTTGCCACCAGCATGGCGTCCCGNAGCATTTCCGCACTGAGTCGCCTCCGGTTCATCCCGGCCAGGAGGGCATTGTCCTCCCTCCGGGTAGAGGCCTGCCGGTAGGTCGCGGAGAGCACCATTTCACGCACAAGAGCCTTCATGGACCACCCCTCCTCACGGAACTTTATCGCGAGGTAATCAAGCAGGAGAGGATGGCTGGGATGATCTCCCGTAGTTCCAAAATTACTTGCTGATTTCACTAGAGGAACCCCAAAGATCTCTCCCCATAGCCGATTAACCATGACTCGGGAGGTGAGGGGGTTTCCGGGGTCGATGATCGCTTCCGCCAGTTCCCTGCGCCCACTGCCCTCCCCGAAAGTCTGGCGCTCTTCGCCATTGGCTAGGACCCGAAGGAACCCCCGCGGCACCACCGCGCCCTTATCCTCCACGTTGCCACGGATAAAAACATTAAGATCACGGACCTTGGCATCCTTCACGACATGAAAGGTCTCCTCTCCCACCTTCCGGCTATCCATGGAGACACTGGCAAAAACACCCGCCATGGCATGGTAATCCTCGGTAGTGATAGGGTCGTAGAAGTGGTCGTGACAGCGGGCACAGGCAACCGTGAGGCCAAGAAATCCCCTTGTCACAGTGTCGACCCGATCCTCCCATTCCTCTGCTTGGACGTCCAGTCGTCCCCGATTGTAGTACTGCGGACCCAGCCCGATGAAGCCAAGAGCCGCAAGATCCTCTTCCCCATGGTAATCGGCAGCCAGCTGCAGGCGGACAAACTGGTCAAAAGCGAGATCACGATTAAAGGCGGCTATCACCCACTTCCGGTACTGGTGCGCGTGCGGATAGAAAAACTTNCCATTATTCCCCACCTGATGCGCCTGGTCTTCCGCATACCGCATGACAGGCAGCCACATGCTGGCCAGACGCTCCCCAAACTCAGGGCGTGCCAGCAACCGATCCACGAGCTTTTCGTATGCCTGAGGCTCTTTGCTTTCCAGAAAGCTCTCCACCTCATCAACATGGGGAGGCAAACCCGTGAGATCAAAACTCAGCCTCCGGAGAAGGGTTCTCTTTCCCGCCTCGCTCTCAGGTTGCAGCCCCGCATCTTCAAGCCTTCGCAGAACGAACCGGTCCAGATCCTTTCGGGGCCACTCCTTGCGCACCACCTCGGGCAGGGGACCAGAGCGCGGTGGCTGGAACGACCAGAATTCACGCGCCTTCTTCCAGACGATTTCCTTCTCGGCGAGGACGGGAAAGATCCCTACCACGAAGATGAGAAGAAACACTGTGACCCGGCTTTGCACAAAGATATTACGCACCAAAACCCTGCTCCGTTACAGCTAAAATACGTCCCGAAAAGGCCATCAGGGCTCACCCCGCGCAAGATCCCAGCATCGGACCTCCTTATCGTTGCGGCAGTAGACCCGGCCATTGGCCAAAGCCGGGTGAGACCACACTAGGAGCCGGCCAGCCACCGTATGAGTAGGCTCAATGATCGAAGTCCGCGCAACCTCCCGGTATCCCGCCGGGGAGAGCCTCGCACTGATCATTTCCCCGTGGTCGTTGAAGATCAGAGTCTGACCAGAGGGCTCGTGATGCACAGTAAAGGCATGAGGCCACGGACCGCGACCCGAACCATCCGCCCGTAGAAGTGGTCGAGGAGTTTCCCAGATCCGTTCTCCTGTTTCCATCATCACACAACGAAAGAGCCCCCGCTGGCCCCCAGAATAGATATATCCGCCGCTGGTCCATGCCGTGTTCATGACCCCGGCCACCCCCTTGCGCAGATTACGGCCCCAGGCTAACCGCGCCGACTTCCCATCAGGAGCAACCCGGATCGCTCCCGACTTATTGTTGTAGCCCATGATGAAAACGAGATCCTTCCAGACCCGCGGAGCTCCAATGGCCATCCCGAATTGCGGTTTGAAAGGAACGCTCCAAAATACCTTCCCGCTATCGGGGTCCATTCCATTAAGGTTTTCCGCATCCCAAACGAGAAGCTGACGATGGCCATTGATCGTTTCGATCACCGGGGTGCCATAGCCGGACTTGGGAACATCCAACGCTCTCCAACGTTCCCTGCCCGTCCTGCGATCGAAAGCAACCACCGTGCTCCCGCTACCACCCACCGGACAGATCAAAAGCTCACCCTCGACAACAGGATGACCGGCAGTACCCCAGAGCGGAGTTTCCAATTTGTATTCCTTCAGGATGTTCCGGTGCCACACCAGCTTACCCTCTTCTGCTGTATAAGCCCGCAGGTGACCCTCCGCTCCCAGCGTGTAGACCACCCCCTCGTGCACCAGAGGCGTCGTTCGGGGTCCAATCGCGTAAGGGTAGACTGAGGAGTAATCGGCCTCGTAGGCATGCTCCCAGAGAACCTCTCCGTTACTCTCTCTGAGACAGCGAACCCTCTCCTTACCAGGGATCCGGGCTCGCACAAAATTCACATTACTACCGGGCTTCAGCTTCCCGGCGACGTAGGGTTCGGCAAGACGGTCTATGACAAAGACCCTGCCTTCAGCTACCGAGGGACCAGCGTAGCCGCCGCCCGTTGGGGCCGCCCAGAGTAATCGCGGAGCTCCCTTGGCAAAATCTAGTTCGACGTCGCTCTCCCTCCAGACCGCATCCCTGCCCGGGCCGAGATACTGAGGCCAGTCCTCAGCATGAAGGCACAAGGCCGGGATCAGAAGTGCATACAAGATCTTCATTTACCTCTGGTTCAGGCAAATCACCCGTGGTGTCAAGTGGCGACCGCTGAGGCCTTTCCTCGCCGGCCCTCCGGTCACCCGGGATCTAATTCACGGGCCCCGATGAAGCTGCCTTGATCACTCTGGTTCCAGCCCACTCATCACCGAGCCGCAACAAGGGGACAAATTTTTGATCAGTTTCAATTGTCGATCCACACTTCCGGCACAGCCCTTCGATTCCACGATGTCGAGATGCCCGTGCTGTCAGGACAACCCCCTCGACGACAACAAAAAGGGGAATAAAAAACACCGCGTTGCGAAAAATAAGCCCGTCCCATTTTCCTTCCAACTCCTTGCCGTCCCGGGTAACGGTCCGAAGACACATGGCTTTCTTGCCAATACTCTGCCCGTTAAAGAAGTAACATTCCCGAAATGTGCCCCAAAGTGATGCCGTAAACCAGAACGGTATGCGGAACCATGTTCCAACCCAGGCAACACCGAGAGCTATCGTAAAGTCTATCATCCCTGCCACGACCCGGTCACTGTGACGCGCTTCTTGGTCAAGACCCGCGGGTCCATTCGCGCCCGCGGAAACAGCCTGACCACCTGAGGACGCCGCAGCCCCTTTGTCTGGCCCCTCTTCTTCCAGCCCTTCCGGAAAAGGAAATCCTACAGGCTCGGATCCGTCGTTCGAAGCTGAACCCCCTCGAAATTTGCTTTCGTCGAGACCCGACGCCTCGCTTTCCTTGTCCCCACAGGACCGGTCACGGACCTTCTCCTCCTCGTCAGTTGACACTGCAAGTTGACCTCCCAATTCGGTGAGGTCCTTGTCTTTGCAAGGGTCTGATCCCCTCCCCTCGCCAGCCCCGGGATCTGCTACCGTTGACAAGTCTTCGGCGTCCGAAACGGGAACTTCTGACTCATCTGGCGAGTCAGGACCCGAAAAATCGGAGACCTGCCCAGCCTCAATCCACTCCCCTTGCTCACCCCAGGCCACCAAATCGGTTGATAAGATTTCCCCTGTAATGATCATGCTGCGAAGGCGGTCCCCATTGATCGGGCCTTCTCGCTCATTCTCTTTAGAAATATACCAAGCCATAAGGCATAACTAATGCACCTCATCCTTTACCGTTCGTAAACGAGATAGCTCGTTTTTATGGACTAGGTTTTAAGGACGAAGAGCCGAGACGCCTCGAAATCGAGCCTAATTCCCGTCTCCGGGGACACTCCCTAAAAGGGGTTCTATGGAACATGCCGTCCAATTTCCTCAAATGGAGGCTTCTAACAAGAGCACATTCAGAGTAAGGCCTCCTCCCCCTTACAAACAGTAATATGAGGCTTCACCCTTACCTCCTCTTCACCGCCCTTTCACTCGGCCTCTTCCTGTCCACGTCGACACCGGGAGAAACACCCCCTGAGAAAGGTTCTGACCACAAAAATTCTCCGGAGAATTCTACCCCGCTCGCCAAGACAGAAGGTCCCGGAGCTGAATCGCGGCCATCCGGCAGTAAGAAGCGAAAAAAGAAAAAGCAGCCTGCTAGAAAACCCATCGCCCCACAGGATTATGCCCGGTGGGAGCAATTGAACATGGGCAATCGGAAAATGTCGCATGACGGCCAGTGGCTGGCATTCGATATCAGGCGAGTAGACGGCAAGAGTTCCCTTCACCTTCACAAAATCAACGACGGCAAAAGTAAGGAGCAGCACGTCTATTCCCAGGGGGAGCGCCCTGTGTTTTCCAATGACAGCAAATGGCTATCCGTGACCATCGGAAAGAGCCCGGAGGAGAAGAAAAAAGCCAAAGAATCTAAGAAACCTGCAGGACTTGGCACCACCATCCATCTCCGCTCCCTGAGCGATGGAAAGACCACGGAATTCAAGAATGTGGTCACTCTCGCCTTCAGTCACAACAGCCACTTTGCGGCCATCGAAGTAATTGGCAAATCCGCTCCTCCCCGCCCGGGCACACCTCCCGCTCCTCCCGCGCGGGCCCTGCTCGTTCGCAATCTCGAAACGGGGAAGGATACAACCTTCGGAAATGTCACCAAATTCGCATGGAGCAAGAAGGGCTCTCTCCTCGCTCTCGTGGTCGATTCTCCCAGTATCAGCAATGCCCTGCAACTCTTCGATCCCAGCAGTGAGACCCTCCGAACTCTTGAGGTCAGCGACCAGGATTACGCTGGACTGCTCTGGCGTAAGAATTCGTTTGATCTCGCTTCCACCCGACAGATGAAGTTTGGGGACAAAGAGGACATCTCTCACACTCTCCTGGCTTTCCGAAACCTGGATGACTCGGATAAGCCAACCGGTGACCAGACCATCTACGACCATAGTAAGAACCTCTCCTTTCCCCTCGATCATTACCTCACCGCCAGCCTTAGCTGGGATAAGAACGGCCAGGCGCTTCATTGCTCACTCAAGAAATGGGAGAACAAACCCAAGGATTTCCCCTCCCCCCCCAAGCCCCCCGCAAAACAGAAGCAGGGCAAGAAAGGTAAAACGAACAACAATAGGGCGAAAGACCCCTCCGCAGCACAAACCAACCCTGAAAAATCTCCTGCCCCAAAGGAGGGCAAGCAGAAAGAGGAGTCCCAAGACAACCCAGATCCACCCGCGAAGACCCTCCGCGAAACCCTGACTACCCCGTCAAATGTAGAGGTCTGGCACTCGAAAGATGTGACCATTATGCCCAGGCAGAAAAAGGAGGCTTCAAGCCGCAGAAATCCCGCACGCAAGGCGGTATGGTGGTTAAAAGAAAACAAATTGATTCAACTCGAAAACGAGCTCACGGAACGGGTAACTGTCATGAAGGATGGCCTTCGGGCTATTGGAATGGACTCCTCTCCCCACGAGCGAGCAGCCATGTTTGGCCCACGGCTGCACGACGTTTACGCTATCAGTACCAGGAATGGGAAACGCGACCGTATCCTTGAAGGGGTTAAGTTCACCCTCTCGACAAGTCCCAACGGACGCTTCCTCCTGTTCGTGCGTGAGGACCACATCTGGAGCCATGATCTCAAGACCGGAAAACAGAAAAACATCACCTCCACACTAAAGACCTCTTTTACCGACAAGGAGGACGACACCCTCGCCCAGGAGAAGCGGCCTTTCGGCAATGGCATCTGGCTCACCGACAGCTCTGGCGTCCTTCTCTACGACCGCTACGACATCTGGCTTCTTGATCCGCGGGGCGAGCGCTCTCACAAACTGACCGACGGCCGTAAGGAACAACTTCGACACCGTATTTCTCAGGCAAGTTACCGGGAAGAGAATCACGGTAATATTGCTCGAGGGGACCGCATCTACGTAGGCCTCTTCGGGGAGCGCTCCAAGAAGTCCGGTTACGGGAGCCTGACTCTCGCAACCCGGAAAGACCCGGCAGGAGGCTGGAAGACTCACCTTCTCGACGATGCTCTCATGCTATTTCTCACCCGGGCCCGGGATGCCAACATTCTCACTTTCACCCGGGAGCGGAGCGAGCAGTCCCGTGACCTTTACCTCGCAGGACCCGCTCTGGAGGCCCCCTACAAGGTCACTGAAACCAATAAATTCCAGAAAGACTATCGGTGGGGACGCTCAGAGCTCGTCAACTTTAAGAATAAGCAGGGCATTGCTCTACAGGGCATGCTCACCTACCCCGCCGGATACAGGAAAGGGAAGAAATACCCCATGATCGTCTATATCTATGAAAAGCGCTCACAGGATCTGCACCGATACTACTCCCCTAGCGAGAAGCATCCCTACAACCCCTGCGTCTTCTCGGCAGAAGGCTATTTCGTGTTTCAACCCGACATTGTCTACCGCCCCCAGCAGCCGGGAATCTCAGCCGTAGAATGCGTAGTTCCAGCGGTGGAAAAGGTCCTTGAGTCAGGAATGGTGGATTCCCGGAGAATCGGCCTGATGGGGCATTCCTGGGGCGCCTACCAGACTTCCTTCATCGTCACCCAGACGGACCTCTTCTCAGCTGCAGTAGCCGGGGCTCCCCTCACCGACCTGATGAGCATGTCCGTCAGCGTCTACTGGAATTCCGGCGGAACTAACGCCCGCATCTTTGCGCAATCGCAGGGGCGCATGAACAAGCCCTTCTGGCAGGACGCTGAGAATTACGCCCGCAACTCTCCCATTCATGGCCTGGACACCCTCAACACGCCTCTCCTCATTGCCTTCGGAGACAAGGATGGCGCCGTCGACTGGGACCAGGGGATCGAAATGTACAATGCCGCCCGCTGGGCTGGAAAGGAAGATGTGGTGCTGCTCGTCTACCCGGGGGAAAATCATGGGCTGCGCCAGGAGGAAAACATGGTCGACTACCACTACCGGGTCAGGGAATGGATGGCTCACTTCCTGAAGGGGAAATCCGAGAACCAATGGATTACCGAAGGTAAGTCGTTCCTTGAGCGCGAGAAGGAAAAGGAAGATCTCAAGAAAAAGGGCACCTCGCAACCCTCCCCAAAAAGACCGGGACCAGACAGCAAGGGCGGGAGCTCCTCTGAAAAAAAAGCTCCGTCCAGCTCCAAGTAAATCCGAGGAATCTTCCGATCCTATCGCGCGCGGATTGTGGAGGTCATGATGAATGATCCTCTGGACTCCCCTCATCGCGGGACTGGCCCGCTTTGTGGAGCGAGGCAATCCTCGCGCGGCGCTTAAAGAAACAAAACAATCCAGACTTGAGGATCTGCCTCAGTCGAAAAGGCCAGGAGGGTCCCCCGCAAGCTGCTCCTCGTTCAGGTAACCTTCATCAGGCGGCAGATCGCTGCCTTCGGCAGCTTCGACAGCAAGGGCGTCGCAGCATTCGTTTTCAGAATGTCCCGAATGACCCTTGACCCACTGCCAGTGCATTTCGTGCTCCCGGCATGCCGCATCGAGACGTTTCCATAAATCTTCGTTTCGCAGTCTCTGTCCCGGCCCCCGCCTCCATCCAAGCCCTTTCCACTTCCTCAGCCAACCACGCGTCATCGCATTGATGAGATACTTGGAGTCTGAACAAAGACACACGCGACAAGGCTCCTTGAGCCCTTCCAGCCCGGCGATAGCTGCGAGTAGCTCCATACGGTTATTGGTGGTCCGGGCAAACCCCGCGCTCAGCTCCCTCCGATGCGCCCCGGAGGTGAGGACCACGCCATAGCCTCCGGGGCCCGGATTGCCCCGACAGGCACCGTCAGTAAAGATCTCCACCTCTTTCAACGTCGCGCATGTTTACCTAATCAGATCGCGAGTCGAGGAATTTGGCTGACCGTATCGACAACAGGGGGCGCAACTGCCAAGCTGCCTGCGATGGCTCTGGAGGAGATCACCGTGCAACTTGATGACAAAGCCCTTCCCCCCAGGGTTGCAGCGTTAATCACGGATGCAGACAGAAGACTTGATGACCTCTTCGAGTCCAATCGGAACCGCAGGGTTCCACGGTTCCTTCCCAGCGACCCTGTTCTTCTTTACCGGGTTTTGAAATCGCTCACCGAGCAGGATCTTCCCCTCGGGCACAATTTCTGTGAGTGGGGAAGTGGCTTCGGCCTTGGAGCCTGCCTCGCCTCCCTTCTCGGCTACCGCTCATATGGGCTGGAGATTGAAGAGGACCTGGTCGTACTAGCCCGGGACCTGGCGAGTGATCATGCGATCAACGTCGAAAACCTGTGCACCAGTTACTTCCCCGAGGGGTTTGGATCTTACTCCGCCCATGGTGGGGCGGAATTAATGACCCCGGAACCCGTTTCTCACTGGGGCGAGTCCAACATACTCATCCCAGCCTACGAGGGCATGGACTGCGAGATTGACGAGATCGACGTCTTTTACGTTTACCCATGGCCCGGAGAGCAGGAACTAATGCACAGCCTATTTGAGACGGTAGCCGCCGAGGGAGCCATCCTCATCGCCTACTACGGAGAACAGGACATTGCTGCCTACCGCAAGACCATCGAGGATGAGTGAGAAAAGTAGAGTCCCCGGAATCCTACCCTTTCTTTTTAACGGTCNCCAACCACGGGCAATCAGCCCTTGATATCGTCCAAGGCCGGGAACTCTCGCCTCCACGCTATGAGCTCACTATAGTCCAGCTTACAGCAGAGGACNGTTTCGGAGTCTCCCGCTTCTGCCTGCACAGCCCCCTGATGATTTAATATCCGCGATCCTCCAGGATAGCGAAACCGAGGGTCCGACCCCACTCTGTTGACTCCAACAATACAGGAAAGATTCTCGATCGCCCGGGCCTCCAGGAGAGTCTTCCAGTGGCGCGATCGGGCTTCTGGCCAGTTGGCGCTGACCGTAAATAGATCGGCTCCGTCCCGCACGCCCTTACGGAAAATCTCAGGGAACCGAAGATCGTAACAGATCACCGGACACACCGTAAAGTCGTGCCACCGAAACATCGCCAGTCCATCGCCAGCCACGTAGTGGCTAGACTCATCGCTATAGGAGAACGTGTAGTTTTTCTGGTAAAGAGCAACCGGTCGCCCCGAAGGGTCGTAAACTGCTACTTCGTTGCGGCCCAAGGTCGATCCGGGGTCTTTACTTACGAGCCCACCGACGACGTGGCTCTCGTATTGCCATGCAAGGGAAGAGAGGAANTTCTCGGTCTCACTTGCCTTTGCCTCCGCCACCCGCGAAACATTCATGCTGAATCCGGTTGAAAACATCTCCGGAAGCACAATGAGAGAACCCGGAGAGACTGCCGCTCCGGTCAGGAGCCGGCGAACAGTGTCAAAATTGGCCTCCCGATTTTCCCAGGCGATATCATACTGAAGGGCGACGACGTGCATTGGAATATTTTTGGCCTGCTCAGTATCTTGAATTTAATGATGCAATTGGGTCCGTTGTGCAAAATCACATCCGTCTCATTCCCAGCCCAACTAGGGCATCACGGGGTGAAGGTCGGCAACAAGGACCCTGCCCTGGATCTCTTCCAAAAGAGANCCGCGCCCCAGTNCGGGGCGCGGTTCCTAAGGAATTGACCTTTAAGTCGCTGACTAAGCGACCATATCTTTCAGATTCTTGAGAGGGCGCACCTTAACGACCCTACGGGCCGGCTTGGCTGCGACGTCCATCATCTCACCAGGCTTGAACGGATTAGCACGAGTTGTTGCTTCCGTAGCAGGCTTGTCTTGCACAACGATCTTACAAAGACCGGGGATCGTGAATTGTCCGGGTCCACCCCGACTCACGCCCTTGTTGATCTCCGCGCCCAGAGCATCGAGCACTGAAGCGACTTGCTTGCGGTTAAAGCCGGTTGCTTCGGCCATGTTGTTGAGGATTTCTGTCTTGGTTGCTGCTTTCTGGGCCATGAATTTTGGTTCTTTGTTGGTTAGGTTCGAATGAAACTTCGGCCTTCAACCCATAAATTTAAGAGGTTTCCGTCAAGCATTTCGCCTCCGACGAAGAGAATAATTTTTTATTCTGCCAATAAGACGGTCTNNCCTCCCNCTATTTGAGCGGCCTNCCGGCTGCCCTGAGAGAGCCTGCTGGCATTTTGGGCACTCCTGAATGAGGCCAAGGCCTCCCTCCCTCNTCCCCCCCTCACCCAAAACCCTAAAGGGCCACCACACTTCGCTCACAATCGCGGCAGCTCCCCTGCAAATAATCCTCAGACGCTTTAAAAAAGGCACTTNGAGAACAAAAAGTGTCAATCCGGCCCTANCTTTTGGAGCCTGAACAAGACAGCTAGGAGCTACAAACTACCCTTTTTTTAACGAGGGCNGTAATACTGGGCTCCCANAATCTAGGGGTAAATTCTCCAACTACACTCAGGATCACCTGCCTTGGAATAATTTTAAAATATCCCGCGCCCTCCCTGTCTGGAGGCCAAGAAAAAAGTATTCGAAAGAGGCCTATTTGGAGTGGTCGAGGCCAACAAATCGCCATATTTGCAGGTTTTGCCCCCTGCGGGCTCACAGTTCGTGCTCACTCAAAATCTAACGGCTAGAGCGCTGACTACCTGCAAGTCATGCCGCCCGCTGTTTTCCGCTGGATCAGTGTCATAGCTACTCCGCCCCACTAACTGCAGGCTTAGTCTCTCTGAAAGGGCATGCTCGACCCTGAGTTCCGAAGTAATGATATAGCTCTTAAAATCCACGGCCTTACTCAGCCAAGAGAGCTCCCCCACAAGCTGGGTTTTTTCCCCAAGCTGATGTTCAGCCTTTACCGCAGCATAAGTCGCCAGAAAGGCCCTCTCCTGCCTGCCTTTCTGCTCTGCCACGACAGAGGGCCCACCCTCTACGGTGAGCTGGCTCGTCTCTGTTTCGAACACCAACCACCCGAAATACGGAGCGAACGCCAAACGCCAGTCCAAACCAGCAAGCGCATCATAATCACAATCCAGCCTCATACCCCCAAACCTCCTCTTCCCCAGATTACGCTGATAGTGCAGATCCGCGGAAAGGCTTTCCGCACTCATTGCTCCACCCTGCTGTCCATAGACCCCAAAAATACCAGCGACGAATTCAGTTTCTTGCCTGTTCCGCTTCAACCTGAGCCCACTGCTGATAGAGCGAGCTTCGCTGTTACCCTTGGAAACACTGCCACCCAGCAAAGCAGTGACGGCCCAATCACCAGATTTCGATTTCAATTTCTTGATGCCGGATGCGAGGACACCCTCACTTTGACCCGCCGAATGAAGGTTGTAGCCAAACCCTGCTGTGACCAGAAGGTCCTCACCAGCTGTCTGGCGGGACTCCCCATGAAATACAGCCTTTCCCGCGAGACGCAACGACCAGCTTCCGCCTAGCTTCGATTCCAAACCCGCGTCTGCCTTGACCGTGTAGTTGCGAGGATCTCCCGCCTCGAAAAGCGCCGTAAGAGACTGAAAAAAGTGCAGCCGCTTTGTTAACTGAAGGTCGAGGCGCTCATGTAAACGAACCGAGCCGAACCCACGAGTAACAGAGGCACGGTTCTCCCACGTAAGACCTGGTCCCGCTTCCAGATCGAGCTCAAGATGCTCCTTTTCAAGTGCTCTCCACCCAATGACCGGCGTAATCACTGCCCTCCAATCGATCCTGGCCGGCTGATCATGAAGAAACTCGCCGCTTAAGCCGGTATACAACCTACTTCTCTGCCCCCGGTTGAGTTGAAAAGAACTCTCTACCCGCTCACCGGAGCTCACTCCGTTATCCCTCCCATAAAGTAGGTCCGCGGTGGTCTGAACCTCCCACTCTCCTAAACTACGGGAAAGCTCAAGCCCCGCGGTCCCCCGGAGTGACTCCCCGTTACCCCTGCTCAGGGTAATACCAGCGTTTCCCTTTCCTTCCCACCCTTCGTGATTTTCCTCCCCGAGGCCAACAGAAGCACTTAGAAGCAACCCCATTAAAATAATTCGTATCGCCCGCACACTGCCTCCTTAGATTGCGAGATCTCCCCGGTCAAGAGACACCCCCGAGCACCATTGAAGAGATACAAGGTGTTTATTGGTCGAAGGAAATTTTAACCCTCATCTAAAGCTCGAACAATGAGTCTGCCAGTCCTGCAGGCTAGTTTTCTTGTCCGGACCGGGTAGCTGGGCGCGTAGAGATCGCAGAAACCCCTTATTCCCAGATCTGATACTGCGTGGAGAGAGAAAAAAGCTCAGGAAAGGGTTCCTACAATTGGCTTGGTAGGGATGGGACATTCGTGTTCGTATCAATAGCGTGATTCTCAATCGCCTTCTTGCGCTGCCAATCCTTCTCGCAATCTCGCCGCTGCTCCCAGCCGAGGACAAGCCGGAGGCGACTGGTGACGACAAACCCAAGGCCGGCCACTCACATCAGGGAGAGGCATTTAACCAAGGCCCGCGGCACTCCGCTCAGCCGATTGAAGGCACTGGCAATATCTCCTTTCCAATTCGATGCGCATGGGAGGAAGGACAACAGTTTTTTAATCAGGGAATCGGACAACTGCATGGGTTCTGGTATTACGAAGCTGAGCGGACATTCCGCCAGATTGCCGCGAAAGCCCCCGACTGCGCAATGGCCTACTGGGGGATGGCGATGGCCAACTGGGAAAATGAGAAACGGGCCAAGGTCTTCATTAAAAAGGCCACCGAACTCAAAGAGAACGCCTCGGAGCAGAACCAACGCTATATCGAGGCCCAGGCTAACTACCTCGATGGTGAGCCGAAGGACGCAAAGAAGCGTAAACAGGAGCTGATCGATGATCTCGAGGGCATCATTCAGGATTACCCGGGTGAGATCGAAGCCCGTGCCTTTCTGTGCGTCCGTCTCTGGCAATTCGGACGCAGCGGCCTCCCTATTCACAGCCATCAGGCAGTCGACGCCATCCTCCAGCAGATCTTTGCCATCAACCCAATGCACCCGGCACACCACTATCGGATCCACCTCTGGGACGGCAAGAAAGCCAAGGTCGCTCTCGATTCCGCTGCCAAGCTCGGACAAACCGCCCCGGGAATTGCCCACATGTGGCACATGCCGGGTCATATTTACTCCAAGCTGAAAAGGTGGGAAGACTCCGCCTTTGCGCAGGAGGCCTCGGCGAGGACTGACCATAAATATATGATAACCCGCAGGGTGCTGCCCGACCGCATTCACAACTACGCCCACAACAACGAATGGCTATGCCGGAACTGGATGACACTGGGACGGGCCCACGATGCTCTGGGTATGGCACAGAGCCTCCTTGCCAATCCGAGACATCCGAAGCTCAACACTCTCAGCCGAGGCGGGCGAAGCGCAAGTTATGGCCGGAGTCGAATCTTTGAGGTGCTCAAACGTTTTGAGCTCTGGGACGAAACGCTGCAACTTGCAGATACCCCCTACCTTCCTCCGACTCCAAAGCGTGAGGAACAACTCAAACGCCTCCGCCTTCTTGGGCATGCGCACCTTGGTAAAAAGTCACTGGTCGGGCTCCAATCCGTGGACGCTGAGCTCTCCGACCTCCTGAACACTGCCCGTGAAGAAGGCGAGAAGGCAGAGACCGAGGCACGAGAGAAAGCTACCAAGGAGGGAAAGGACGAAAAAGAAACAGAAAAGATCGTTAAGGAGGCGACCAAAAAGCCCGAGGAGTGGATTAAGAAAGTGGAGAAGGCCCGGAAGGCGATCCTCTGTTTCTCTGCCCTGATCGAAAACAAAATGGACGAAGCCAAAAAGCATCTTGGGTCTGTTGAGGATGATAAATACAATCTTGCCAAACTCCACCTCTGGGCCGGTGATGAGGAAAAGGCCCTTGCCATGAGTGAGGAGGCCTTGAAGCCTGGCGAAAAACGAGTCCTACCGCTCCTCGCCCGCATCGAAATTCTGCACGCTACCGGAAAAGAAGAGGAGACCCGCAAGGCTTTTGAATTGCTACAACCTATCTCGGCCCATCTCGATCTGAAGGCGCCTCCAGTCGCAAGGGTGGTGGAGATCGCCGGGAAACTCGATCTTGGTGAGTGGCAATCGCAACCAGTGCTTCGTGATGATATTGGTGTCCGGCCTCCCCTCGACTCTCTCGGACCGGTGGCTTGGACTCCACCCACGGCCTACGATTTTACCCTGCCGAATGGCACGGGCGGAACGATTTCCCGGAAGGACTACGCGGGAAGGCCCATCATCCTGATTTTTTATCTGGGCTATGGCTGCCTGCACTGTGCCGAGCAATTGGAGAAGTTTGCAGAGAGCGCAAAGCTCTTCGAAGAGAATGGTTTTGACGTNCTCGCTATCAGCACGGACAGCGAGCCCGATCTGATTAAATCACGGGAAAAGTGGGAAAAGGATGGCGACAGCTTCCCCTTNCCTCTGNTTGCGGACCCGGCCTTGAATGTATTCAAGGAATGGAANGCCTANGACGACTTTGAGAAATCACCCCTCCATGGCACCTTTGTGATCTCGCCAGCCGGCAAGGTCCTCTGGCAGGACATCAGTTCTGACCCTTTCATGGATTGCGACTTCCTCGTCAAGGAAAGCCAGCGCCTGCTCCAGTTGCACGGAGAGGACCTGTAGGNTAGATCTGCTCCACNTCTTGGAGGCGTTATNNAANGGGAGAAANCCNCCTTTATTGAGCTGGTCCCCAGACCTCCTTTAGTGCGTCGTGAAGGGTTGGGTCGTGCCTCTTGAGCTCTGCTCGGACAAACGGATAAAAGTCGTTGTGATAAAAGTAGGCCTCGGTTCCTTCGGCAAAATACTCCTTATGGTTGGTGGCGCCGTAGTGCTGCACAGTCCGGCCCGTATAAAGCAAGACCCTCTCATAAGTTCCCTCCTTCATTGCCTCATCATAGGAATCCACGACGGGCTTGTAATCAAAACCAAGAACCTGGTCATGATACGCATGGGCCAGCTCATGGAGTACAACTGCCGGGTGCTTGAGTAACTGTCCTCTCGAGATCAACGCCTCAGCCTGTGGGATGTGAACCTTTTTCGTCAGGCGAGGGTCATGCCCATGCCTGCGCAACCATCCCTCTCCGGGGTGATACTGCATCGCCCCCAATGAGGGATGCTTGTATTCAATCCATATTTCACACTTCTGCAGCCTCTTGAGGACATCACCCTGAACGAGGAGTGAAATACGATTGAGATGATCCCCAAGCATTCTGAGACACTTCTTCCCGGTCAACGCATGCTCTCCCTCAAGCAGAGCGGGATCAATATGCACCGTCCAGCCCTCCATGTTTCGCACCACTGGGTCAAACCGAACACCCTTCTCGATGACCTTGCTCTTTGCTCTTTGCTTGCGATCACCCTGGGCGAACACCATCGCACCAAGTGCCGCAGCCAGGAGTAGTGGAAGGACAAGAACTTTCGTTTTCATGCAGCCAGAGTAGTGAAGAGCGACAGGGGCGCAAGAACCGTGGACGGGAACTTCAATTCAACATACTTCCAGCTCCCGCACTCAGCTTTCCAAACCTGTCTCTTACAAGTCGGATTTCCTGCCTTGTAGTATGGCGTTTCGCCGCCTGCCCATGCTCGATCACGACCTTTACGCCCAAGGGGTCGACCGTAAGGCTAATGAGGCGAAAGACCGGCTCCCGGCGAAGGCGAAAAAAGCAGTGCAGGGGAACATCAGGGTGCTCCGCATTCCACAAAAGGTCGGCAGGGGGGAAATCGTCAATGTCGGCCAGCGCTCTGAGAACCATGCGGATAATTTTCTCGCCATGCCTCCGCTCGAGACGGCTGGCGACATAGCGACTTAATTTTTCATCCAGAAAGGAAAGAACCGGACTTTGCCTTGCCTCTGCAATTTCCATGAGCAGGCGCTGCTGATGGACAGTCATTGCTGCCTGCAGCTGAGCCCTCGTGATGCCACCTCTTTCAAAAAGAGCTACCAGTCGATGAGGAGGGAGTAGTAGTCGCGACATGGATATCAATGAAGACCGAATAACTTTGGTGGTAGCAGGCAGCTGCCACCCTTTATACCATCACCACCTCGAACCTGCATCTGATCTGATGGGCATCTCTCTGCAGGAACTATCGGCGGCCAAGACCAAGTTCCTTTCGGCAATAGGCGATACTTTTTGAGATATCCTCCTTCTGGTCTACTGGCCCCGCCTTCCTTGGACGTCCGCTCTTGGCAAGAGCCAGGAACTTATCATAGCCTTCGGGCTTACCCTTGGGCCAAGCTTTCCAGAAATCATTTTTCTTCACCTGCAATTCACGATTGAATCCGGAGATTGTCTCGATGTTAACCGCAACATCAGGACAGAGCTCTGCGAATCGCGCAAAGAAGGTCTTAAGGTCGGTATTCCCCTCCCCCATCGCGGTCCATTGTACGGTGACTCCATTTTCACTCTCCCACACCGCTGAGTCGCGGAGACTGGTGGTGATCACGTATTTNCCAATNTTCTCAAGTGCCTGAACAGGGTCCTCCATGGTCCACACCGCGTTGCCAGAGTCAAAATTAGCTCCGACAAANTCCGGGCCCGCTTCCTCAATCAGACCACGGAGTTCCAAGGTGTGCATGTCCCCNGCATGATTCTCCATCGCTATCTTNATCCCNGAGTCNAGACANCGCGTGCGATTCCTCTTAAGAACCTTCACCGTGTCNGCAATCCGCGCCTCGATTCCTCCCTCNGTNTTGCGGTCNTCTCCTGCTCCNAGAACAACNCGAAAGGCAGGAGATCCNAGCGCNGCGGCCGCCCTGATNCCAAGCTGCAGATGCTCATCTGCACTGCCCCANGTNTCCCGGAATTTTACAGAGGAAGGACAGATACTCCAGCTGCCAAGAAGGATTTGTATTCCTACATCCTCACCCTGTCTTCGGATATCCTTCAGATAGGAATCGGTCATCTTTTCAAGCGGCCCAAAATCNGTGATGAACANAGTATCACATTTAAGCTCAGCAGCATATTTGATGAGCTGTGGCGCCTTCCATTTCATCGCCCGGACCGCAAAGTTATCGTAGCCNAGCGCCAGCTTTGATTGTGTCTNGCTGTTCTCAGCCCATGCCCCTTGAGATCCGATAATCGACGAACCTGCGACTCCCTTTAAGAATGTGCGTCTGTGCATGCCTTATCCAACGCTAAAACCGGGCTGNCGATCAAGCGTTCAGGTGGGACAGGAAATGAGNAGTTTNCCGCTCACACCCANAATCCNNCCNCCCNTGGCNCATCGCCAANGCNNATGGATCCCCGCCCTTCCNCCNANTGCAGNGCCTNCGAGGCCACTTTGGCGNTTGAAAGCTGGGGCAAGCTCACCCATTAATCTCCTNCCCCATGCCATTTNCTGCTGTTTTTCTGTGCCTGCTNGCTGCTAGTTCGGGCTTCGCCCAGCACGAAGGGTGGACTACGANCTCNGNCCCCNAGGAAGAGGGGTGGCAGNGCNCACGGGGCTTCGGGTGGTATCGNTCCTACGTNNAGATTCCCCGAGAATGGCANGGAAGCCGTCTCCTTCTCATTGTCGANAANATCAGCGATGTCGATGANGCGTTCTTCAATGGAACCAANGTTGGGGCCAATGGNTCNATGCCTCCTCTNTTTGGGAAACCTTCGAGCAGCATAAGGCGTCCATTTNTCATCGAGCCCGATCAGGTTCGCTTCGGCAAANCCAATCTCATTGCTTGGCGNATTTTCAATAAGGAGGGAAAGGGNGGAATTCTNAAGGGGCCNCTTCACCTGACGCGAATAGATGANGCCATAGACCTGACTGGGCAGTGGCTCTTCAGGCGCGGCGATGTGCCGTCCTGGGCGCAGTGGGGAGAGAACCCTGAGGCGGAGNCGGCCTCTTANCTCAAATTAGCNGGANNAGAGCATGCTGGTCATCGTGGTGTTGTCCCCGCGGACAAGGAGTGGCGCCGCCAGTTACTNNCCGCGGTCTCCCAGCACTTCNATGGAAATAAGAATCCTTATGCCCGCGCTGANGACAAGGGCCAACCCTCTTCACCTGATAAGNCCCTCNCCTTGTTCGANGCNNGGGCCGGATTGACTGTGGAAACNGTTCTCAGCGAGCCNCAGGTCCGGCAGCCTCTCTTTGTGGACTTTGACGAACGTGGACGCCTCTGGGTCATACAATATATCCAGTATCCCAATCCTGCAGGGCTCAATGTCCTCACCTGGGATAAACACCTTCGCAAAGTTTTCGACCAAGTGCCGCCACCGCCTCCATTTACCAGCCCCGCCCACCGGAAATTCGCAGGACAGGATAAGATCACCATCCATGAAGACACCAATGGAGATGGGAAATATGACCTCCACAAGACCTTTCTTGATGGGCTGAACATGGTCACCTCCCTCGCACATGGAAACGGTGGCGTCTGGGTCCTGCACCCCCCCTACCTCCTCTTTTATCCAGACAAAAACCAAGACGATATCCCTGACCGCGAACCAACTGTTCACCTCTCAGGGTTTAACCTGGAAGACACCCATTCAATCTCTAACAGTCTGAAGTTTGGCCCCGATGGATGGCTCTACGGCTGCACTGGAAGCACTGTGACTGCCCGCGTTCGGGTTCATCTCGACGAGGCCGCTCCCCGCTATCCCTTCCTCGGACAGAACATCTGGCGCTACCACCCGGTTCGCCATGAGTTTGAGCTTTTTGCNGAGGGTGGCTGGAATAACTTCGGGGTCGATTTTGATGCGGGTGGACGCCTTTACTCAGGCACCAATGGGACCCAGCAGGCCGTCCACTTTGTCCAGGGCGGCTATTATCAGAAGGGGTTCGGCAAGCACGGCCCTCACACTAACCCGTACAGCTTCGGACATTTCTTCGGAATGCCCATCCAAGGGGAGAGGATCCGCCTCGTTCACCAGTGGATCCACTACAGCAGTGGGGCCATTCCACAACTTGAGGGGCGCCTCGTGGGACCCAATTCACTCGGAAACAAAATTCATACCCTCCGGATGGAATCTAATGGTAGCACCTTTACCACCATCGAGGAAAAAAACCCTCTCCGAACCCGAGATCAGTGGTTTCGTCCAGTTCATTGTGCAGTCAGCCCAGATGGCTCGATCTACGTAGCCGACTTTTATGATGCCCGGATTACCCATGTCGACCCGCGGGACAACTGGGATAGGAGCAATGGTAGGATTCACCGGATTCGAAGTCGGGATTCCAAGGCCTCCAAACCCCCTGATCTCGGAGAATTATCCTCCCCCCAGCTGGTAGAGAAACTAATCGAAAAAAATCAGTGGGCGCGACGCCACGCGCGCCGACTACTGAGTGCCCGTGGTGAAGAGTCTACCCTCCGTGAGCTGGGCAGGATTCTAAAAGAATACCCTACGAATAATGAAAGCTCAGAGCAACAGGCTCTGGAGTCGCTGTGGATTCTCCAAGGAACATCCCTGCCGCAAACCAATCCCTCGGAAATGAAGCAGCTCGTGCTGGCTGCCCTGCGANCTCCCAGCNCCGACCTNCAGCGATGGGCNATTCGTATCGCAGCTGATCACGGAATCNACCTCGGCNCCGCCCTGATCGAAATCGCGAGNANCACAAAACATGCGGAGGTAATTTCTCAGNTCGCCTCTGCCGCCCAAATTCTGGGAGATCGNCCGCTTATCGAAACCTTGGCAAGGCGAGGCGAATTTTCTNCCGATCCCTTTATCCCTCTTCAACTCTGGTGGGCTCTCGAGAGCCTCATCAGCCACCACCCCGCTCGCGCNCGTGAGCTTCTCTCCTACTCGGGATTCTGGGATACNCCCCTCTTCGANACCGTTTTGAGTGAACGTGTCGGGCGACGATATATGGCAGAACGAAGCCCTGAAAGTCTCCGGATGTGTGCTCAGCTTCTNACGATNGCGAANGGCTCCGGGCATCTCGAAACCCTGATCCGCGGAATGGNGAAGGCCCTCGAGGGAACATCTCTAGATCCAGTTCCTCCAGAACTCGATGCNGCGCTGGCTCTTCTCTGGAAGANTGAAGNCGTCTCCGGNGAGGTCATTCGNCTCTCTCTAAGNTTGAGAAGCCCGCAAGCCCTGGCGGCAGCACGCCCCCTCCTGAAGGCCCCCTCNACNCCCCTGCCCCAGCGTCTCGACTTGATCAAGGCGCTGGGAGAGCTGGGTGANGCGCCCTCTGAAAAAATCTTTCTGTCTTTACTACGTAATGAAAAAACCGAGCCATCCGTGAGGCTGGCTGCACTCACTGCGCTTCGAAGATATTCTGGAGATAANATTCCTTCTACTCTCCTNAGCCTTTATCCCNACTTACAAGGTGATCTTCGNCAGGTATCCCAGTCACTCCTGGCCAGCAGNCCTGCATGGGCCCACCAGCTACTCCTGGCCGTNAAGGGCGGTGTCATTGATAAGTCCTCTATCAGCCAAGCCAGCATTCTGGTCATGAGGAACTACAAGGATCGTCAGATCCTGAGTCTGCTTGATCAGCACTTCGGTTCCACGCAAAGTTCAACCAGACACAAGGCCGAACGAATCGCGGCGATCAAGAACCTCCTCTCCGCGGAGGCCCCTCAGGGAAAGCCTTCCGACGGAAATGCCGTTTTTTCCCAACAGTGTGCCGCCTGCCATAAATTCAGGGACCAGGGTCGGGACATCGGGCCAGACTTAACGGGCTATGAGATGAAAAATCTCGATTATCTGGTGCCCGCCATAATCGACCCCAACCTCGGTATCAGGGAAGGCTTCGAGCTTGCCACTATCACCCTGCGGCCAACAGGCAAGGCAACCTCTGCAATCCTGACTGGATTCATCACGGATGCGAATGCCCTCACTGTTACCATCAAGGACCTTTCCGGCATCAGAACGGTTATCGCCCGCAAGGATGTCGCACAGCTAACGCGGGCCCCGGTCTCCATCATGCCGGAAGGTCTATTAGACCAATTAAACGACCAGCAGATTCGTGATCTGATCGCCTACCTTCAATCCAAGGGCTGATCCGGGATCTTAACTGATAAGGGCCTAGGTCATCAGAATAAGGCGATAGCCCACAACCATGAGAAATGCGTCCACAAGCAGGTGGCTGATCCAACAGCCCAGCACAGTGCCCTGTCTCTGATACATCCAGGTCCATATCACTCCCCCAAGGCCAACCAGCAAGGAGAGAAAAAGGGCCAGCGGAATCGGGAAAAGAACACTCATGAGGACCAGATGGTGACCAGTGAAGGCCAGCGCAGCGAGCCAGTGACCAGGCCAGCGTCCGACCATCTGGCGCAGATGCCCATAAACGAACCACCGCCAGTAATATTCCTCCATCGCCGAATGGAGAACAGTGATGAATGCGGCGACGATCAGGAAGCGCTCCTTCGTGGCAAACCCCAACCCCTTCGCTCTCTCAACTAGATTATGGCTGTTCTCCCTGACGATCTCTCCGATGGGGGTGAGCACCATGATCCACCCCGCCAGCACGATACCAAGCCCACTAAGAACCCCCGTAATAACAACAGCCCCCCATGAGGGCCAATTCCCAGTTCGACTTTCCCTCCGGGTCAGTCCCCCAAGCCCAATTAATCCAAAAAAGAAGAGCGGATATACAAGAACCCAGATCTTGGTCGCGAACCATGCACCTCTCCCCGCATTCCCGTGGGGAATCCAGACAACGTAGATCAACGCGCAGAGAAGGGGCACTAAGAGAGCCGCCACCATCGGCGGCCAGCTCATTCGGTTGGTCCCGTTTCCTCCCGGCATGCCAGCATGGTAAATCAACCCCTGCGGGTCTTGTCCATAACATCCACCGGGACAGGAAGTTATTTTTGCCTAGCCCCCGGCGGCCCCATTATTCCCCCATCAGCAGCTGGTAACCGATCACCATCAGCATCACATCTACGATAAGGTGGCTGAGCCAGCACCCGACCAGGGTTCCCTGCCGCTCATACATCAGGGACCAAATCACGCCCCCTGCCACTACACAGGATGTCAGAATCAAGGCGAGGGCCGCAGGGAAGAACTGAAGGGTGACAATCAGGTGGTGCCCCCCAAAAGCTCCAGCCGCTAAAAGGTGAGCACACCACCGCCGCATCTTGTCCCGAAGCTGGCCATAGACAAACCACCGCCAGTAAAATTCCTCTAATCCAGAATGGAATACTGAAACAAAGACCGCAAAGAGCAGGAAATTCTCTCTGAAGCCGAGCCCCTCGGCTCGAACCATGACCCGGGGAGCTGCCTCCCACACAAGCGAGCCGACGGGCGTCCACATCAAAAGGAACCCTGCAGAGGCAATGACGAGCCCACTTAGCAGACCAGTTACCCCCACCCGCTTCCAGGTCGGCCACTGGATATCAGGAGCTCTTCTGAGGACTCCATTCAAACCGGCTCTCCAGAGGAAGAGAAGCGGATAGCAGAGAATAAAAACCTTCGTCAGAGCGTAAGCCAACTTCCCTACCGGCCCATCCGGGAAGATAAAAAAGTAAAAGAGCGCCCCCACAGTTGGGACCACGAGAGCTGGCAGTAGCAGAACCCAGCTAAGTTGGTGGCGCGGTGCGTTCATCAGGGTTGCAGGATGACCGGCTGGCTCAGAAACGGTGAGTAGATAATTTCAATCATTCCATCGATTGGAATGATATGCCGCCCCTCTACCCGCATCCGGTCCATCCTTGCGCCCTCGAGCGGCAGACCGTAGAAAGAACCTCGCCATGCGCTCATCCATTCTTCTCCTCTGGCCATTCGCAGTAATGGCGAGCGAGGGCCCTGATTTCGGGCGTGAAATCAGGCCGATCCTGGCAGAAAACTGCTATCACTGCCACGGCCCGGATGAGCAGGCCCGGGAGGCAAAGCTAAGGCTGGATACATTTGAGGGGGCCACCACAGGAGGGGAGACTGGCCCTGCGATCGTTCCAGGAAAGCCCGGGGAAAGCGAATTGATGGCACGGATTCTCTCTCCGGATGCAGATGACCATATGCCACCTCAGGACTCAAAACGACTTCTGACGCCAGACCAAAAAGTCCTCTTGAGTGAATGGATCGAGGCAGGGGCCAAATACGGAGAGCACTGGGCATGGCAGAAACCTCTTCGCCCCACCGTTCCCTCAGTCGAAGACCCATCTCTGGTCCGTAATCCTATTGACTCTTTTCTGTTACGGAAACTTCAGCAGGAGGGGCTCTCTTACTCACCTGAGGTCGATCCAGCAGCGCTCCTGCGACGGCTCTCCCTCGATCTCATTGGGCTCCCTCCAAATCTTGAGGAGATTCGAGTCTTTGAGGATACATGGGCCAATTCCGAAGAACGGGAAAAGTCTTATGATGAAGCCGTTAATCGCCTCCTTTCCTCCCCCCGGTTTGGAGAGAGGTGGGGGCGCCCGTGGCTCGACCTCGCTCGTTATGCAGACTCTAACGGGTTTCAGGCTGACCAGTTGCGACCTTCATGGAGCTACCGGGACTGGGTCATCAGGGCACTTAATGCCAACATGCCGTTCAATCAGTTCACCGTAGAGCAGATCGCTGGCGATCTTCTTCCTGATGCTACACTTGAACAAAGAGTTGCGACAGGATTCCACCGGACAGTAACTTGCAATGTAGAGGCAGGGGTAAGTCCGGAAGGCAATCGGGTAGATCAGGTGATCGACCGGGTCAATACCACTGCCACGGTCTGGCTGGGCGTTACTCTCGAATGCGCCCAGTGCCACGACCATAAATACGATCCTTTCACCATGGAGGATTACTATTCCTTCTTTGATTTCTTTAACCACACTCCGCTGGAAGTCCAGCTGCCCAGCAACAAGACCGATGTGTCCCATGACTTTGTCGGACCTTATCTCGACCTTCCTCTCGCTCCTGAGGAAAAGAGCACCGCTGCCTCACTTGACCAGAAAATAGCAACAGCGGTTACCCAGGCGAACGAGGCCATATCCCACCCAGATTCTGGCTTCGCTTCATGGGAGGCCCTGATGCGAGACGATCAGGCCGCACGAAATACTCTGCCAGACGAGTTGCGGAAGCTCGTCCTTCTCTCTGGAAAAAACCGCAACAAGAATCAGAAAACAAAGCTCACAAACTACTTTCGCGCCAAAAATCCAGCCCTCCAGAAACTCGACCCGGAAATTGCATCCCTTCGCAAAAAGCGGGAGGAGATTAAACCCACCAAGACGCTGGTCATGGTCGAAATGGAGGAACGGCGGACCACTCACATCCTGACTCGGGGAGAGTTTCTCTCGCCTGGGCAGAGGATTCAGGCAAGGACCCCCTCCATCCTGTCCCCCTCTCAAAAAGAAAATGTCCAAAATGGTCCGTTAGATCGTCTCGCCCTGGCGCAGTGGCTGGTCGACCGGGACAACCCTCTCACTGCCAGAGTGGCCGTCAACCGGTGGTGGGCTGAACTTTTCGGAAGCGGCATCGTAGCAACTCTGGAGGACTTTGGAACCCAGTCCGAACCTCCCAGCCACCCGAACCTCCTGGACTGGCTCGCCGTTGAATTCATGGAGTCTGGCTGGGATATGAAGCACCTTCTCAGGGTGATGGTAAGCTCTCAGGCTTATCGGCAATCATCGAGAGTCACTCCTGCACTCCTCGAAAAGGATCCCCTGAATCTCCTGCTTGCCCGCGCCCCTCGCTTCCGACTGAATGCAGAGCGTATCCGCGATAACGCTCTGGCGATCTCAGGACTTCTCTCCCGGAGAATGTTCGGTGAGCCTGTGATGCCCTTTCAGCCGCCCGGGCTCTGGCGCCAGACGGGACGAAATGAACCCAAATGGCTGGAGGCGAAAGATGAGGACCGCTGGCGACGAGGCATTTATATCGTCTACCGGAGGGCGGCCCCCTACCCGAGCATGGTCAACTTTGATGCGCCGGACAGGGCTGCGTGCAGTGTGGCGCGCGCGCGTACTAATACCCCAAATCAAGCCCTTACTCTCCTGAACGATCCAGCCTTCGTGGAGATGGCTCTCGCCCTTGCCGACCGAATCCTCCAAGAGTCCAGCTCTCCAGGCACCAGAATCCGACACGGCTTCCGTCTGGCAGTTTCGCGTCTGCCTGACAGCCGGGAAAGCGGAATCATCGATCAACTCCTGCTCGAGAGGCTTGAACACTTCAACGCTCATCCCCAAGAAGCAGCCGATCTCCTCGGCAATCCCCACTTTGTGTATCAGCCCCAAACCCAGAACGACCCGGAATTAGCAGCCTGGTTCTACGTCGCCAGCGCATTNCTCAATCTCGACGAGACCATTACGAGAAATTAAAGACGCCCTCGCAACAGCTCTCTACAAACCCTCTGCGCCTCCCCTAATCAATGATTTCCAGCCACCTCCAGACCGAGACCCGTCGCCTCTTTCTGCAAAAGACGGGATATGGCATGGGAGCCGCGGCCCTTTCTGCTATCGCCAACGCCGATTCTGCGGGGACCGCCAGCAGCCCACTGNGCCAGTCCGGTCTTCACCACGCACCCAAGGCGAAACGAGTTATCTACATTCATCTCGTGGGGTCGCCATCCCACCTCGATCTCTTCGATTACAAACCTGAGCTTCAGAAGCGAACNGGNCAATTATGCCCTGACGAGTTCTTCGANACGAACAAGCTGGCCTTCATTCGAGAACANCCAAATCTNCTCGGAACTCCCAAAGAAGACCAATTCGCCTTCCGCAAATGTGGTGCCTCCGGCATGGAGCTGTCCAACCTTCTTCCCCACCTCCAGGGAGTGGCGGATGAGCTCTGTCTCATCAAGACTCTGCATACCGATCAATTCAACCATGCGCCCTCCCAGATGTTTCTTCTTACGGGGTTCGAGCGATTNGGGCGGCCCAGTATGGGCTCATGGGTGAGCTACGGCTTGGGAAGTGAGAACCAGAACCTCCCCGGATTTGTGGTCCTGATCACCGGCCAAGTCCTCGGGGCAGGCAACAGCGCATTCGGAAGTGGATTCCTACCCACCATTCACCAGGGGATAGAATTTCGATCCAAGGGGGACCCGGTCCTCTACCTGTCCAACCCGAAAGGAGTTTCACCGGGGGAACGCAAGATGGTTGTGGACGCAGTCAACGACCTCAACAAGGTTGCCCTCACTGACGTGGGGGATCCGGAAATTGCCACCAGAATCAGTCAGTACGAAATGGCTTACCGGATGCAAACCAGCGTTCCCGAACTGATGGATATTGCCAGTGAGCCCCAGACCACACACGAAATGTATGGCACGCAACCCGGGAAGACTTCTTTTGCGAATAACTGCCTCCTGGCTAGAAGGCTGGTGGAGCGCGGCGTTCGCTTTGTCCAACTTTTTGATCAGGGGTGGGACCATCATGGAAGTGTTTTCAACAGCCTCCCCAACAAAACCAGACAGGTNGACAAACCCATCTCAGCACTCATCCGGGACCTCCGGGAAAGGGGGCTTCTGGATGAAACCCTCGTCATTTGGAGCGCTGAATTTGGCAGGACCCCGATGGCACAGGGAGCGGTCGGCAATGGCTCTGGGAAGTCCAAGGCTGGACGCGACCATCATAAGGACGCTTACAGCGTGTGGATGGCAGGGGGCGGATGCAAGGCAGGCCATGTGCATGGAGCGACTGATGAGCTCGGGTATGCCATCGCACGTGATCCTGTTCACGTTCACGACTTCAATGCTACCATCCTCCACCAGCTGGGAATTGACCATGAGCGTCTTACCTTCCGCTACCAGGGAAGACAGTTCCGCCTCACTGATGTTCACGGAAGAGTGGTAAAGGAAATCCTCGCTTGAAAACGAATCGGGGGCCGGCTNCCTGCCNGGCTGCTTCCTATGCCATTTGCAGCATCTCCCCGATGCTCCTCAGGATCTCCTTCTTTCCCTCTCCCGTCTTGATCGACGAGAGGTAGGCCCGNGGCTCGCCCTCACTCCACTTCCTCATCGCCTCTCGGAACAGGGCAATGTTCTTTTTTGCGGCACTCTCCTTATTCTTGTCTGCCTTGGTAAAGATCAGCTCAAAAGGAACTTCTCCCGCAACAAGCCACTCCACGAATTCCAGATCAACGCCCTGAGGAGGATGGCGTGAATCAATCAGGACGAAGGCACAGACCAGGTTCTCCCGCTCGATGAGATAATCTGAGATAAACTTCTGGAAGCGTATCCGGTCAACCTTGGACACCTTGGCGTATCCATATCCTGGCAGGTCCACCAGGCTCCATTGTTCATTCACGGTGAAGAAGTTTATTTCCCTGGTCCGCCCCGGGCTCCCCGAAACACGTGCCAACCCCTCAATACCGGAAAGAAGGTTGATNAGAGACGATTTCCCCACGTTAGAACGACCAATGAAGGCAAACTCAGGGAGCTTCGAATCCGGACAGCCTTCGAANCTGACAGCCCCACGCTCGAATATGGCCGATTGGATTTTCACGGTGATAAAAAAGTCTGCATCTTGTAGGAGGTTGGCCACCAGCCTCCTCCCACAATTACACCCAGGCCGCTCGAAGCAACTCCTTCAGGCGCTCTTTCTCCGTGGCTGAAGTCTTTGCGACAAATCCCCGGGCGTGGGCAAAATGCACATCACCCTCTGCCCCGATCCGGGTGAACTCAAGTCGTGGGTCGTCGTTGTGACGAGAGAGCCCATAGCCGCTGCCCCGTCGGTCCGGATAGACCAGACCCGCCACGTTCTCCGATTCACCAATCGAATCGAGGTAGCGCCCAAGCCCCATCGAGGGCTCAGCCGGGAGCGGATTGGTCCGTGGCATGAACATCACCTTGAAGGAATCCTCCCCGTTAACCCCCAGCGTCCAGAGCTCGCCATGCTCATTGATATACGTGAGCCGCTCACGTAAAGTCTTCAAATACTCCAGGATATCCTCTCCCACCCAGCGCATCATCTCGNAGAGCAAATCGCCAGGGTCGAGCCGCTCNGCTTGTGCAAAGCGCCGTAGCAGGGTGACATCCATCGGCGAATTAAGCTTACTGACGATGTTGCGATCTACACCCAGCCACTTGGCCGTCCCNCCTGCCCCCCGGGTGTCGAACCACTCCGCAGGCTCGAGCCAGTCGCAGAACATTTTTGCGTCTTCGTAGAGACCGAGGTCCTGCAACACCAGGGAGAGCGCACAGACCGGGTCGTGATCACGCGAAAACTGGTGATGATCAAAATTTCCCCGCCCGGGCTCATGTTCTCCACCCACGTCGACCACCAATACTGCGGAGTTGTCGAGATCACCCTGCTTCGGCTCACGCCGCTCGATCGGAGCTCCGTGCTGCGCAACCAGCAAACTACACGCCAGATAGTCGTCTTTGTGCGCACCACCCGGATGCGTGAGAATCAGTTCAATGGACATGAGAGGCGGACGGTAGGGAGTTGNGAACAGAGAGCAAGCCCTTGCACCGGGCAGGGTGATAGCGCTGGAGCTTATCGCCCCTCCCGCAGGGTAACCAAATAACTTTCAGCACCGTAACCATCTAATCCCATCTCTCTTCTGGGGCTGATTGCCTCCATCACTTCTTCCCAGCGCTCGACCTTACATCCGCTGCAGGGTTAGCAGGCGAAACTCCATTGCTTCTGCTCCGGGAATCTCAGTAGCGCGGAGAGTCAATTTCCCCTTCCCCTGCTTAAGCACAATCTCCCCGATCGTCAGAGTCTTGAAATCCTTAACGTAGGACTCCATGCGCGGATGACGGTCATGCTCAGCCCCCAGCTCTGGCACGTCGTGTGCCTCTTGAAGCTCAAAAGGAAGCTTCGCCCCATTAAAGGATAACTCAAACTTTGCACCTGCATCTGTAGCCGCATAGTAGAGAGTCGCTTGGTAGGANCCGGAAGAGGCAACCTCTACATCGAAACTGATCCAGTCCTCTATGCTTGTCCAATTCTTGAAATACGAACAGTTGGGAAACCGGTTTGACCGCTTGATGGAGCCGTGGGCTCTCGCATCCCTTGCTGGAAGTTGAGAGTAGCGTGACTCGGGATGAGCAATAACGAAGGGNCGTTTATCATCGTAGTATGTCTGCATGAAGGCCTCACGGTGCACGGCTGCCACCCGGCTCAGTTTTGNAGCAACCTCGGGATGACGGNATGCCACATCCTGTTGCTGGGCCGGATCAGCAACCATATCGTAAAGCCTTCGCTTGTCGTCCAAACGGAAACGTTGACTTCTGACACTTATCCTATCTTTCCAATGATTAATAAGAGTGCGGGAGGGCCATGGCCTCTCTTCTATACCTTCTCTCATCAGCAACTGCTTCAGGCTAGCCCCATCGAGTTGCTTGCTCCCGGCAACAGGGACCCCGGCAAGATCACAGAGAGTTGGCAGAAGATCTCGAACACTGGCAATCTCAGAAACAACCGCTCCCCGTTGAAGGTGGCTGGGCCAGCGAACATACAACGGGCTTCTAACACCACCCTCATCAGTCGACCCCTTCCTGCCCCGCATCCCTCCATTCCAACGCACTCCGTTTGGCCCATTGTCATGAAACCAGACCACAATGGTTTCCCCGGCCACCTCAAGCGTATCAAGACGCGCAAGCACCCGTCCGACATTCCAGTCAATATTCTCACACATGGCCAGGGCGCTCCTCTTATGAGTCTCGATCTCGCGATCTGGATTCTGCTGATTCCGCATCTTGAGACTTCGGCCAGAAAAGCGCTCCCAGAATTTATCCGGAACCTGCATGGGTGAATGTGGTGTGTTGTAGGGAATATAGGCGAAAAAGGGCTTCCCGGACTCCACTGCTCCCTCGATGAAGGTAATCGCCTTGCTCGTGAAGTCATCAACGCAGAATCCCTCACCCTTGACCGGTCGCCCATTCCTCTCAAGGAGGGGGCTGTAATAGTTTCCCCAGTGTCCACTGCAAAACCCGTAGAACTCATCAAATCCCCGCCCGTTGGGGTGGTAGGGGTATTGCATTCCATTATGCCATTTACCAAATGCGCCAGTCAAATAACCCTCCGCCTTGAACATGTCCGCGATAGTCACCTCCCCGAGATTGACTCGCTCACCTCCTGCCGAGGTGGAGTATACGCCTGACCGCGCATGATGCCTTCCAGTCAGAAACTCCGCCCTCGTTGGAGAGCACACTGGACACACATAGAACCGATCAAAACTNGTGCCATCACGCTTCAACGAATCGACATGGGGTGTGCGAAGATCAATATTCCCGGAGCTGGAGAGGTCTCCCCAACCCTGATCATCAGTAAGAAAAACCAGAANATTGGGCGAAGAGCCGACCGCAGGCTGGGCCGCAATTCCAGCAAGCATGAAAAGAAGGATTCTGACATTCATTTGCAAAAGCGATGGTGTAGGTGAACCGTCACACCTTGAAGTAAAATCACACAAGCTACTACCCCGATAGGGAGGAATCCTTCCACCCCTATAAAAACACATTCTGTTGACCATCGTCTTCCTCTAACGTAAATGGCCCCCTCCCTTTCNGCTGACGATGTCTGTTCCCACGATCATTTATACGATTACCGACGAGGCTCCGGCCCTTGCCACTCGCTCTCTCCTCCCAATCATTCATCGGTTCACAAGCTCGTCAGGCATTCGGGTTGAGACCCGGGACATTTCTCTCGCCGGCCGAATCCTTGCAATGTTCCCTGACTTTCTCGCGGAGAGCCAACAGTGCGATGATGCACTAGCTGAACTTGGCGCCATGGCAAAGACCCCCGAGGCCAACATCATCAAGCTGCCCAACATCAGCGCCTCGATCCCCCAACTCAAGGCCGCCATCAAGGAGTTACAAGGGCACGGATATTCTCTCCCAGACTACCCCGCCGCAGCCTCTACTCCCGAGGAAATAGATATCAAGGCCCGCTACGACCGGATCAAGGGCAGCGCGGTAAATCCAGTCCTGCGCGAAGGAAATTCTGATCGCCGGGCCCCAAAAGCAGTCAAGGAGTATGCCCGCAACAATCCGCATTCCATGGGCGCGTGGGCGAAAGATTCCAAGACGACCGTCGCCACCATGTCCGCTGGAGATTTTCGCTACCGGGAGAAGTCCATAACCGCTGAGCAGGCTAACACCTTCCAGATCGAATTTGTCGACCCCCACGGGAGCACAGGCGTACTCAAGCCCGCGGCGCCGCTTCTTGCCGGGGAAGTCCTGGATGCCAGCGTCATGAGCCTGAAGGCCCTCTCCTCTTTTCTCGACCATCAGATTGCTCGTGCCAAGGAAGAGGGACTTCTCTTTTCCCTGCATATGAAGGCCACCATGATGAAAGTGTCCGACCCCGTAATCTTCGGCCAATGCGTGCGGGCCTACTTCAAGGAGCTGATCGAAAAGCATGAACCGCTGCTCGATGAACTCGGAGTCGATTTCAACAATGGCATCGGCGACCTTCTTGCCAAGGTTGAGACTCTTCCTGAGGAGAAATCCGAGGAGATCAACGCCGACCTCCAGGCCTGTCACGACAAGGGGCCGGGACTTGCAATGGTGAACTCCGACCGAGGAATCACAAATCTACACGTGCCCAGCGATGTCATTATTGATGCCTCCATGCCGGCAATGATTCGTGACTCCGGTAAGATGTGGAATGCACTCGGAGAGCGCCAGGACACCCTTGCGGTTATCCCCGACAGCTCCTATGCAGGCGTCTATCAATCTACCATTGAATTCTGCCGTGAGCATGGCGCTTTCGACCCTGCTACGATGGGGACCGTTCCGAATGTTGGCCTGATGGCCCAGAAGGCCGAGGAGTATGGATCCCATGACAAGACGTTCCAGGCCCCCGCGGATGGCACTATTCGTATCGTCGATGGCGATGGAAACATCCTTATCGAGCACAGCGTCGAGAAGGGAGACCTCTGGAGAGCCTGCCAGACGAAGGATGCTCCGATTCGTGACTGGGTGAAACTGGCGGTCGCCCGTGCCCGCGCGACCGGGTCTCCAGCCGTCTTCTGGCTCGACGAAAACCGCGGTCACGACTCCCAGATTATTCGCAAAGTGCAGACAAATCTGGCGGAGCAAGACACCGAATCACTCGATATTCATATTCTATCACCAGTTGATGCCTGTCGATTCACCCTCGAACGACTCAAAGCGGGTAAAGATACCATTTCCGTGACCGGCAACGTCCTGAGAGACTATCTTACCGACCTCTTCCCCATTCTCGAGGTAGGCACCAGCGCAAAAATGCTTTCTATTGTTCCGCTTATGAATGGGGGAGGCCTGTTCGAGACCGGGGCTGGAGGTTCGGCCCCGAAACACGTTCAACAATTTAATGCAGAAAATCATCTTCGATGGGACTCCCTCGGTGAATTTTTAGCCCTCGCGGTCTCCCTCGAGCACCTCTCTGGTAAATTCAGCAGTCCGAGAGCGCGTATCCTGAGTGAGGCTCTGGACGAGGCTAGCACCCAGTATCTTCTCAACGACCGGGCCCCTTCCCGGAAATGTGGGGAGTTGGACAATCGAGGCACACACTTTTACCTCGCACTTTACTGGGCCCGTGCGATCGCGGCTCAGAATGAGGACCCGGAACTTAAGGCGGAATTCTTATCCCTTGCCGGACAACTGGAAGAGGCAGAGGAAACGATCATAGAGGAGTTGAACATGATTCAGGGGAAGGATGTTGAAATCGGAGGCTATTACCGTCCCGACGACACCACCGCAGACGCGGCAATGCGGGCGAGCAAAACACTCAATTCCATCATTTCCGGTTGATCTCCCGGCCGGCAGAAGCCCAACGAGCAACTTATCGCTAGTCTCCAAGGCCTATTCGACTGTATCTTGGAGTGTGCCTCGACAATTCTCCGCGTTTTCTGATTCTCTCCGGTTTATGATCCTCGGCACTTGCTGCTGGATCGGAACTGCACTCCCGGGGCCTGCGAACCCTAAGATCAACTCTATAGGGCATACTCCCGGGGGAAAAATAGCTTTCGAGTTAGGCCCGGATCCGGGCGGCTACCATGTTCTTCGCCGGTCTAACGCCTTATCAGAATTGGGTAGCGGCCGTCCCGTAGCCATCGTGAGAAGTAATTCCAGCGCGGTGACCATAGCGGACTCCTCCCGACCTAAAAGCAGGGCCTTTTATCAGCTATCCCACTTCAGATCCTCGCAGGCCGGGGATCTCGACAATGACGGCTTTTCCGACTGGCTCGAAATGGCAAGGCCTGGATATTACAATCCTATCAATCCGGCGCCTCCCGTGAACCGGATCCACGGATCCCTGATGCTCACGAATAGGGCACATTATGAAAGAATGGCAGGTAGAGACGGGCGACCCGGAGCACCCGAAATCCGCGAGGTAAAGTTTCTCGTATACAACGTCCACACTCCTACCCCCGTTCTCTACTTCGCAGATACTACCCGTTATCAGTATCACTACGACTTCACCAACCAGGCTGTGAATCGATACAACAGCGTCAGCCTCTTTCAGAGTCACACCTACTTCAACAATTCAACCCGGAGGAACCTCGCGGGAAGCCTTATCGCTCACGATAATTACGTCGACGAGAAGGGCCAGCGGGGGCTCTACACTGTGGAATTCTGGCCTTCCGACCCGGTTGCCTTCCGGTTTGTGGAAAAGGGATACGAGCTGATCGCGGCCTCCATGCCCTTCGTCGATGGAAATATAGCGTATCATCCTGCAAGTGAAACTCAGCGGACAATCTATGAAGACGAGCAGGAAGCTTTTGATAATTCCTACGTGAACGTGATCCAGACGGACGAGCTCTACCGGAATGTCGTGTTTACGGGGCTTAATCCGGGCGAAGGATACGGCCGTCTCCGGGTAGTAAATGGATCCGAAATCCTCTCAGTCCGCGATGTCGTGATCTTCCGTAACATTCCTAACGACCTCACTCATGTTGGCGGAATTATCACTGAGATTCCCCAGACCCCACTTTCTCACGTCAATCTCAAGGCGATGCAGAATAATACCCCGAATGCCTACATCAGGGATGCCTCCTCGCACCCCGATATCGCACCGTTCCTCGGCGAGAATGTCTATTACCGGGTTGATCGGGATGGCTTCGAAATTCGCGCCGCCACGGATGAGGAAGTCGACGCATGGTTTGAAGCGATCCGGCCAGCACAGCCTCAGACCCCTGTAAGGAACCTCAGCATTACCGAAATCCGTCCTCTTTCGCAGATTCGCTTCGGGGCATCTGATGCCTTCGGAGCAAAAACAGCAAACGTCGCAGAATTGCGCAGGGTGATCCCTCGGAATTCGCCGGATGGATATGCCATCCCATTTTACTTCTACGATGAGTTCATGAAGTTCAACGGGCTTTATGATCAGGCCCGCAATATGATGGGACAGGCCCTGTTCCAGAGCTCTCCCCTCTTCAGGGATGCTCTGCTGAGACGCTTCCAGAGCGCTTTAGAGGACTCTCCCCTACCCGCCTGGATGACCGAGGACGTGAACAGGCTCAGAGCCTCATGGAGACCCAACGTCACCCTGAGACTGCGATCGAGCACAAACAATGAAGACCTCGAAGGCTTCAACGGCGCTGGTCTTTACAGCTCCTATACTCACGGCCGCGACGAAGGACCCTTGGAAAAAAGCGTGAAGCAGGTTTGGGCCAGCCTCTGGAACTACCGAGCCTTCGAAGAACGTGAATTCTGGCGCATTGACCATTTCTCCGCAGCCATGGGGGTTCTGGTTCACCCTAACTACACCGGAGAGCAGGCCAACGGAGTCGGAGTGACGACCAACATCTTCGATCCCGCATGGGAGGGCCATTATGTGAACGTCCAAGTTGGAGAAAATCTGGTCACGAATCCTGAAGCCGGAACAACCCCGGAGGAATACCTCATCGCCGAGCTACTTGGAGGTTCAGATGAAATTCAATACATTCGTTTCTCGAATCTACTCCCCCGAGGAGAGACCATCCTCACCCGGACTCAGGCCCTCGACCTCAAGATAAAGATGGACATGGTTCACAACCATTTCCGCTCCTTGTATCAGCCCTCTAACTGGTCCTCGTGGGCAATGGAAGTGGAGTTCAAGATTACCGATGACGGAGAACTGCTCGTCAAGCAGGCGCGTCCGTGGATTTCCCAGTAACAGGCAGACCAGATTGAGCCCGCACGAAGTGATCTGTCATTACTCCCGCCCTACCTCGATCAGGTAGTGGAGACCATTAAGAGTCTGTTAAGACCGTAAAGCATAGGTAAAGCGCATGGCCCTATCGCGCGGCATGTGGTTCATGATTATTCATGAAAAACCTCGGAGCCCATACCCATGTCTTTCGCCTGGTAACAACCCTTGCGGTGGTAACCCCCGCAGGGGCCCAGGTCCCTGCAGATTCACAAGTCGATTTTTCTCTGCAAGCAGACAATGGGTTCATGCGGGTCTCTATCGCGGACCCGGGGAACCATACATGGAATCTGGAGATCTCAAATGACCTCGTCTCGTGGTATGAATTCCAGACCATTAAAGTTCATAACGGGAGCTTTGGCACAAATTTGCACGTTCTCCAAAACGCGCCACGCTCCTTCTATCGTCTGACCTTCGATCCGGTTCTGCAAACGGGGGTGAGTAATGCAAGCCAGGCTCTGGCACTTCCATCCACGCCTGACAACTATGCCCTTCCCTCTCTTCCTGCTCATTTTCTTACCCCTCAAATACTAGCCCAGGACAATACCCCCACTGGCAATCCAGTTACCGACCGCGGAGCCACACTCGGACGAGTCCTTTTTTACGACAAGCGCCTCTCCGCCAATAACACCACCTCATGCGCATCCTGCCATCAGCAGGAGCATGGTTTCTCAGATCCTCGTCAATTCAGTATCGGATTTCTTGGAAGTGAAACTGGCCGTAACTCGATGGGCCTGACCAACGCCAAATACTACGAGCGAGAACATTTCTTCTGGGATGAGCGCTCCCAAACACTGGAGGAGCAGGTTTTAGAGCCTATTCAGAACAAAGTGGAAATGGGGCTGACCCTCACTGAACTTGTTACCAAAGTTTCCGCAGAGCGCTACTATGCCGAACTTTTCACCTCCACCTTCGGAGACGCCGTCGTGACCTCGGAACGGATCGCTCTCGCCCTCGCCCAGTTTATTCGCAGCATCATCTCAACAGAATCCAAGTTTGATCTTGGGAGGTCGAAAAACTTCTCCAACTTCAGCCCGGAAGAGAATCAAGGGCGACGAATCTTCAATGGACAGGGACGGTGTGACGACTGCCACAGGACTGATAACTTTGTCCCTGACAACGTTTTCAATAATGGTCTTGAAAATCCCTACACGGATCCGGGCATAGGTGCCATCACACGCCGGCAACAGGATCTTGGTAAGTTCAAGGTTCCCTCCCTCCGTAATATCGCTCTCACGGGACCCTACATGCATGATGGTAGATTCGGCACCTTGGAACAGGTCGTCGAATTCTACGATTCCCAGGTCGTCAACCATCCCAATCTCGCTCCTCAGCTCCGCAATAACAATCGCCCTATCCGATTGAACCTCAGCGAAGGTGAGAAAAGGGCCCTCGTAGCTTTCCTGCATACCCTCACGGACCCCAACCTCGCCACTGATCCAAAATACTCAGACCCCTTCAATTACGGGGAATAATATCCAACGGAGAATCCACGCACGGCGGCCTCTCAATATGTAGAGGTCGCCGTAGCGGTCTTAACGGCAGACATCGGGGTAAAATCCGGGTAGACTTTGTCCGGATACCCTCATGTTCGTCATGTCGAAGCCCATGCGAATTCCCAGTCTGCTCTTCTCTCTTCTCCTTACCCTGCAGGGCCAAGCTGAGATACCCGGCACAACCACTGCCGCGTTTCGCCCCGAGTCCCTGAAGCGAATTGACACCGTCATATTAGAGGCGATCCGGCAAAAGAAGCTGCCCGGCGGTGTTTTATGGCTGCAAGGAAATGGTGAGGTTTACCGGAAAGCCTACGGCAAACGTGCATTGGTTCCTCTGGATGAGGATATGTCGATCAATACCATTTTCGATGCAGCATCTCTCACCAAGGTAGTCGCTACCACACCATGCATCCTGAAACTGATCGAGAATTCGAAGATCAAGCTTGAGGACAAGGCCTCCAAATTTCTTCCCGAACTTACCGGCGACCCAAACAAGGCCAGGATTACCATCCGTCACCTTCTCACACATACCAGTGGTCTTCTCCCCGGAATTCGCAAGGGTTATGACTGGAGCGGCAGGGCTACCGGGATTGCCCTTGCCTGCAGCGAACCTTCTGTCGGTCATGCCGGTTACGACCACCGTTATAGCGATATCAATTTCATCCTGCTGGGAGAGGTTGTTCGCAGAATTTCAGGAAAACCTCTTTCAGTGTTCGCACAGGAAACAATTTTCGGCCCTCTGAAAATGAATGACACCTTCTTCCTGCCTGCGGAAACACATCTGCCCCGGATTGCACCAACAACCTTGATGGCTGACGGAAGCATACTCAGGGGAGTGGTCCACGACCCTACCGCAGGAGCCATGGCGGGTGAAGCAGGTCATGCCGGCCTATTCACAAGCGCCCATGATCTCTCGCGTTTTGCCCGCATGATCCTTCAGGGTGGAAAACTGCAGGAAACGCGTATCCTGCAACCCGAAACGGTCAAACTCATGTCTTCTGTGCAGACTCCCGAGAGAGTTGCTGTCCGCCGAGGGCTAGGATTCGACATTGATTCTCCTTACGCGGGGCCACGAGGTAAAATCTTTCCGCTCGGTTCCTTTGGCCACTCTGGGTGGACCGGCACCTCTCTCTGGCTGGATCCCTTCAGCCAGACCACGGTCATCTTCCTGAGCAACCGAAATCATCCCTCGGGGGGAGATGTCCGCAAACTACGCTCTCAGGTCGGAACCCTTGCTGCCGAGGCCACTGGCTTCGACTTTACCACGGTCTCGAACGCCCTACCCCAAGTGACCGAGCAGGAGAAGAGCGCCCTCCGGGAGAAAATCCAATATCCCGTTGGCAATGTTCTCAGCGGAATTGATGTCCTGATAGCAAGCGATTTTGCCCCTCTGAATGGTCTCAGGGTCGGTCTGATCACCAACCCGACAGGGCTGAATCGGGATCGTAGGAGCACTATCGACCTCCTCCATGGAGCTCCCTCGGTGAAACTAGTCTCTCTTTTCGGACCAGAACACGGAATCCGTGGCACCCGAGATGGAAAAGTTGAGGATGGGTTCGACGATAGAACCGGGCTCCCAGTCCATAGCCTCTATGCGGGTAAGGATCGCCGCAAACCAAGTCCAGAACACCTGAAAGAGATCGATGCTCTCGTATTTGACATGCAGGATATCGGGTGCCGCTTCTACACCTACCTCTCTACCATGGGCCTCGCCATGGAAGCGGCAAAGGAAGCAGGAATCCGGTTCATTGTCCTTGACCGGGTCAATCCGCTGGGCGGGATAAAAGTGGCCGGACCACTCCGCGATGGCGAACAGAAATTCGTCGCCTTCCACGATATCCCGGTGCAACACGGTATGACCGCTGGAGAGCTCGCCAAACTCTACCAAAGTGAACTCTACCCGGAGCTCGACCTCTTAGTGGTCCCCCTTCGCCACTGGAAACGTTCCATGCGTTTTGATGAAACCGGTCTTCCATGGGTTAAGCCTTCCCCAAACATGCCCAACCTCGCCGCTGCTACCCTCTATCCCGGCATTGGTCTTCTGGAGTTCACCAATCTTTCCGTGGGAAGAGGAACCAGCCTTCCTTTTGAAATTGTTGGCGCGCCATATATCGTAGCCGATGACCTCGCCCTACACCTCACCTCCAGAAAGCTCCCCGGGCTAGAATTCGTACCCATCCGGTTCACTCCGGAGTCCAGTGTTTTTGAAGGTGAGGAGTGTGGCGGCGTGCGAATTCTCCTGAAGGATCCATCCCTTTGCGAGTCCCCCCGGCTCGGCCTGGCCCTGGGCCAGGCCCTACGAAAACTCTACCCTGATCATTGGGAAACCGGGAAGCTTAACACCCTTCTCTGCCACCCCTCTACCGAACGAGCGATTCTGAACCAGCACCCTCATGCGTCCATCGTCATGGAGTGGGAAAAAGACTTGGACTGCTTCAGAGAACGATGCAGAAACTTTCTGCTATATTAATAAACCCTGTCCATGAAAACCTCTCTCTGGCTCCTCCTCTTCTTCCTGTGCCCACTCCTCCCGGCTGCTCCCGGCAAAACTGCAGGCCCCCTGATCGGCAACGTGATGCCAGACTCTGCCCAGATATGGTTCTTTTCTCCCAACGGCGCCAGATGCGAAGCCTTCGTCTCCTCTGATAAAAAACGCCTTTTTGAGAAGCCTCGTCCTTTCAACCTGATCAAAAATCCTGCCGGGAATTTCGGCGGAGCCCTCCAAGTCGCAAGTCTGCAAAAGCTCAGTCCGGATACCTTGTTTTACTATGGAGTAAAGGTCGATGGCACAACATCCGGGCAACTAACTGGCTCCTTCCGAACTCCTCCTCAAGCCGGCACCCCCCACAAATTCCGCATGGTCCTCACCTCCTGTATGAAGGTCGGTCAACCGCAGGGCTCATGGGATATTATCCGCGAGCAGAAGCCCGATCTCCACCTCACCGTGGGTGACACCCAGTATTCAGATACTACGGACCCCTCGATTCAGTGGGCACATCACCTGCACTACCGCAGGATCCCGGAATTCGCAGCCGTCATACGCAACATCCCCACTTACGCGATGTGGGACGATCACGACTATGGCCCGAATAATTCGGATGGAACCGCCCCTGGAAAAGAAGGGTCGTTGGCAGGCTGGAAGCAGTTCTGGGTCAATCCGGCTGCTGGGACTGCCCAGACTCCAGGGGCCTTTTTCCGGTTCATGTGGGGAGAAGTTGAGTTCTTTGTAGTCGATGGGCGTTACCACCGCAGTCCGGATGATGCCCCAGACGATAAGAATAAGCGCATGCTCGGAGATGAGCAGTTCCAATGGCTTCTGAATGGCCTCAGGAATTCACGAGCGAAGTTCAAGGTCATCGCCTCTGGAAGCACCCTGAATCACAGCAAGAGCGATGGCTGGAAAATCTACACCTTTGCCCGCCATCGACTTTTTGATGCCATTCGGGAACACAAAATTAATGGGGTCGTCTACATGTCGGGAGATATTCATAATTCCGTTGTATGGCAACATCATGAATCAACGCGCGTGGGATACCCACTTGTAGAAATCATCTCTTCCGGAGTGGCTAACAGTAAAAATCTCAGCTTCGCATCCATTGACTTTGACTCGACCGTGGCGGATCCCTCCATCCGCGTACGCGTCATCATGGGCAATCGGAAAGTCCCGGTCGATCAGACATGGAAGCTCTCGGAGCTCAGCCACCCCTAGGGGCCTTTACGCTGGCGCCCGGTCTTCTTTCTCTTTAGGAAGGCAGGCCACCATGAAACATACGTTCGCCCTTCTCGCCTTTCTTCTCGGCATCCTGCCCCTCGCAGCACTCGCTGACGTCTCTCTTCCCGGTATTTTTGGGAGTCATATGGTGCTCCAGAGGGACACTCCCCTCAAGGTCTGGGGAACTGCCGACTCCGGAGAAAAGGTTTCCCTCAAGTTCGGGCCGCGCAGCTTTGCTACAACCGCTGACGAGAATGGCAAGTGGCACATTGACCTGCCAGCATTGAAGGCTGATGGAGGCAAGTCCCACAAGATGACTATCAAGGGGAAAAACACCATCATTCTGGAAAACATCCTTATTGGTGACGTGTGGGTTGGATCCGGGCAGTCCAACATGGAGTGGAACCTGAATCAGAGCGAAGGCCGGGACGAGTTCGTCAAGGCAGCCAACCACCCGAGAATTCGTCTCTTTCACATTCCGAAAAAACAATTCGATACGCCGCAGGCCGATGTCAATGCGGCCTGGAAGCAATGCACGTCGGCTAACATACCCGGGTTTTCCGCGGTCCTCTACCATTTTGGTAAAGCGATCCATGCGGACCAGAGTGTTCCCGTCGGGCTGATCAATAGCTCGTGGGGTGGCTCTCCCATTGAGCCGTGGACGGTTACAGCTGCTGGCTCAGGAAAAATGTATAACGGTATGATTGCTCCAATTGTGGATTTTTCGGTAACCGGCACGATCTGGTATCAGGGCGAGACCAATTGCATCCAGAAGAACGGTTTAGCCTATACCGGAAAGATGAGGGACCTTATCGAGGGGTGGCGTCGAGTGTTTAACAATAAGAGTATGCCTTTCTACTTCGTCCAGATTGCTCCATGGAGTGGAGGCTCCTACGCTTCAGGACAACTTCCTGCCCTTTGGGAAGCCCAGTGCGCCACTCTCAAGATTCCTCATACGGGAATGGCAGTGACGACGGATATCGTTCACAACATCGGGGATATCCATCCCCGAAACAAACATGAAGTAGGTGGCCGGCTGGCCCGCTGGGCTCTTGCAAAGCACTACAAGAGCGAGGGAGTGATCTACTCCGGTCCCCTTTTCAAGGCCATGAAGATTGAGAAGAGTGCAATCCGCCTCGCCTTTGCTCACGCAGACGGCCTTAAGGCAAGAGATGGGAAGAGCCTCTCAGAATTTCAAATTGCGGGTGCAGACGGTCAATTCATGGACGCGGACGCAAAAATTGTTGGGGATCAGGTTCACGTCACTGCTGAGAATATCAAACAGCCTACCCAGGTCCGGTTCGGCTGGCACAAGGTCGCAAACCCCAATCTGGTCAATGGAGAAGGACTTCCCGCTTCCCCATTCCAGACTGAAAATTGGACAGGCGGCACTGGAGAATAAAGGCGTCACCTGTCCCACACTCAGATCAGTAGACCTTTCCCTCCTTTTGGCATGAATACTAGTAAGGCCCTCTTCCTCACCCTGATCGGATCCCAGATAGCCGGAGCCGAAATTAAACCCGTCAAGCACCTCATCGATACCCATATCCACCTCTACGACACAACCCGCGAGCAGAAGGTCGGCTGGCCCCCGGAAAAGGATAAGGTCCTCTACAAACCCCATCTTCCGACGGAATACAGTAAATTGGCAAAGGCCGCGGGAGTGACAGGAGTAGTCGTTGTCGAGGCAAGCGACCGCCTCGAAGACAACAGGTGGGTGCTCGACCTGGTCAAGGATGACCCATTCTATATTGGTCTCGTCGGAAATGTGGATGTCTACCGGGAGGATTTTTCCCAGCATATCGCCAGCCTGAAAAGAGACCGGCGCTTCGTGGGCGTAAGAGCCCGGGGCTCCAAGCCCATCGATTTTACCCACGATCTGGTCCTCTCGAATCTTAACATGCTGTCACAGTATCGCCTCACCATGGACTACCTGACCAATGGCGGGGGAATTCCCGGCATCAAGGTCGCGGACAGGCTGGCAAGAACCATTCCCGACCTGACCATCGTAATTGACCACTGTCTTGGATATGATTTCGACGGCAAGCCTCCCTCCCGGGAATGGGTCACCGCAGTCGAGAGCCTTGCCTCTAATAAGAATGTCTACTGCAAGATTTCCGGACTGTACCAGCGGTGTGCAACGCAACCTGCGATCAAGGAGCCGAGCCATTACGGGGCAGTTCTTGACACTCTCTGGACTCACTTCGGGTCTAAGCGACTCGTCTACGGCTCCAACTGGCCATGCACAAAGCATAGCGGAAGCTACGCAAGCTTTTTGAAGCTCGTAGACAGCTGGATCTCCGGCAAGGGAGTAGAGGCTCGTGAGGATTACTACTGGAGAAATTCCGCCACTGCCTACCGCCTCCCCTTAAAATAACGGGCTCACCTTTCCTGTACACAAAAACCGCCCTCATCAGAGAGGGCGGTGACAGCTTCTCGAGGAAAGCTCAAGATCTGTAACTGTAAAGGATCAGGGAATGATCCGCAGGGTGAAGTAAGCCCGCACCGAGCTTGTCACCGGCGCTGTTCCAAAGACATCCTTGGTGTCCGGCATTTCGATATGATAGAGCCGGTCCAACCACTTTTTGTCTCCTGATCCGAAATCTTTCATCACGACCAGAACACTCTTTCGGTCATCGTTGATATGCACACGCTCAATGGCATCGTCTCGCTCCTCATGCCGTGGTGATCCATACCGCCCCGTATTGGTATAAAACCAGGAACGAACCTTAAGTTTGCCTGCCAGCTGCTCCTCGCTGACTGCTTGACCTACGGGCTGAGTGAGGCTGAGAAGGAATCCATTCTTGGCGGCTTTTGCATGATGGATGGAAGCTGCAACAGTCTTCCCGTCATACACGATCCGCTGCANGCTTGCCTGNTGCCCACCCCAGGCACCCCAGCCACGCCCAGTNTGCCCNACCAGAAGGCTGCCATCCGGCAGAAACACAGGNCGCATCACCCCGGAGGCAAAGAATCGCCCAAAGGGNATAACACACCCCTGATCAATTCCATTGACCTGCTCTGGAACAACCCNGAACAGNTTAGAAAGNGTCTGATCNCCNAGGAACATCTGTCCCTCCGAATGGNCCAAACTTNCCNCCGGTAGTATCCCAGGTTGGATTNCCNGGTGAGTTNGCGACCATNCCATGTGGAAGCCANACCGCACCNTTACGAATCTTATCCTTCCANTTGTCGAANTTCAGCTCANCNGAGTCCGGCTTCATNTTNCCCTCNAGGGTCAATAGNCCAGAAAGGTGNCCGTAGAACTTNCCCTTNTCNAGGGGGACCACCTTCGAGGANCCNACATACTCTCCCTGGTTNTCGGCATACCAGATACGNCCTTCNGGATCGACNCCNANACCTGCNGGACTCCGGAGACCATTGGCGAANGGCTCAAATTTTCCTTCNGGGGTAACCCGNCACGCCCATCCCCGGTAACCACCCATGGANCCCATGAACGGTCCGCCCGCACGCCANGAGGTNCGCTCNCTNCCCCCATGNGAAAGNTTCAAGGAGAAATANTAATTCCCCTCCTTATCCCTCACCGGACCATGCGCGTATTCATGATAGTTNCCGTGAAACCCNTANTCATCACAGACNGTNTCGAAACTATCNCCACGGCCATCACCATTNCTATCCTTCATCCGNGTCAGCTCNGGCTTCTGCATGACAACAAACTGGTCTCCCTTGTCATCCTCNATCCAGACTCCGAGGCACTCGTAAGTCCCCTCTGCGAANTTGGTCCATTTATCATTCCGAATGCGCCAGATCCCAGCAGTCCTCGTAGCAACCACCACGGTCCCATCCTTGGCNACNGCAATCCCAGTAGGCTCAAAAAGCTGGTCTCTTCCATAAATGTCCTTGGGCGCTTCCCAGTTCTCGAANGAATATCCNGGCGGAAGCTCCATTTCCTTNTTNCCTGCCTTNTNCTTGTTGCGCACNACGGGNTGCTCTCCCCAGTTCTCCTCCTTGGCCACATAAGGACGGCTCATCAATGGCTTCTCCAATTTTGCACTGAACGTGTAAGCCTGAGCCGTTCCCGCCTGCAGAGTCCACTTGCCATNAACNAGCTTCCCGCCTCCGACCTTGATATCGCTCAGCCCCTCCTCTGAAACGTCAAACACTTGNTTNGTTTTCAACTCCGCACGCAGGACAATTTCAANCCGCCCTTCCTGAGAGAAACGAACGCCNTTNAGAAACTCATTCTGACCCACACGGAAGCGAAATACCGGATCGCCGGTNGCCGACTCCACACTATGTCCATGGTAGTCTGCATCCACCGAGGCCAGAAGCTCGGGGAAATCGCGATCCTCCCAGAGCCACTTTTCAATATTCTTGTGGTCCTTTACATCAGGNTCCTTGAACTCAAAGTCCACNGCACTCCCCCCGACAACAGGCCGGAGNATACCCGTATTCTCAATATAAGTTTGAGANCCGTCNCCACGCCGTGAATTTGGTTGTCCNCGCCCCCTGCGCTCCTCGTTAAGATTGAGAAATCCNCCTCCCCAGATATTNCGAACCGCAAGAGTGCGCGGATCAAAAGTGTANTTCATTCCATCGGGCAGACCCACGTGGACAGCCCGGCCACTCGATTTGACGATNGGCGCCCGGAAAATTCNCGTCCGCTCTGCCACAACTACTTCACCTCCNATCTTAAGAAGGTCCTTGGAACGNTCCTTCTCCTTTACTTCCTNCTTGGGNACTCCCGGNGCATCCTTACTGGAGACNTTCATCATNCCNTTCATCAGGGTGAAGTGCCCGGGGAATGTGCAGACGTAAGGGTAAGCTCCTTCTTCCTTGGGANCCTTGAACCANATTACTGNTTCCTTCTTTGGTTGAACCATCCCGGANCTGTGAAGAATACGAGGATGCCCCTTNGGCTCCCAGTTCATCTCTTCTCCCTTTGCTCCCAGNTCNAGAACCGCCTCNATNAGCTCNCCTCCCTTGTCTTTCCCTTTTGACTTTCCGGGCGTGCAGATGATGAGGTTATGGGGCAGGTCATCCGGGTTCNTGAAGGTGAGCTTCACTCTACTCTCAGGTTTNACNTTGAAAGCAGGCACNTCGTATTTCATCTGNGTCCGCACNGCNGTGATCACAATCTCCTGATCAACNTTTTCAAAACCCTTGGGAGNGTTCTGNGCNTGNAGNANNGACAGGGCGCNGANGAAAAACGCCAGAGTAAGNATNGTTGNTTTCATGNTGATGCGTAGTANGNNNGGAAATCCCACAGGACTTGGAAACTAGAATATCGGTCGCCGGTCAATCGGTTTCTT
>PBTP01000034.1 GCA_002729275.1 Roseibacillus sp. | reverse complement strand
AGATCCCGCCTTGACGCTCAAATATAAATTTCTGTCAGAGGAATGGAGCGCCCGGCAATACGATGAAGACGTAACCTCTAAGCTAAACAAAAATCGCGCCAATCAACTCCTTAAGTTCATGGAGGAGATGCGCGTTGAGCAATGGTTGCGCCCCACGAGTCTCGCCGCCGCACGCGCCCTACGCTCTCCCAGCTTTCGCCTGACTGCAGTCTTTCGGGAGCTTGATGAAGGCGGCGAGCTAAAGGGGTTCCGCGAGTCCTCATTTGAACTCGCAGCTGCCAGCTCTTCGCCCAGAAATCGCATATTCTATGGGAAAGTAGCTGGAAATCCCAACTACTTCGTCATCGGGTCCGAGCGATACGCCACCTTGAAAGAAACTCTCCTGGATACCTCAGAGCCTTGATCCAGTTGGGAGCAACCCTCATGCTGCCAGCTACGGTAACAACCGTAGGCTGGATATGGATGTAACCAACCTTTCGCCTCTTCCATCGAATATTTGGAGAGAGGTTCTTCCCCGATCACCTGCAATCCTTTGCCGCAGCCACATCCCTCCGGCCTGTTTCCGGGGATTCTTTAGCCTGATCTCTCCAAAAAGAACGCTGTCTCACCCCATCATCTGGCCCTTCCATTTTTAGTTCCCGCTTATTTCATTGTGAAACCGGATCCCCCTACCTTAGCCTTGTGGCAAGGATGGAACTCGACCTGCTGGACGTTCACTTCGATCTAAAGGACATCAAACCCCGTGAGATCGAAGAGGCCCTCGAAGACCCTTTTTCGGTCAGGTTCCTCCCTGATCGAGACCGCAGCGACGGAGAGACTCGCTATTATGCTCTCGGCCGTACTGTCGAGGACCGCTACCTCTTCCTCTGCTTCTGGACCGACGGCAAGAAGGCGCGCGTTGTGGCAGTAAGGGATCTCACTGAGGGAGAGCGAAAGTATTACGACCGGAAATATGCTCAATACAAGTAGGGTATGAAATCCATTTCTACATGGGGTGAAATCCCAGATTTTGCAAGTGAAGCTGAAGAGTCTCAGTTCTGGAAAGAACATGAACTGATGCCTCCTTTGATGAAAGCCTCCGAGCACGTCCCGGACAGCCGCGAATCAACGACAATCACTCTGCGGTTCGACCCAAGGATGCTTTCTAGAATCAAGCGGATTGCGAGAGAGCGATTCCTCAATTATCAATCCATGATGAAACAATGGCTCGCCGAGCGATTGGAGGTTGAACAGCGCGGTGACGACCGCTGATGCCTGTCGCCAGATGCCTCTCTCCTTTCAGGAACAGTAGCGTTTGGCTCTCTGCCTTCGTATGCTGGGCCCTCATCCTGTGGATCCTTTCAGAACGGCCGGCTCCCGAAATGGCCAACCTTGATCTGCCCGGTTTCGACAAGGTTCTTCACTTTGCCTATTTTCTCGTTGGGGCTTTCCTGTTTTCAATCGCGCTGCATCTCCGCGGAAGCTCCTCATGGCGGCGCAACTTCCTTGTCGTCGTGATCACCCTTGCTACAATCGGAGCACTTGACGAATGGCATCAATCCTGGATCCCAAGCCGTTCAGGCAACGACCTTGGGGATTGGGGTGCAGATCTTCTCGGGGCCTTGACTGGCGCCCTGATATGCAAGGCGCTATGGCGGCCAGCGTGTTGAAAACCGTCTAAACGTGAAGACCCTTCCATCTTGCGTTTGGAGTTTCCCCACTGGATGAGATTCATCTATCCTCCTTCCCAGCAGCATGTCCCCAGCCCAGAAGATTCTTGAGCTCCGGTCCCTCCTGGAGAGACACAATCGGCTCTACTATGTGGAGGCTAGCCCTGAAATAACAGATGCTGAGTATGACAAACTCTTCCGTGAACTTGAGGGACTGGAAAAAATCCATCCTGATCTTGATGATCCAAACTCCCCTACCAGACGTGTAGGAGGAGCCCCACTTGAGGGATTTGAACAGGTAGCTCACCCCGTTCCCATGCTCTCAATTGATGACGTATTTACCGAGGAGGAGGTCTTTGAATTTTATCAGCGGCTGCAGAAGAATCTCGGCAGAAAAAGGATCACCGTAACAATCGAACCAAAAATCGACGGCGTTGCTACCTCTCTTGTTTACAGGGGGGGCGCTCTTGATTACGGGGCCACTCGTGGAGATGGTCTTACCGGCGACGAGATCACAGCAAACCTACGAACCATTCCCACCCTCCCGCTCACCCTCGATGAGCCCTATCCGACAATGTTGGAAATCCGCGGAGAGGTCTTTATGCCTAACAAGGCGTTTGCTCGTCTCAATGAGGAGCGGCAGGATGCAGGCTTGCAGACATTCGCGAATCCGAGGAATGCAACTGCAGGAACCCTCAAACAGCTCGATTCCCGGTCCGTAGCTAAGCGTCCCCTTGATTTTATCGCACACGGACTTGGAGCTATTGAGGGCCTTGATCTCTTGAGCGAGGGAGACTTTCGCTCACTCCTCAGCTCTTGCTCTATCCCATGTAACGAACCCACATGGACTACTGACACTCTCGATGGTGTCCTCTCAGCCATCCGCGAACTCGAACAGCGGCGACTCAAGCTTCCCTATGCCACCGACGGCGCCGTTATCAAAGTTGCTTCCCTGCCGGATCGCCTTGTGCTTGGAGCTACCTCCCGCGCCCCCAGGTGGGCAGTTGCCTTCAAATACCCGCCGGAACAAAAGCCCACCCGTCTTCTCGATATTACCGTTCAGGTAGGTCGGAGTGGAATCCTCACGCCTGTGGCCGAACTGGAACCCGTCTCTCTCTCTGCCACGACGGTATCCCGTGCTACGCTCCACAATGAGTCCTTTATTCAAGAACGTGATATCCGCATTGGAGACACCGTCCTGGCCCACAAGTCTGGAGAAATCATACCCGAAGTCCTGAAAGTCATTAAGCAATACCGCCCTCCGGAGGCAAAACCATTCTCAATGCAGGACCATCTTCAGGGGAAGTGTCCGGCCTGTAACGGCACCATAGTTGAAAGGGTGAATTCAGAGAGTAAGGAGCGGCCTGTTATCACATGGTGGTGTGAGAATCCCCTGTGCCCAAAAAAAGCTGTCGCTGCCCTCACTCACTTCGGCCAGCGAAAGGCACTTGATCTCGAAGGCCTTGGGGAGTCAGTCGCTATCAAACTTGTTGCGTCAGGAATGGTGGAGTCGCCCTTGGACCTCTTCTCTATTCAGCTCCCCGAGCTGTCAGACCTGCTCCTTGACCCTGCACGCCTCCAGACCGGAGAAAGCTCCAAACCTCGACGATTTGGAGAAAAAAAAGCGCAAATCCTGATAGACTCCATCAATAATTCAAAGGTGAGTCAGCCGCTATCCCGGTGGATTTTCGCAATGGGCATTCCGCAGATTGGAGAGTCCGCCTCCAGGGAACTGAGCCGCCTTCACCAAAGCATTCCGGACATCTCTTCCAGCGAAATTCTCCGAACTATTTGCCTGCTTGCAGATCTTGAGGAGGAAAGAAAAGAGGTCTCCCCACTGAACAAGGAGAGACCTCCTCTCAATGAAGCAGAGCGAAGCGACCGAAAAAAGCGACATGACGCTCTGAAGGCAAGGATTACGGAGGCGGAAAATGAGATTGCTGGTTTTGAGGTCTCCCCTGACATCGGAGCAGTAGCCTCAAGGAACCTGATAACTTTCTTCAGCTCCCAACACGGGAGAGAATTCATGGAACAATTCGAACGACTGGGACTTTGCCCTGCTTCGGATAACTTCCTCCCGCGTCCATCTGAGCGCGACGAAACTATTGGAATGCCTTTCGTGGGGAAAACATTCGTCATAACAGGAACCCTCTCTCAGCCGCGATCTGAGTACAAGGAAATGATAGAAAACAGCGGAGGAAAGGTGACTGGATCCATCTCTAAGGGCACCAGCTTTCTCCTCGCCGGTGAAGGGGGAGGATCCAAGCGAGATAAGGCAGACAACCTTGGCATTGAAGTCATCTCCGAAGACCAACTGATTTCCATGCTCGACTGAGAGTGCGCCTCCCAACCCCGATGGCCATCCTATCTCTCATCCTCTTTTTAATCTCTCTCACAGGAGTTTTTGCGTTAGAGCAAAGCCTCTTTGAGGACTTCGAAAAGGAAAGTTTCGGAGCATGGCGCAAGACCGGTAACGCCTTCGGAGAATCACCCTCTTGCGGGGAGGGCGGAAATCAACCCGGGGAGATCACCGGGTTCGCAGGAGAATTCTTTGCAAACTCATTCGCTCAGGGACCGAAAGGAATGGGCTCGCTCACCTCGCCCTCATTCACTATTCGGCAACCCTATATCAGCTTTCTCATCGGGGGCGGAAGCCTGAAGGGACTTACCTCTATTCAGTTGTTGGTAGATCAGAGGATCATGAAGGAGGCCATCGGACGAGCCGACCACAATATGCTCCCGAGAACTTGGGATGTTAGCTCTCTAATAGGAAAGAGGGCCATCATTAGGCTCGTAGATGCCTCGACCCGTAAGCACGGCTACATCCTAGTTGACCATATCCTGTTCAGCGATCGAGCAGAGCCACCATTTCCTCCCGCCACCAGGAATGGCCTCCCCTTGATTCCAGGGCTCAGCAGCAGCTCCATGATTCCAGGATTACAGATCCCCAAAAATAGCAGCCTTAAAATGTTTGCTACTCATGAAGAGCACGGCCTTCACTCCCCCAATGCGCTCTCCATCGACAGGGACGGAAACCTTCTCGTGACGGAAACACACCGTTCTGGACACTGCGTTCCTGACACTCGGGACCACCCCTACTGGCTGCACGACGATATCGCCGCCCTGACAGTGAAAGACAGAGGGGTTCTGCACCAAAAATGGAACCACCGGTATCCTATCTCAAAAATGAGTGAACGATCCGACAGAATCTTGCTCCTGAAGGACACCGACAAAGATGGTATCGCCGATCGAAACACAATCTACGCTGATGGGTTTGATGATATCCTCGATGGGACAGCAGGCGGCGTCCTCCCTCTTGCAGACAGAATTTATTTTGCCTGTATTCCTCATATCTGGTCCTTGAGAGACACGAACGATGATGGAGAGGCTGATGAGCGCAGGAAAATATTCTCAGGGTTTGGGCCAAGAATTTCACTGGCAGGACATGATCTCAATGGCTTTTCACTTGGCCCGGATGGGCGACTTTACGGAACCGTTGGAGACCGAGCCTTGAATGTCTCCACACAGGAAGGCCGCAATTACTCTTATAATGATCAGGGTGTGGTTTACCGGTTCGATCCAGATGGGTCGCACTTTGAAGTAGTTCATACTGGGTTGAGAGCCCCTCAGGGAGTCACCTTCGATCGAAGGGGCAATCCTGTGACCGTCGATAGCGATTCTGGCCAGGGGGACAAAGCCCGAATCGTATACATCATGGATGGGGCAGATAGCGGGTGGCGCACGGGCCATCAGAACCTTCATACCTTTCACCGGGAGATCGGCTATCCACAGCGCCCCCTGAATCAGTGGATGCAGGAGCGCCAATGGGATGTCCACCACGAGGAACAACCCGCCTTTCTTCTACCACCCGTGGGCCTCCTCCCTGTCAATCCCGCAGGGCTGGCGTACTATCCGGGGACAGGATTTCCTGATCGCGCTCTAAATTCATTCCTCCTGTGCGATAACAATCCTGATCCGAGAGGCTCTGGAATCTGGTCTTTTCAGCTACAACCGGAGGGCGCCGGGATGAGACTGAAACGTCACCAAAAGGTGATCTGGGGGACGAGGGCAACCGACCTTGCTTTTGGCAATGATGGGCGACTCTACGTCTGCGACATCATTGGGAAAAATAATACAGAGCGTGACGGGAGAATTTTCACTCTTATGTCTGAGCCGGACCCAACCCCTCCGGAAGAGGCTGGAGTAGCCGGCCTGCTTTCAAGGGACGGCATTATGAAGCTTCCACCCATTAAGCTTTTTGAGCTGATGAAACACCGCGATTTTCGCGTCCGACTCCGGGCCCAGCTAGCCCTCGCGAACCGCCCCGAAGCGGTCCCCTACTTTATCAATGCAACCCGACAGCGGGAAAGCCTCGATCTCGCCCTCCACGGCACATGGGGTCTCTGGATTCGCGCGCGCCGCCTTGGATCCATTGCTTCGACCGACCGTTTAGTGGAGCTTCTCGCAAATCCAGAAGAAGAGCTTCGCGCCCAAGCGGCCCGCGCCCTCGGAGAGGCCCCCCTCAAGGACCCTGGACGCCTGATCAACTCCTTACAGGATCCCTCTTCCCGTGTCCGCGCCTTCGCTGCGATCTCTCTCGCTCGCCTTCGGGCAAGAGCAGCTTTCAACCCTGCTCTCCTGCTTCTGGCCGAAAACGGGGACAAGGATCCCTACCTCCGTCACGCCGGGGTCATGGCACTGGCTGGAGCAGGTAACGAGGCTGAGCTCGCGGCCTTATCCAGACACCCGAGCAAATCCATCCGGAGAGCCTCTGTCCTGGCACTCAGACGTTTACTCTCCCCAAACCTCATTCATTTCTTTTTTGACGAAGAAAGCGATATTGCAGACGAAGCTATCAGGGCAGTTCACGATCTACCCGTGGAGCAATCCCGCCCCGCAGTAGCAGCATTGCTAGACGAGTATGCCCCAGGCCAGCAGGGCCGTCCTCTCTCTCGTATCATTCTGAGGAGGATTCTGCATAGCGCCTTCCGAACTGGTGGAGAACAGAACGCCTCCCGCCTCCTCCGCTTTTCGGCCAATACGAAAATGCCCCTTCATGAGCGTATGGAAGCACTGAGGCTCATTAAGATTTGGACGAATCCGCCCGTTGTCGATCAATCCCTGGGACGTCATGCGCCACTGCCTCCACGGAAGGAGGACGCAGTGAAGGCCTCTCTGGCGCAGGAAATACCCTCCCTCCTTCAGCTTAACGATGAAATCTCTGAAGCGGTCTTAGCACTTGCAAAACATCACGGGATTTCCACAGAAACGCCCTGAGGACCGAGCTTCAACGAAGCCTCATAGCCAGAAAAGCTGAGCTTGGACCGGCCTGAAGAACTTAGAGTAAATACCCTCATGCAGGACGCATCCAGGCGATCCAGAGTCACCTGCTCCTGATAATGTTTCCATACCGATGGAGAGTTACACTCACGGTCTGCTCCCTGAGGTAGTGCAGCAACTCCAGACGGCCATTGGCAAGAACTGGCCAATCGACAACCTCCAGACCAAATTCGTGACTGATTTGGCGTAGTTCATCAGATGGGCAGAGGACTCGGATCCGTTCGAATTCTGAACACTGTAACCCAACCCGATCACATAATTCTACTGGCGTCTCTTCTCTCCAAGCTACGCCCGCAGCTTCTGCCAGAGCCCCAGATTGCTCGCGGCCGGGCCAATCACTCAGTTCCAACTCAACCCCACAGGTCTGGCCTGCCAGAAGGACTAGCGCCACACATTCAGGATTCATGTCATGTGCACTCACAAGGATTTTTCCACGAGCGCAATACCGGAATAGATTCGCCTCTCCGAGGACAGATGAAGGGTCATGCTCGACAGAGAACTCATCGTGCCACCATTTCGCATAACTTTCGGAGGCTGCATTCAGTCGCTTCGCTGATCCGGGAAGAGTCTGACAGAATGTTGCCAGGAGCTCTTGATTATTACCCGGCCTCCCGATTTTGGGTAATTCGGTTTCCCGCCAATTGGCGAGTTGTAAAACGTAATTCGGACCACCAGCTTTTGCCCCCGGCCCGATCGCTGAACGCTTCCACCCGCCGAATGGCTGTCGCCGCACGATAGCCCCCGTAATTGGGCGGTTAATATAGGCGTTACCAACCTCAACATTCTTCTTCCAGATCTCAACCTCCCTCTCATCGAGGCTCTGGATTCCTCCGGTCAAACCGAAATCGGAATCATTCTGTAGACGCATTCCATCTTCGAAATTCTCCGCCCGTATCAAGCCCAAGACGGGACCAAAGCATTCGGTTTGCCTGAACCAGCTGGATTTTCTCACTCCCAGACGAATACCGGGAGACCAAAGGCAGGGATTCTCATCTACCATCCGAGGTTTCAGTAACCACTCTTCGCCTTCTTCGAGCTCCTTCAACCCACACTCGAGCTCTCTTCCGGGAGCTCGCACCACCGGAGTAACTACGCTGGCGAGGTCACCTGAGGGACCTACTCGCAGGCTAGCTGTAGCATCGCGCAATTGCCGGAGAAAACCCTCATCTTCATAGAGGTCCGCTTCAAGAATTGCGAGAGATGCCGCCGAACATTTTTGGCCCGCATGCCCGAAGGCACTTTTCACCAGATCCTTGATTGCCTGGTCCGGATCTGCGGCCGCAGTAATCAGCATCGAATTCTTCCCACTGGTCTCGGCAAAGAGGCGCATTGACGGCTTCCAGGAACGAAAGAGCCGAGCGGTTTCATAGGCACCGGTAAGAATCACTCCTGCAACTCTCTTATCGGTGAGTAGTTTTTTTCCAACAGCGTCCTCTGCCACAGGCAAAAACTGGAGAAGCTCCCTCGGAACGCCCGATCTCCAAAGCACCTCCGCCAACCTCCAGGCCGTCAATACGGTCTCAGGAGGGGGCTTTAGAATAACTGCATTTCCAGCTGCGAGGGCGGCAACTACGCCGCCACAGGCGATTGCCAGAGGGAAATTCCACGGGGGCGCAACCACTACGACACCAAGAGGATTACACTCCACCCCATCATCAACTCCTGCTCGCAAAAGGCCATCCGCATAGTAACGCACAAAATCAATGGCCTCACTCACCTCCGTATCGGACTCAGGGACCGACTTGCCTGCATCGCACCCCACCGCGGCAATCAGGGCCCCTCGCATCCTTGCCAGCTCAGAGGAGATCCTCGCGAAGAGCTCATCGGGGTTGCGCCCGATGGAATCCCTTTTGCTCTCAAGCATGCCAACCGCACTTTCAAGAGCCTCCTCCAAGTCTTCTTCACCAGCCAGGCAATAACGATAAAGGCATTTTGCCGGTTCGCTCGGATCATGAGAATCCTCCTTGTCGACTGGATAACTTACTCTTCCTGCAACCTGAATCCCAATGGTGTGCGGTATTTCAATATCCTGACGCGCACTCTCAATCCACTCGCGATTCGCACGCAGGGTCCAGTCCGTATCCGGCTCATTATCAAAAGCCTTCCCCTTCGATACAATAGAGTCGATCCCGCGGCTCTGCTCCCGGGAGGGCAGTGAACTGACCTCCTCTTTAGTTGAGCAGGCGAGCAAAAACCTTTCCTTCTGATGTTCCCACTTCCTGTCGCCGGGATTCATTCCAAAAAGATCATGCAGGAAATTCTGGGGAGCGGTATTCTCGTCCAGACGGCGCACCAGATAAGCGATTGCAGAATGAAAGCTCTCCCGAAATACAACTGGAGCGTAAAACAGCAGACTACCACCTACCTTCTCCACCGCGCGGGCCTGATGGTTAGCCATTCCCTCCAGCATCTCGACCTCAACCGCATCTCTTACATCCTGCCTCTCTCGCAATAGCAGCGCGTAGGATACGTCAAAGAGGTTGTGACTCCCCACTCCCACCCGAACTGCCCCTGCCCGACTTTTCTCGCAGGCATAATGAAGCATCCGCTTGAAATTCGCGTCGACCTCATTTTTTGACCGATAGGGTGCCTGCTGCCAACCATGAGCGGCTGCCTCCACTTTTTCCATTGCCAGATTTGCCCCCTTCACGATCCGCAATTTCACAGCAGCACCTCCCCTCGCCCGGCGGCTGCACGCCCATTGCGTAATCACTTTCTGCAAATTGAAGGAGTCAGGAAGATAAGCCTGCAGGACGATTCCGGCCTCAAGGCCCATAAACTCGTCTTCACTAAGCACTTCCTGGAAAGCTCTGCAGGTTAAATGCAGATCGCGATACTCCTCCATGTCCAGGTTAACAAACTTCGGCCTACCGCCAACAGGATTAGCCTGAGCGGCTCGATATAGCTGCCGGAGCGGAACCTTGACCCGCTCAAGGGTGTCCTCAAACGCCAGCACGTTTACCTGGCTGAAAATCGAACTGATCTTCACCGAAATATATTCACACTGTTCACTCTCTAACCGCTCTATATTTTCATCAAGACGGCGTCCTGCCTCCTCCTCTCCGAGAATCGCTTCCCCAAGGAGATTGAGATTAAGCCTGACCCCCATTTTCCCTCTTTTCACAATATGCCGATCGAGAAAGCCTGCCTCTCCCCGTAGCACAACCTTTCTACTCTCGTGCATCATCTTTGCAGTCACTGCAGACATGACCATCCCGGGCACAACTCTCGAAAAAAAACTCGCTAGAGCTAACGCGATGCGCTCATGCAGAGGAAGATACAGGGGAACTCCTCGACGCTCCAGAAGGTATCGAAACTGGGAGGAGGCTCGCCATTCAGAGCGGGGCCGAAAGACCTGATCAGCCATCTCAAACGTGAAAACTTTCCCGTCCAGATCTCCAAGCATGCGGTGCATTTTCCACCCCTCGTAACGCTCTAAGAGGCCTTGCTCCTTTTTTGCATCAACGAGAATCTCTTCAGCGAGACTTACTGCCTCTTCAGCGAGCACTGCATCGCTCCACTGCTCCGCGGATACACGATTGAGGCGATCTTTGATCTCGTCCTTCATAACCGGTGGCTCATGATTACAGATTCTCCAAGCACTCTGCCCGGACCGCCGAGGTCAAAGCACTTTAGCATGACTCTCTTTTGTAATGAATGTCCCTGACCGCTATCCATCGATTTTTTTACCGCAACCTGACACTAACAGAGCAGGGACACAAAACCCTGAATTTACTCTGCCGCGAGTAGATTTTTCCACTGGTGCAATTCCACCCCCTCACCCAATCCTCCAATCTTATCCACAAGCTCTTCACAACGCTTATGCCAGTGCCGGTAATCAGGAGCCCTCCTCGGATCATCTGCACTGCGAGGGAACACAAGGTAGGTGACTGTGAGATCGGATACCGGGCGACTGTATGGGGTCGACTTAGCATTGATCTCACGGGCCAGCCGCAAGGAGGCTTCCCCGACCTTGTAGGTCGGACCGGCGTCCCCAACGATAGCTGGGTAGGCGGTTCGCCCATAAAGAACGATCGCAAAATCCCCTATGTTGGGAGCGTAGGGATCCCGTCGGTCCTTCACTATGTTTGTGGGAATCACGATGAACGGGTCGTATTCAGCGATAAGAAAACTCGCAAACTTCATGTCAGCGATACCCGTCTCGAGCATCTTTATCCTGCTCCTTAGCCAGGTCGCACGATCCTCTCCGACAGAGGAGCCCTCAAGCTCCTTGTTGGCTTTGCCGATTCTGCTCTCCCAGCCAGCGACCATGGGGTTAGGAGTGCCCCCTGTTTTGCGCCACCGGTAACTGGTAAAAGGCTGATAGTTTGTTGAGTTAACGATACCATCCGGCATCTGGGGTAGCCTGTCGCCATCGGACCCATCGGACACCACATCCATTTCAGCCTGCATCAGGAAAATCCGCTGTCCGGTGCTCTCCGATCGAAGGTTCAAAATCGTCTCGCAATCGTAAAAGTTATGCCTGCTCAGGATCTCACCCAGTCGCCCTATGTCACTTTTGACTCTTGCAGTCTTATTCGCGTATAATTGCCGATACCATGCTGAGAGATTCCCTTGGGGAATCATTTCTCTTAGTCCCGGAAAGACCTCTATAAGGTGAGGGCTTGTCAAAGCTACCTCAGAAAGAGAAGTTGCCGGACGAGGCATCCGCACCTTAAGGGAGTATTCGGCTAGATAGGAGTCCTCATCGTTTCGCTCCAAGGAGGCGAGGTCACCCTCTTCCGAATCAAACTCGACTTTAAGATTAATACCTTTTGAGAGACTCCTGATATCCGTCCCTGATGGAGGCCGGAGGACCCCACGCGGAAACTGGGGGTCGGGATCTGCCTCCAGGGGAGAGAGAGGCCTGTCAGGAGGAGTCTTTCTCAAAACATCGCCTTCCTGATTTCTCTGAACTGGAGCCGACCTTTGACCAAAGATCTCTCCCAGACCAGCCTTCACCTTACCTCCCAGTGGAGTGAGCAGAACCAGAAGCCCGAATAGCCCGGCCACCAATAGCCCAACTCCGAGAATCGCCCCTCGATAATCGGGTGGTGGACGGTCTGACCTTTTACGATTTCTGGACATGGCAAAGCTAATTCAATCCCCGTCCTCCGGGACGGCGCGTGGCCTGTTGCGCATGAAATAACGGAGTATCCCAGGAGGCATACTAGCAAGCGCCGCAGCAATGAGAGATACCTTCAAGCCTGGATAGGATCGAGGTTGCTGACGCTGGAGCGCTAGCAACGCATCGAGAACAACCTCCTCTTTAGAGACAAAGAACCACTCACGAGCCGGACTACCCTCAAGGGACCCTTCCCGACCCGCAATCCCTCCAAACCCGGTATGGACCGGACCCGGACAGACAGCCAGGACAGGGATTTCATGCTCATTCAACTCGAGCCGCAATGCTTCGGAAAAACTGGTAACGTAGGATTTGCTCGCTGCGTAGACCGCAAAGTCGGGGATGGGGAGCAAAGAGGCGAGAGAACTGACATTCAGCAATGCTCCATGTCTTGATTGGATCATGCCAGGAAGAAATCCATGGGTCAAATGCGTCAGAGCGATGATGTTAAGACTCAGCATCTGCTCCAATTTGCCCCAGTCGCCTGTTACGAATTCTCCATAGTCCCCCATCCCGGCGTTATTGACCAGAAGACTGGGCGCCCACGCACTTTCCTTAACTTTGGCAATCAGCTCTTCACGGGCCTCTGACGAAGTCAAATCAGCGTCAAATATTGCGATCTCAAGTCCCGGATTCTCGCTACATAGCTGGTCCCGTAAGGACTCCAACCTGTCCTTCCGGCGCGCTACGAGGACTAGCCGCCTACAATGAGGAGCAAGCTGACAGGAGAACTCCTCTCCGAGGCCACTTGAGGCCCCCGTAATTAGAGAACAGTCGTAGAGGAGAGAGGAAGCCACCTTGTTATCATTGCGCTAATCTATTCCTCGACAGGCTGCGAGGGGGGCGCTTGAGCCTGCACCTTTACGACCCGAAGTGGAAGCCTGATAACAAGCTCCCCGTCCACCGTAACATCGACATGATAAATTCCGGCACTCGAGAACTTTAGACCTTGAAAGTTAAGAACAAGATTACGAGTCAGGAAAGGAACCTCATCAGGAACCTTAATCGGCATATCAGCACGAATTGGCATTTTGGATGGGTCCACCGAATTTCCATCTTCATCAATAATGTTGATCGTCATCTTGTGGTCACCGGAGTCCTCCGGAAGAACACAAATTCGCATTGCNAGGGAACAATGNGGATGCACTACTGGGAGCTTCGTCGCNCGCAGNGCATCGAAGGTCCCGTTAATCACCATCTTACCGTTTCCATAGTCGGCAGCGAAATCACAGAGAGTTGCTATTTGGATATCCATTACGTATCTGACCTGTTGTGTCTGGACCGATGAACATCAAACGTCCAGCGCCAAGTCCNNAGCNTATTCATCCTCTTCAACCGGNATGGCTACCGGAGCCCCATCAACAGGAATAGCAGGAAGAGCCTCNCCNACCGGATCTANTGGNTCTCCNTCTTCNTCCCACTTTTCCACTGGAATNGCNTTNAGGATTTTTCCATTTAAGGCGATCAGGTTACCCTCTTCGTCAACTGGCTGCGCTGCAGGTATAGCCGAAGCAGGATCCTCTTCNNCCTCNACCACGACGAGCGCCTTGGACGGAGGACGAATCATATTCTCGATTTCNTCCTTAAATTCCTCAAAAAACGCCGGAATCATTGGNGCCGCCTTCCTGCCACCAGAGATATCCTCTCCCGGATCNCCTTCATAAAGCGCTGCAAATGCGANTCGTGGATTTTCNGCNGGAAAGAAACCGGCATACCAAGCCACNTCNTGATTGAGCGCAGGNATCCATTGGCCTGTTCCTGTCTTTGCGCAAACCTCGGCAAAGGTAAGGCNTCCCCTCCGTCCGGTGCCCCAGGAGGAATGGGCAACATCNTACATACCCTGATGGACTATCTGNACCGCGTCCGGATCNANATCGAGAGAATTACGAGACTGNGGATCTGCGGCCTCAAGCACTCCCCCNGCGGGATCCTGAATCTGACGNATCAACTGCAATTTCGGCAATACGGANCCGTTNGCAATTCCTGCCATGGACTGAGCAACCTGAAGCGGGGTAGCNTCCCAGGCCTGACCGATGGAATAATTCGCTGTATCACCATCGGTAAAGGGCCTTCCGTATTTCTTAAGCACNTACTCATTNGTCGGNACTCGTCCAGAGGACTCGCCGAAAAGGGGCAATCCAGATCNGGATCCATATCCAAGTTTNCGCGCTGTCGACAAAAACGAACTNGGCCCGGTGTCGATTCCAACCAGATAGAACCAGCAGTTATTCGAACGAGCTAACGCNCGGGTCACATTCATAAGNCCCTCGGGTTCCTTCGTCCAGTTCCACATCTTGGTTGGNCGGATCGTTCCNACTTCAATAAACTCNGGACAGTCAACCTCCGTCCATTCCTCAACTACTTTCTGGGTCAAGGCGGTCAGGGCTACTACTGGCTTGAAGCTTGACGCGGGGGGATACAACCCTTGAAAGGCACGGCCANACATGGGGCGGGATTCATCATCCATNAGCACTCCAAGCTCCTNGTTACTGATACGCGGAATCCAGACATTGATGTCNTAGCTAGGTCTGGAAGCGAGAACNAGGACTTCACCTGTAGGAATATCCACAACNACGAATGCNCCACGNTGACAACTGTCTTTCAGAACCTTTTCNGCNTGCTGCTGCCAATCGAGATTCAANGTCGTTACAACCGTATGNCCGATCCCGGGGCGCTCGGTTAACTCATCGCGAANTTTTCTGCCGTTGGAATCAAAAATCANCTTCCGCTCTCCCGCTCTTCCGGTCAGATCCTCGTCCATTGTCCTCTCAAGCCCGGCGTCTCCACGGGTATCNTCAAAAAGAAGNTCNCCATGNACGATCGGACCCGTAGGCAATTTNCCTTTGCTCCTCACGTATCCGATGACGTGAGCTGCTGAGTCTCCTCCCNGATAATNCCGCAAGTAGACAGGGTGCATAATCANGCCGGACATGAGCTGCNNNTTCAACGCCTTCTCTTTCTCGGGCGGCACCGGNGAAGCNCCAAAAANAAGGGGGAGCCAGCGCCGGTCTTTGTANTGNGAGAGAAGGTCCTCATCTGAAANCACATACTTCTTCTCTGCGATCTTCGATGCATGGCTCAGGCGCTTCTTCGCCCAATTCAGNATATCTTCATCACNNGGATCGGAAAAATGCGCGAACTGAAGCGCGAGCTGATACCCCACCCTGTTCTCNGCAAGCGGCCTACCGTTNCGGTCTGTAATCAATCCTCTGNGTCCAGGNATACTCAAGGTCATCGTCCTTGCATCTGGACGCGTTAANACGGAGGCCTCTTCTCCTGCCGCCACTCCTTCCTCAGCGCCTTGAAGAGAGCTATCCCTTACATCCTGCCCGAAACCACCCCCTCCCGGGGTTAGTAGAATCAGAAGGAGGACTATCCTGCGATTTTTCATGGCACGACCCGAAATTACCGCACCTTCAAACTCACGGCAATCCCAGGATCAATTCCTTGATCAACGCTGCACCTCCTCCGGGTATGTCGGTTCCCTGATATCATTTTAATCCGCTTCCACCCGGAGCCGGATAAACCGGGAAGTCGCACCATCGTAAGGAAAGAGATCCCGAGCCTGAACCCACTCCCCCTCGACCGTCTGCCAGATTACAGATTCAGAGACCACGTCAGACCCCGCTTGCCAGAAAAGAAGATCTGACGACACCTCTGCAACAATTCGAGTTGCTGGCGACAGATAGGGACGGAAATACACCATTGCAAGCTCCCCAGTGGGCTCCACAAAGGGAGAAGCGAGAGCATCCCGATCCGACAAAACGGGATCGAGACCCAGGCCAAACTCCAACAGATTGCTAAACCCATCCGCATCCGGATCTGCCTCTCTCTGCGCCACCATCTGCCCAATATCACCAAAGCGCCGCTGTGCCCATGTGTCATAGGAATCCCGGAACACAACAGACACACTCCCGGTCTGGGAAGAACCGTCCGAGGCAGTCGCTTCCAACGAAAACGTATATCGTCCGCCGACAGCTGCAGTGACGATGGTATCTTCGTTTTCACTATTCCCGAAGGTCACCGGCGCGGGACCTTCCTGCTGGCTCCACCTTAGCGTAACCGAATCTGGACTCAGGGAGCCATAACTCACTGTTGCATCCAGCGTAGCTGCAGCCGGAAGGCTTACCTCTTGACTGGCACCTCCGAAGACAAAGAATCCGCTGCTGATCCCGGGAGACCCTCCACCTGCCACCCCTGCTGCCCAGCTAGCTTGCTCCTGCCATGTCCCCGGGCGCAATGAGTCATCGACGACGATCAGAGAAAATCCCTCTCCATCGGTAGAGGGATACCACCAATCTCGATAAGTGAAATCATGCACTGCTGCATTGAGATCGGAAATCTCAAGTCTCAAACGATCCTCATCGTTATCGAGCCTTCCAGACCACTCTCCCAGCACGTTAATACCCACACCGTGCGCCGCCTCAAATTCGTTTATATCGGACACAACCACGGCGTAGTCACCAGGACCGAGAACAACATCCGGAAAGCTGAAGCGAACCCCTCTTGTAAATTCAACCCCGGCAAGGCTGATTTCCAGATCCCCGACGTTACGCAACTCAATGTATTCTGAGTCAGGGAACTCAGCCGGATGATACATGATTTCGGTGATCCTCAGGAACTGGAGCACTAGGCTCTCACCTGAAAGATCAGTAGTGTTCGAAAAGCCCGGAGTGGGAAGATCGAAATTAGCGTAAAGAGCTGCACCATCGGTTTCACGACCTCTAGACTGATCGGGCGCATCACAGCTCGCATGAACACGGTCAATTTCCACCTGATTAACTCCATAAATAGCCAACCATTCATGCCCGGCCTCAAGCTTGAATGGCAACTCAGAGGGACTCTCAGCTCCTGAACCTACCGCTTCAAACACTACAAATCCTCCGCCCTTGACAAAGGTAAGGGCTGGCATCACCGCTCCATCCATGGAGCGCATTGGCTCGTTAGTAATACGAAGCCCCCCCAGTGAGACCGGGAGCGGATCTGGATTATAAAGCTCCACAAAATCTTCCCCGTAGACCAGCTCCGGTTTACTCAGCCACTCATTGATTCGGAGACCCGAGGGGCTACCGAGGGAATGCAACTGATTCACTGTCGAGGGTGTTGGCATATTCAGGCCCCAGCTGGTCTCCGCGGCTCCACCCCGACCGATCGAGAGATCTGGGATCTGGGCTCCGAAGGCCACCGAATCAAGAAGCGTTCCAGCTGGATCAAAAAACAGGACCTGCTCACCCGATCCATTCAGGGAAAATCCCAGCCGGATTCCCGGACCAGTTCTTGAATCAGCATACAGCATCAGGCGATCCCCTGACCCGATCTCCACCCCGGACGGAAAGACAAACTTTTGCGGGTCCAATGGATCGTCCGTAAGAGAATAGCCTGCGAGCGAACGACTCACCCCGGAGTTTGCCAGCTCGATATAATCAGGAAACCGCCCGTCGACCTCATGCGATGACTCGTTTAATACGAGAAGCTCACTCAGATACAGCGTGCCACGAGGAGACTCCTCCGCAATCAGGGTGGCAGGCTCAAGCATGGGAGGCGCACCTCCAAGCTCTCTGTCAACGGTTTCCCGAACGAAGGCACGGCGGGCATCCATAAAATCAATCACGTCATCGAGAACCCCGGAGGGCACCCACCCACCAAGGTGATTGATTACAAGCGCATCGAATCTTTGCTTGGAGAAACTAGTGCCTATCAGATTACGAAGGGCCTCAAAGTAGCGAACCCTGATCGTCGGTTCTTCAAAAAGCGGAATCAGCGGGCCCAGAGACTCCCCCGATAGCGTCATGTCGAACAAGGTATGCTCCGGATCCGTAATTCTGGAGCCATCACCCCTTCCAAGTATTGTATCCAGATCGTGGGGTATGAACTGAAACCTCGGATCAAGACCACCTCGATACATGCTGTAATCGTCATCAGTGCCGTTACTTGCATTGGTTTCCCCGTTTGCGATGAGAGTCTCAACCGCGAACCAACGCATCCACTGGTCCAGATTTGCAACAGCTTCAACCTGGTCGATATAGTCAGGCTGGGTGTCGGCCTGGTTCATGACACGGAGGAACTCATCGAGGTCCGCCCAATCGTCCTCCGACTCGTTTGTCTGCTTTCCCCATCCGTCTCTGGCATACCGCTCGAGATTACCGGCTCGATAAGCCCAGTTCACATCTGGTCGCACCTTCTTGTAGAGGTTGCCCTGCGCATCATCCTGCAACTTATCATCAATGAACTCAGAATTCAGGGGCTGCAGATGCACAAAGCTTCCATAATCCTCTTCCGTATCCTGGGCGAGATCCTGTCCGTTCCTCCGCAGCGCAATCCGTTTGCTGTCCGGCGCCGGAAGATCACTCGCCTGGAAAAGCTTCATCCCAATGAACTGAAGCCACGTAAACTGGGTATTGAGATTTAACTGGCTCTCTCCATTCCACTTACGGTCCCTGGGAAGGTTCAACCTCATCGGCGGGGGAGTATCCTGTCTGCTACTTGCGCCCCGAACCCGGACCCCACATTGATACCGCACCACCGGACCGCTGCAGTCATCAGCCAGAAGAGTACAGTGATGCTGCGCGTTCGAATCCCGATCGATACGGTTGAAAGCCCGGTTTTCCGAGGCCGTCATGATCAAGCGGTAGACACCTTCTCCCGGGGGATTGGGAGCATCGTCGACTTGATAATGGAGATTCGCTACCTGTCCTACATCAGAGGGGGCAGGCCATGTCCTGACGTTCGATCCATCATTCGCTGACAGATAGAACTCAACGATCTCCTGGTCATTCATTGCCGGCAGGACAACTCCAAACACCCCATCGCCTGCTGCTCCGTCATTATGCAAACCATCGTCTGACATCACCGCCTCCGTGAAACCCTCAGGATCCAGCGAGGAAATTCTGTAAAACACCTTCACCGAAATCCCCAGGACTGTGGTATCATTCAGTCTGGCGCGAATCGTTACCGGATCAGTCGAACTCGGAACAAGGGGGCTGTGCCCAACGTCCAGAATTAAAGGCGCTACCCCGCTTTCCTCCAAGGCTGCAGAGTTCGCCACTCCAGGCGTAGCCCCCCCCTCGCTCGCACTCCAATTCTGCCCTGACCGATTGGTAAGAGCCGGATAAACGAGTTCGAGTGACTCACCTCTACCATCATGTCTTGCTTCCCATACCCACCCCGGCTCTCCAGTATCTGTCACCCTTGTTCTTTCGGCCCAGTCTCCCTGATCATAATACGACACCTCATCAACCGGCTCTCCTTTCTCATCCACCAGACGGATCCTCTCACCTCGATTACTCAGGGAGCCACTCCAACCACCGACAAGAAGGTCAACCGCTCCGTAGAAGGAAACGAATTCCTGTGTATCTGCAGCCACGACCAGCAGCCCCCCGGCCGGGATAGAAAGATCTGGAAGCACCATTCCGACCCCACTTGTGAACTCCCAGCCTTCGACACTAACCGGCCCGTCGCCAACGTTGAGCAACTCAATAAATTCCTGACCAGCAGCCCCACTCTCGGGGTGATACATGATCTCATTGATCACGATCGCATCGGAAGCTCCTCCAACCTGAATGGTTACAGTTTCCGGTCCGGAATAAAGGGAACCATCGCTAACCCTGTAAGTAAAACTGTCACTTCCAGAAAAGCCCGGGGAAGGCATGTAGGAAAATGAGCCATCCTCATTCATGAGCAGCTCCCCATGAGCAGGCGCCCTGGTCACCGATACCATCAGCGAGAGACTATCCACATCGGTGTCATTCCGGAGAAGGCCGCTCTCGGGTTCAATCTGCAGCTCCTGGTCGGCGATCGCCAGGTAGTAATCCTCTCTTGTCACGGGAGGATCATTTACCTCTGACACAACGATCCGGACCACTACCGGCTCCGAAGAGCGCGCGCCCCCGGCCGCTACATAACGGAAGGAATCCGGCCCCTCAAAATTCGCCTCCGGCGCATAGCTAAAGGACCCATCCACCCGCAGATCCAAGGCCCCATGCGAAGCTGGTGAAAGCAGAACTGCGGTCAGAGGGTCCCCCTCTGCATCACCATCATTAGCCAGCACTCCTTGATCACTTGCAACCTCGAGAGGAGTGTCCTCTGATATCACGTAGTCATCAGGAAGACCTTGAGGAGCCTGATCCAGATAAATCCGCACCGTCGTCACCGGTGATGACAGAGCCCCATCACTCGCCCGATAAGTAAACGACACCAGACCCGGACTTGCATCTGCCGGACGATAGAAAAAAGCGCCGTTAGGGCTCAAGACCAGCTCCCCACTCGCAACCCCAGTGACCAGCACAGCTTCCAGAGCCGACTGATCCGGATCGTAATCGTTAGAGAGCACCCCATCCTGTTCATCCACGATGATTGAATCCCCGGGATCTGTCGCGTAGGCGTCCTCAACAGCCGCAGGAGCGTCCGGCACATTACTTACGCTCAGAATAACGATTTCCGCTGGCGATACGGATATGCCGTCAGAGACCGTATAGGCGAAGGAGTCCGGACCGAAATAATCGCGACGTGGAGCGTAAGAAAACGACCCATCTTCGTTAAACAAGAGCTCTCCATGGGCAGTCGTTTCGACAAGTGCCGCCTGAATTAGATCCCCATCGGGATCAATGTCGTTCGACAGCACACCCTCCTCAGAGCTACGGAAATACTCCACATCTTCCGATAACTGATAGACGTCTGGCTCCGTTTCGGGAATGTCATTTGCCCCTGGGATCACATTGATAGTAACAACCCCAATCGAAGCTCCCTCCTGATTGAGAGCCCGATACGTAAATTGATCCTCTCCCTCGAAGTTAAGTGCAGGCGTGTAAGTAAAGGCTCCGGTTTCATCGAGGTTAACCACACCATTGGCAGGCCCACTTTCGAGGACCGCGACAAGCCCTGCTTGATCGAGGTCCAGGTCATTTGCAAGGAGACCGGATCTCCGAGCTCTCGTGATCTCAAGCTCGAGGTTGAAACTGATATCCGAGCTTTGCCGATCGCCCTGGTGGATCTCCACCGCAAGGGTATTTTCTCCCTCCACGAATAGATCTGGAGAAACCGGCGATAGCTCAATCTCCAGGTTCCCATCGTCCTCAGCGCTGCTGGCGAAGTCTTCATAAGAAGGGTTTGCCCCGATATTGTCCCGACCAACCTCTATCCCGTTAAGATAGACCACGATCCCATCATCCCGAAAAACGCGACACCTTGATCCGATGATCGAATTCACCGCATCTACCGTAAAGGTATGCCGGAAATAGGTAGTTGGGTTCCTGTTTCTGGGATTTCCCCCAAACCCAACCTCGGTGCTTTCGTCATCATCACCATAACCCAGCTCAGCGGGACCACTAGCCCACTGGGAATCATCAAAATCGGGAGCCCGCCATGCCTCGCCGAGATCAGACCCGCTATCATCATACTTCCACTCTGCTCCGTATGGGACTACACCCTGCTCGCCACTTTGCGCGCCACCCTCTGCAATCGCTTCGAGAGCAACATTCTCCCCGACCTCGAAAAGATCATCTCTGGCAACTGGAGGATCAGGACTCGGACCAACCAGCAGAGTGACCATAACAGGCGCAGACTCAAACACCCCGTCACTCACCCTGTAGCTGAAGGAGTCAGTTCCAAAAAAGTTTTCCTCCGGCGCATAGGTAAAGAGACCACTTGCATCAAGGGACAGAGTCCCATGCCTTACCCCCTCGTCGAGAATCGCCGACAACACTTCTCCCTCAAGATCCTCGTCATTCGCAAGTATACTGTTGGCGGCAGTGTCGACAACAAGCAGCTCATCCTCATCAAGCACAAAGCTCTCAGGGATCGCAACCGGAGCGTCATTCACCGGCACGACTTCAATAACCACCTCGGCCTCGTCGGAAACTCCAGCAACATCGGAGACTTCATATGTAAACCGGTCTATGCCGAAGAAATTCGGGTCAGGAATGTAGAGAAACACTCCACTTTCAGCCATGTTCACGTCTCCATTCACCGGAGGAGTGATCACCCTCACCACTGGCTCACTGCCAACAGAGTCGTTACTCAGAACACCGCCAATCGCGCCATCCCCCTGCTGCACAAGGACATCATCAAAATAAACATTAATAACCTCATTTCCCCGACTAGTTCCACCACTGTAGGCACCAAGCGCAATGGTATGACTACCGGCTTCCAGAGGCAGGATGAAGCTTGCAGACCTCCACCCCGAATCTCCACCATTGCTGATTCGAACGAGAGAGTCATCCGTGTCACTACCGTAGCGTATCCCATCAACCTCCAAAACCGCCTCACCGAACTCACTCGCTTCCAGAGGGTCAGAATTAACCAGCCTATATCTGAAATCAATTTGAACCGATGCAGAGGCCGCAATCGTAAAGCTCTGGGTAAAAGCTCCAGAGGTGGCATGAGGTCCGGGAACGAACCGGTTGTCCAAACCCCCGACAGTAATCCGAAGCCCTGAACCCGCGAAGCCGCCCGCAGGATCGAGCGCGCCAGCCGCATATTCCGGCTGAGTCGTCCCAAACACGTCATCTGAGAACACAAACCCTCCAGAGGCTCCACCGCCCCCCTCAAGACCTAAATCGAAGCCCACATCGGAGCTTCCGAGATTTGCTTGGTGAACTTCTACCGCAATGGTGTTCTGCCCTTGCCTCAGAACGCCGGCAACATCGAGCTCAATGGCGAAGTAAGACGATTCATCGCTGTTAGAGGCCAGAGTATCCGAATCGATCGCCCCATTCGGCATAAAAACCGAACCCACCTCGACTCCATTGATAAAAATCACACAACCATCGTCAACCGCAAGATTGGCAATCCACTTTTCTTCACTGACCTCCTCCGCGCTCAGAGTGAAGGTATTTCTAAAAAGGTAGGTAGTTACCAAATTCTGACCGTTTGGTCCGTCGCCGATACCAAGCAGAAGATTCGGAGTTGCAGCTGGGAAGGCCTGCACCACTCCTCCCTGCAGGGGGAGTGCTCCCGAGCCCCATGGACCAACAGTGGATGAACCCACCTCAAAATCGACACTCGTCCAACCTCTTCCCAATCCATCCACGGGGTAACTCATCCCTGCTCCAAGCTGGTTCTCCAGCTGGTCGAGATAGTCCCACTCTCCATCAAAAGACGGATTAATCGTGTCGTTATTACTATCGAGATCCGTTGAGATAAGAGGTCCAGATTGAGTATTAAGGACGAGGTCCTCAGTGACCTGGTAGCGATCGTCTACCGCGACCGGAACAGCGACTGCCGCGACGGTAAATAGAAGAGACTGAACCCCACTGACCCAAATCGCGGGAAAGCGGGATAAGACTCTTCGGCGGCTGGGGGTTTCCATCGGGTCACTGGGGGGGCACGACTCCCCCTGTTCAAAAAGGATACACCAAAATCATGGGAGCTGCACAACCAATAGCCACCATTACATCGCGCCCGAACATGCCATTACCACTCACCTGCTCCCCCTCGTGGGTTATCTCCCCGGTTAGAATCGAACGTTTCGATCTGAGAAGCTGCAACCCGCGTCCACGACCGCCCCCCAGACACAGTCCAACCTTACCTGAAGAACAAGAGCCCTGTAGGCCCCCGAAGATCAAATCTCAGGTCGCTTTGAGCTGTTCTTGCCTCAATCGCTTGACCGGGCTAAACCCTCGGAAACCTCCACCCTGGCCATGCCTGAGTTCAATACCGTAGCCATCCTGCTCATCATCGCTCTCCTTCTTCTCTGGAATTTGGACTTTATCGCGACGATTCTCACCCTTGGGTCCCTCAAGCAGGAACTCCCCGAGGAATTCATCGACATTTATAATCCCGAGAAGTATTCCGAATCTCAGGAATATACCCGGGCCACATCGCGCTTTGGAATCCTTTCCTCAATTGCCTCGCTGACGATTCTATTGTCCTTCTGGTTGTTCGGTGGATTCGCGTGGTGGGACTCGTGCACCCGTTCCCTCGGCCTCGGAGGAGTCTTCTCTGGCCTAATCTATGTCTTCGGCCTCCTTCTTGGAAATTACATTCTCAGCCTGCCACTAACAATCTACGCCACCTTCGTCCTGGAAGCGCGTTTCGGTTTCAACAAGACCACACGATCTACCTTCGTGATGGATCAGCTCAAAACCGTTCTTCTCACAGCTCTTATTGGCGCACCTCTTCTTGCCGCCATCCTCCTCATCTTCCAAAACGTTCCCAACGCATGGCTCTGGGCGTGGCTCGCCTTCAGCATCTTTATTCTGGCGATCACTTACCTTGCTCCCTCACTGATCATGCCACTCTTCAATAAATTTGAGCCCATGGAGGAGGGATCGTTGAAGGGCGCCATCTATGACATGGCGGAAGAGTGTGAATTCCCTCTCACCGAAATCACGATCATGGATGGATCCAGACGCTCCGCAAAATCCAACGCGTTTTTTATGGGTTTTGGTAAGAATAAGAAAATCGCCCTCTACGACACTCTTGTCGAAAACCACTCGACCGAAGAACTCGTAGCCGTCCTGGCCCATGAAATCGGACACTTTAAACGGAAGCATATTATTCAGCGGATCGTTCTCTCTCTCGCTCAATTTGCGATCCTGTTCTATCTTCTCGGCCAGCTAATTGACCCTGAGGGCAGCTTCTCCCGCCAGCTCTTCGCCGCGTTTGGCATCCCAGCAGAAAACATCTCACCTCACGCTGGGCTTGTCTTTTTTGGCATTCTCTTCAGCCCGGTCAGCCGCTTCCTCGGCGTCTTCCTTAATGCTTGGTCCCGTAAACACGAGTTCGAGGCTGACGCCTATGCCGCAGGGGCACAGCGGACCCCAGAACATCTAATTACGGCCTTGAAGAAACTTTCCGCGGACAACCTGTCAAATCTCACGCCACACCGATTCCGCGTTCTGCTTGATTATTCTCATCCCCCTGTTCTGGTCCGGATTCACACCCTCCGGAAGCTCCCACCGGGCTCGACCGCGTGAGCAAGCCTCTTCTTACGCATCTGGGAGCAGCCCTCGCAGGAGGGCTTATCGTCCTGCTCTGCATCTCAGACGCCTCAAAGCATGTGGTTCATGAATCCAAGGATAGCGCTCAGCTCTCAAGTCCATTTCGCAAATCAACCCGGCACCCTGCATCAGTTGCCGAATCCAACCACTCTGCCTTATTTCATCAAGGCCTCAACGAGATCCCAGGGGCCGACAGTCTTGAGGAACTCCTCGCTCTCACAGGCGTCAAGCTTCCCACACGGTCAGAGCTTGATACCCACCTCGCCAACCAAGGTCACCCGGCCGAAGGGTATCTTGCTGCAGGGATGATTCTGCAAGACCCCAATCTCATGAGGGCAGCGATTATCCGAGAACCCTCCAACCCGCATATTCTCTTTGCCCTTGCCTCGCGTGATGACTTCCCCGACGACGATCGGATTCAATGGGCCCGGCAACTTCAGGAGGCCCAACCTGATAACTCGCTTGCATCATATCTCCTTGCAGCACTCACCTGGGAATATGAGACCAAGAACCCAGCTCTAGAGATTCTTGGAAAAGTCGATCATCCTAAAAGGTTCCAGACCTTTACCTCCGAGTCATTGATTGCCCTCACTGAGACCCTTGGCGCGACGGGCAACAATCGTGCAGCCTCTGCATACTACGCCACGCTCACCGTCGACTTACCTCACCTCGCTCCACTGCTCACCCTGAGTCGAAATCTTCAGGATTACGCGGAGCAGGCTTCTCCAGAGGAAGCCTTTATTGCAAGACGACGTAACGCTGGCCTCGGCTCATTCCTCGTCGGGGAAGACGATATGCTCTCGGGATTGGTTGGGCTTTCCATCCAAGGAAACGCCTACGCGAATCTTGCTCCTGACGCCCCCCTCCCCATCGAGGACATAAATCCTGACACTCTCCTGCTTTCCATAGAGCGTCGCCGGAATGAATTCAGGGNACTCCCCCTACCAACCGAAGCGCTCCAAACGTCACCCGAGCTGATCGAAGGCTACACCATGCGAGCATTGGCACTCGGAGAAATTGAGGCCCTTCGCTGGTTACGGTCACGAACCAGTCCTCCTGCTCAATAGCAGGCCAACCGCTCAAGCATCAGGCCTCTCCTCTGAGCGGCACCTCGATAGCCTGGCATTCCTTTTCCCATCCAGGGAAATTCCATGTATTGGGAAATCCGCGGCATTGAACAGGCTTCACTTCCTGAATGCGGCATTCATCCCCATCCAGCATTATACATTCGCTGCTCGAATCTTTATCGATGAGAGAGAGCCCTGTCCTGTTTGCCCTGATTCTCGTAAATTCTTGGACAAAATCATGTTCAGCCATTCGAAGAAAGGAGGCGATTTTCNTNATCTCCGAATCCCCTAACTCNACGTCTCCCGGCCACTTACAACATGCTGTGCACCGCTGGCAGACGTAGTGATAACGAGGCTTATTCGNCACAGCTTAGAAGAGGTTCNCCNNGGAGANCTTGCCCCCCTTTGCGGGCAGCAAAGAAGCTGACCCCGCAGAGTAATGGGCCCACGACATTATCCTAATTTGCAATTCCCGGTTCAATGGAACCAACCTCACCGAATGGCATAAGACGGCCCCTGGACCGTGATCAGATCGTGGTAGTATTTCACCCTTGACTGAAAACCTCGCCACCTTCTCCCCGGCCGCCCGTTATCGAGGAGAAAATGAGGGCAGTTCTTGTGCGGCGGATTCATTCCGTGGCGGGGCCAGTGATAATGGGGGACCACCTTCGAGAGCGGAATCCCGTGCTTATACATTAAATAGGCCGCGAGCTTGGCAGTCCGATCAATCGTTTTGCTGAGACTGTTTCCCTTATGCTCGCACATCTCGAGCCCAATCGAATACTTGTTTCCTGGCCCATTGAAATCAGCATGCCGCCCTGTAATGTTCGTTGGCAAATGCTGCACGGCTACACTCTGGTCGATCGTATAGTGCCAAGAGAGACTCCCTAGCTTGCTACGTTTTAGCGCAAGTGAATGCCGCCACGGATCCGCACCCTTACTCCAGTTCTGAGTGCTATGGATGGTGATATAGCGAGGTCGCATTGAACTCTGGCCTTTGCGTCCGCGAGCGCTCTTGGGAAGGTAATCCTTGTGAACCCTGACCTCCGAGAGAAGCACCAAAGGAGCCTTGCGCGGCACTAACGCACGGACACTGACTGGCACTCCTTGCCGGGACTCTCCTGAGCCTGCTGCCGAGGAAGATCCCTCNCCATTCCGAGGGGCAGAATTAGAATAGGGCATCCCAACTGGTCCTCCTCGATAACCACCCGCGCCTCCAACGCTTAAAGTTCTGTGAGATGAGCACCCCGTGACAAGCAGAGATGTAAGTGTAACGGCAAATATAAGTGGATTTGCGAGGAGTCTCCCCATGGGTGAATTTCAGTTATTTACAGGTTATTAACAAAATACCNAATTATTCACATTTGTGAAGATCTAAGTTGCNCAAGTCCACNCGCCCTGTCTCCCTGCCCGCGAATCAACTCAGATTCCCCAGCTCCAACAATCTCTACGCCTGCGGAGGCCCTCGCTTTCGCAAGGGACAGGTGCGCCCTCGGTGAAGCCTCCAATCTAGCTGGAGGCGAAAAACCCCTCTCTATAGGCCCTATCGAGCCTCCTGCGCACGCATTTGCAACCGCTCTGGCATCTCTGAGCCTCGACTCCCATTCCAATCTCTGGGTATTGGGAGGCTCCGCTCGTCACCGGGAGCGAATGTCGTCCGAGTTGGCAAGCTGGGGACTGGAGGCGGTGNGAATTCCAGATCCTCCCTCCGGGCTTCTTGATTCTCAAATTCTCGACCCCGAACCAGACGCCGAGCGCCTGGCTGCCTTTCAGCACCTCGGCAAGCAGCGCAAAAGCACTGGAACGCAAATCATTCTCGCTTCCNCAAGAGCCCTGACCCATCCGGCGCCTTCCCCTCTTCAACTTGAATCCTCTCTACTCCACCTGAAGGCCGGACAGAAGTGCGACCCTGACGCCTTGCAGCAGCAGTTGATCTCTGCAGGTCTTGAGGAGGTATCTCAGGTCCACGCCCGTCACCAGTTTGCCAGGAGAGGAGGAATTCTTGACGTATTCCCGACTCAGGCACTCGACCCTCTACGCCTCGAGTTTTTCGATCTGGAGTTAGACTCCCTTCGTGAATTTGATCTCGATTCACAAACCTCAATACGCCGGCTGAACCACGCTGAGTTGATGCTGAGCGCTCCGGCGATGGAACACAAGGTCGGCGACTGGCTTGCCGACACCGATACCATCATCGCCCTTGAAGAANGGATCAAGAATGCCAGCCTGATATTCACTGATAACCCCTCAGGAGGAGCTCTTATGCTGGAGGCATATGGCACTCCCTTTTCCCACTTCAATGCCGGCGACTTCGTGCTCCAGGGAGCACAGCAAAGCACTGTATTTCATCATATCGACCAATGGCTTGCCGAGCAATGGACCATCTATATCGCCGCTGGATCGGAGGGAGAACGTGAACGCTTTCGCGAACTGGCAGAAACTCATCTCCCAGAGAGCAACTACCGCTTCCTCGACCTGTCGATTCCAGAAGGCTTCGTTCTGCGGACCGCAAAAATGGCAGTTCTTTCTCTGGGAGAACTACTCGGTCGCCCCCAACCTGCCGGNGGAAGCAATCGCCTCCGCCGTCTCGAGAAGGTNCGCTCTCATGCTGCCGCCACCGAACTGGATCAACTCAACGAAGACGATCTCGTCGTGCATGCCGACTACGGAATCGGACGCTTTCGCGGCCTGACAGCCGGGGAAAACGGCGAAGAGGAGCTTTCCATCGAATACCGGGACGGGAGCACCCTGCATGTGCCTATTGACCACTCCCATCTCATTTCCCGCTACGTCGGAGTTGGGGGTAAGGCTCCCGTCTTGAGTCGGCTAGGCGATAGTCGCTGGGGAAAAGTCCGCAAATCGGCAGAAGCCGCCATAATGGACTACGCGGCTCGGCTCCTCCGCACACATGCCGAGCGTGACTCTAAACAAGGATATAGTCACCCGCCAGACAGTCGGTGGATGTGGGAATTTGAGAACTCCTTCCCCTTTACAGAAACAGTTGATCAAGCGCAGGCAATCTCAGAAACAAAGGCAGATATGGAGTCCAGCCAGCCCATGGACCGCCTCATCTGCGGCGATGTTGGCTTCGGCAAAACTGANGTTGCCATCCGAGCTGCCTTCAAGGCGGTCACCGGCGGATCACAAGTTGCCCTTCTTGTTCCAACGACCGTGCTGGCCGAACAGCATTGGCGGACATTCCGCGAGCGAATGAGCGACTTCCCCATCCGGATCGACCTCCTAAGCCGCTTTAGAAAACCTAGTGAGATCTCCGACACCATCCGAGGCGTGGCAGAGGGAAGTGTGGATATCGTGATCGGCACTCACCGCCTTCTCTCCGGCGACGTCATTTTTCATAAGCTCGGACTCGCGATCGTTGACGAGGAACAAAGGTTCGGCGTTAAGCACAAGGAGCAATTCAAGGAACGATTCCACCAGATTGACCTCCTTTCTCTCTCGGCCACCCCTATTCCGCGTACGCTCTACCTTTCCCTTATGGGCGTTCGCGACATGTCGACTATCGACACCCCTCCCCCGAATCGGATTCCGGTTCACACCACGGTCTGCTCCTACGACGAACGCGTCATAAGAGACTGCATTCGCCGGGAANTGGAGCGTGGAGGACAGGTATTCTTTTTGCATAACCGGGTTCAGAGCATTGAGATGATNCGAAAGCGCCTGCTCGAACTGGTTCCCGAAGCCCGGATCCTGATTGGCCACGGCCAAATGGCCCGGGAAGACCTCGAGGAGGTGATGCATTCATTCGTTGCGGGCAAAGCCGATGTTCTCCTTTCTACGACCATTATCGAAAGCGGGATTGATATACCCAACGCCAATACCATCATGATAGACCGGGCAGATCGCTTCGGCCTGGCGGACCTCTATCAATTGAGNGGCAGGGTTGGACGGGCTGACAGACGGGCTTATGCCATCCTCATGCTGCCCCGGGATCAGGTCTCTACCGGTGACGCAAAAAAACGAGTCAGCGCGATCAAACAATACACTGCGNTGGGATCAGGCTTCAAGATCGCCATGCGCGATCTCGAGATCCGTGGTGCTGGCAACCTGCTTGGCACAAGGCAGTCAGGCCACATAGCCGCTGTGGGCTTCGATCTCTATTGCCAGCTCCTGAGGCAATCCGTCGAGCAGCTCAGCGGCCGCAAGGTTCGCCGAAGGGTNGATGTCGTTCTTCGTGCGAGCTTCATTGTCTTTTCGGAATCTCGCTACGAAGAGACTGACGATCAGACGCTTCCAGCTTTTTTCCCCGCAGAATACATTGGAGACTCTAAGGCCCGGGTGGCTGCCTACCGGGAAATGGCAAGCCTGACCTCTCTGGAAGAGCTACACGCCTTCGAATCAAGGCTCCGGGACCGTTATGGCCCGATCACTCGNCCCGCGAGAAATCTTATTAAAGTCACCAGGCTTAGATTTGAGGCAACNATGGCNGNTGCAGAGACCGTCGAAATCCGTGGAGACCGGCTCATGGTCCAACGTAACGGCGGGTTCCTGATGGTTGATAACCGCCAGTTTCCCCGCTTGAGGTCGAAGGCTCCGAGCAGTATGCTTTCCGAGGCAATAGAGTGGTTAGAGTCCCTCAATCGACCATGAAAACTATTTTCTCCGTTATCGCCCTCCTGATCGCCCCCTTGGCAGCCGCGCCGGTGCCNCTCCTNAAAACTGCGGCGACCGTAAATGGCAAGATGATCAGCACCCGGGAGGTTGAGCAGCAGCTCGCCCCGGCCATCTCTTCTCTGCTGGCAAAGTATCCCCGCCGCGGTGAAAAGTTCCAACAGGCTTTTGCTGAGGCGCGAGATGAAGTGCTGGAGGAGCTTATCGAACACAAACTGGTCCTCAGCAACCTTGAAGAGCGCAAGCTTCAGATCCCCGAATACATCGTGAAACAGGATGTTGAGCGATTTATCCGAATCAATTTCGACGGCAACGAGCAGGAATTCCGGAAGTATCTCCAATCGACAAGAATGACTCGGCGAGAATTCGAGAAGTCGCAACAGGAAAAAATTCTGGTGCAGTCNTTNAAGCGGGAGCAATTCAAGGATGTCGCNCCTGCAACGGAGAGTGAGATCGCCTCACGCTTCAAGACACGNGCTNCNGANNTGCGGGANCAGACCGNGGATAAAATTACATTCCGGAAAATNTACATTCCTGCGATCAATCAGGANAANCCNGTTGCTACCCAGCAGGAACAACTCTCCCTCGCTGAAAAGCTTGCAGAAGAGGTTCGAGGNGGNGCGGACTTCGCCTCTACCGCNGAGGCTCACTCTTCGGGAGCTTTTGCTGACAAGGGTGGCCTCTGGGAAGACACCNTGCGCTCCGACCTCGAGGTNGGNTTTGCTGATATCATTTTNGAAGCTTCGAAAGACGANATNGTGGGGCCGCTNAAAGACAGGATCGGCTTNACCATCGTCAAGATTGTTAAAATCAGCCCNGGGCCAANTCCCGCACTCGACACAGAAATGCGNGAAAGAATGCGTAGGGAGGTCGAGATGGAAAAACGCTCGGTCCGCTATGACGAATGGATNAAGATGCTGAAACGAACCGCCATNATCCGNCGGAACATTTAAAACCTCCNGCNGGNAGGACAGAANCATCATGCATACGGCTGTTTACGCAGGGAGCTTTGACCCTCCGACCAACGGTCACCTCTGGATGATTCANCGCGGGNTGGAATTGTTTGACCGCCTGATNGTTGCCATTGGAACCAATCCCGGNAAGCAATACAGCTTCAGCATCGAGGANCGACTCAGGCTACTAAAGGCCTCGGTCCCATCCTGCGAGCGTCTNGAGATCTCTCATTTTGATAACCGCTATCTGGTAGATTACGCGAAGGAGAAGAANGCGGCTTACATCCTACGCGGTGTCAGGACCGCTGATGACTACGAATATGAGCGAGTGATGCGCCATATCAACTCAGACCTTGCGCCAGAGATCACAACAATATTCCTGATGCCNCCCCGNGATATCGCAGANCTTAGCTCCAGNATGATCAAGGGGTTAATCGGCCCGGAGGGGTGGGAGGATACCGTTCGGCGNTACGTGCCCGGGCCTGTNTTTGACGCNCTCTCTCCCGCANAATATAACGCAGACNAATCAGACCGGTGAACTTCTGANCGTTTNGCGNCTGCCCTCNTCACCACNTGAATCTCCTNGATCATGCAGACTCTTGCCATCGCGCTNGGCGCNTTNGTTTTCTACCTTNTCGCGTATCACACCTACGGCAGATTTCTCGCCCGGAANATCTTCAAGCTGGACCCCAAAGCCCGGGTTCCTTCCCNGGAGATGGAGGATGGAAATGACTACGTTCCTACCAGGAANAGCNTCATATTTGGGCATCACTTTACCAGNATTGCAGGNACTGGNCCNATNGTNGGNCCTGCNCTTGCNGTCATCTGGGGCTGGGTGCCNGCCCTCTTGTGGGTNCTCTTTGGGTCNATTCTNATCGGAGCGGTNCACGACTTTGGCNCANTGGTGGTTTCAATCCGAAATCGCGGCCAAACCGTGGGAGACATTGCCGGACGCGTNCTGAGCCAGCGCACGANNCTNCTTTTTCTCTCTGTTCTCTTTCTCGCCCTCACAATCGTCCTCGCCATTTTCGGATTGGTCATTGCNGCAGTNCTAAAGCANTACCCATCCGCTATNCTTCCCTGTCTCGTTCAAATCCCCATCGCTGTGGCAATTGGAGTCTACCTCCACCGGCACGGNGTAAACCTNGTNGTTCCCTCGCTCGTNACANTGGGCATCATGTATCTNACCGTCGCTTTCGGAAACATTGGCTTCCTCGCAACAATAAACGNGNCCCTTGCTTCCATGCCGANCATAGCCTGGGTGTGCATTCTTCTCGTCTACTCCTATATCGCNTCGGTTTTACCAGTCTGGGCNCTCCTTCAACCCCGGGATTTCATCAATTCNCTTCAGCTTATTTCTACTCTCGNCCTCATCGTNGNTGGCTTGATAGNGGCAGCTNTCATCGGAGGGGCTCCTCCGANTCCTGGNGCAGAGCGTCAGGCGCTGGAAATTGTGGCTCCGGCCTTTCGTTCCGCCCCAGACGGGGCCCCTTCTCTCTTTCCNTTCCTCTTTATCACNATCGCTTGTGGTGCNATCTCCGGTTTTCACTGCCTCGTTTCCTCAGGAACCTCCTCCAAGCAGCTNAAGTCAGAGTCTGATGCCCTCTTCGTAGGATACGGTTCGATGATCACCGAGGGATTCCTTGCCGTTCTTGTTATTCTTGCCTGCGTCGCAGGTCTGGGTTTNGGAGCTCANGCTGACGGNGNGACCCTGTTCGGGAGTGCNGCGTATGATGCCCGCTACGGNTCNTGGTCTGCGGCNGGCAGCCTCGCAGCCAAGATAGGCGCCTTTGTAGAGGGNTCTGCCAACTTCCTTGTCGTCTTGGGNCTGAAGGCCCCNTTCGCGGTAGCCTTNATGGGNGTCTTNGTCGCCTCGTTTGCTGCCACCACCCTCGATACCGCCTGTCGTCTGCAGAGATACGTTGTGCAGGAACTGGCCTCAACCTTCACGAGTAGCAAAAAGCATCCTTCCTCNCCCTTACTTCTTCGCCCGCTCACNGTTCTCAGCAACAAGCATGGCGCCACGATCTTCGCNATTCTTNTTGCCGGAGCTCTTGCNGCCCTGCCGCCTCCCGGTCCCGAGGTCACCTGGACGCTGCAATCAGCNGGCAAGGGAGGCCTGATCCTCTGGCCNCTCTTNGGGGCNACNAANCANCTCCTNGCNGGCCTNGCCTTCCTTGTNATNACNTTCTGGTTATGGCGNCGCTCNCTNCCNNTCTGGTTTATNATNCCCCCTACTNTCGTNATGCTCATCCTTCCCGGAATCGCGATGACAATCCAAGTCTATGAGTTTTTCCAGAACTCGCAATTCCTCCTCGCAGTTCTGGGACTGGGGACTATCGCTCTGCAAGTCTGGATCATCCTGGAGGCGAAAGCAGCGTGGCCTCGTGCGCGAGGTGTGATGGAAGATCTGTCCGGATCCACCGAAACTCTTCCCGAGGGCGGAAGAAGCTGCTGAGAAAGGTTTTTTCTACCACTCGCCTGAGACCTGCCACTCCTCCATCAATTCGGCAGGACAGTCATCGAGGAAGCGGGAAGGCCTCTGAATAACCTCACCGGAGTAACTCTTGGGATTGATCTGTGGATAGGTGAGGTAAAGTTCATCCTTCGCCCTTGTGATCGCCACGTAGAAAAGCCGGCGCTCCTCTTCAAGCATATACTCATCGTCCGCATCAAGCACTCTCCCGTTTGGAAACATTCCATCGGTCAGGGAGATCACAAAAACGACTCTCCACTCCAGCCCCTTGGCCTGATGAACAGAGGAGAGAACAACCTGCTCGGCATCCAACTCGGCCTTACTTCCACTGGGATCCCCATCCACTGCAGACATGAGCGAGAGCTGGGCGAGGCACTCAAGGACATCGTCGAATCGATCGGCGTAACTCATCAACTCCTCGAGGTCCGAGCGTCGATGTTCATAATTATCGAACGACTCACGCATCACTTCGTCGTAGACCCCCTCGAGAACACTGAAAATCATTTCGGAAGGTCTCGTAAAACCATCCGAACTGACTAGCTCATCAAGGGTGTGCCCCAGCTGCTCCCAGTGAGATGCCGACTTCTTGGGAACCGGCAGATCTCCAAGAATATCAGAAAAAGCTGCTGGAGGATTCTCTGCCGTAGCGTGAGGGGTTGCCGCCCACCCCTTCCATAATTTGCTGGCGCCCTTTGCTCCAATTCCGGGGAGCAGGCAGACCATTCGTTTGAAACTAACTTCATCCCGGCGATTGGTCACAAAACGCATGAAAGCAGCAACATCCTTGATATGAGCTTGCTCGAAGAAGCGCAGACCACTCGTGATCTGGAAAGGAATACCTCGATTCTTTAGCTCCATCTGAAGAGTCATGCTCTGATGGTGAGCGCGGTAAAGGACTGCGATTTCCTCAAGCTCTACCCCCTCCTCCCGTAATTCGAGAATACGCTGGGCAACGAATTGAGCCTGTGAATTGGGGTCCTCCAGCGATACCAATGCCGGCATCATCGCTCCACCCTCCCGCGCTGCCTCCAGGTCCTTTTCGAAGCGATGACGGTTGGCCTTGATCGCCGAATTCGAGAGCTCAAGAATTTCCGGAACACTGCGATAATTCTTTTCGATACGGTAGACCTGCGCGTCAGGGTAACGCTCAGGAAAGCTCAAGATGTTATCCATGTCTGCCCCTCTCCACGAGTAAATCGACTGGGCATCATCCCCTACCACCATGAGACTCTGGCCCTCCCCCACTAAAAGGTCTACCAGTTCACTTTGCACATGGTTCGTATCCTGAAACTCGTCTACCAGAACATACTGAAATCGCTTCTGGTAGAGCCCGCGCAATTCTTCGTTTTCCTGCAGAAGCTTCAGAGTCAGCACGAGAAGATCATCAAAGTCCATGGAGTTAATCTGGCGCTTCTTCATACGATAGCGCGTCTCTACCCTCGCGATCTCCTCAGCCCACTCCTCAAAATAAGGGTAGCGATCTTCCAGAAGATCCTCGAGAGCGATTCCCGTATTTTCGATCAGACTGAAAATCGATATTAGAACATCCGGCTTGGGAAAACGCCTCGCCGTGGTGTCAATCTCGCACTCGGCAATCACCGTATTCATCAATGACTTCTGGTCATCCCGGTCCATGATCGAAAACGATTTCGTGAATCCAATCTCTTCCGCATGCCGCCTCAGAATCCGATTCCCAACCGAGTGGAATGTCCCACCCCACATTTCGCTCACATCCCGGGGAACCAGTGACCTGACACGCTCAAGCATCTCCTTGGAAGCTTTATTGGTGAAGGTAAGAAGCAGAATATTTCGAGGCTCGACTCCACGGTCGAGAAGATAGGCCACCCGATATGTCAGGGTCCGGGTCTTACCGGACCCTGCCCCTGCAATCACGAGAGCCGGACCCGGCGGCGAGGATACCGCTGCAAACTGCTGATCGTTAAGGTCCTCTGCGAAATCAATCCCGGACGCACCACTGGTGGTCGGACGCTCCAGAGTGTATTTTCGCGCCATCGAATCAGCTTATCGTCTTTTACTGGTCCGGAAAGGCCTTTTCAGCGGAGGCGTCCGCTTCCTCAAGGGACGACCCTTTATCAACTCTATCGGCAAAATGTTGGAACTTCGCGTATTCCCTCCTGATAATCGGAATCATAAAATAGACGCCGATAAGGTTCGGGATACTCATCGCAAATAAGGCAGCATCCGAGAAGTCGACCGCATTACCAACATTGGCCGAGGCTCCCGCGATAATGATAAGGCAGAAGACAGCCTTGTAGGTAAGCTCAAGAGCCTGATTCTTTCCAAAGAGATATTGCCACGCTTGAAGTCCGTAATAACTCCATGTCACCAGAGTAGAAAACGCAAACAGAAGGACACAAACAAAGAGAAGGTACTTAAACCCGGAGTTCACAGTTTCAAAAGCAGCCGAGGTGAGGCCAATTCCGAATGAAGAGCTGTTGTTCGCAATTCGACCCAGTTCGAAGGCCTGACCGTTCACCATGAAGTTCGCTGTGTCACCATCGAACTGCATCGTTGTAACGATGACCAAGGAAGTCATCGAGCAAACAATAACTGTATCCACGAAGGGCTCGAGGAGCGCTACCACGCCCTCTGAGGCAGGCTTACGCGTCCGGGCTGCCGAATGAGCAATAGGCGCAGATCCGATTCCCGCTTCATTAGAAAAAGTAGCCCGGCGCATACCCCATATAAACGCTGCCAGAATCCCACCCGTTACCGCAGCACGAGGCTGAAACGCCTCGGTTACGATCATCCCAATCGCTCCGGGAATCGCCTCCGCGTTCACCACAAGCACGAGCAGAGCACTCAGAATATAAATTACGCACATCGTAGGAACCAGTTTTGAGGTTACCTTGGCGATCGATTTAATCCCTCCAATGATTACCAGCGCTGTTACCAGCGCCATCATCAGACCGAAAACCCACTGATTCGATGCGAAGAAACTATCATCTCCGGCAACATTGATAAGTTGCTGGGTGACTTGGTTGACTTGAAAGATGTTTCCACCTCCGAACGACGCGAACACACAGAAGATCGCAAAGAACACCGCAAGGATCGCACCGACCGGACCCAGTCCACGCTCCGCCATTCCTCGCTTCAGGTAATACATGGGACCACCCTGAACATGCCCCTTTCCATCGATACTCCGATATTTTACTCCAAGAGTGCACTCGGCGAACTTGGTAGCCATTCCCAGAAACCCACTAAGAAAGAGCCAGAAAGCAACTCCCGGACCAGCGATGGAAATACCAATCGCAACTCCGGCGATGTTCCCAAGGCCAACCGTTCCTGAGACTGCGGTCGCAAGTGCCTGAAAGTGCGAGATATTACCAGGATCATCCGGGCCGCTGTATTTCCCCCTGACTGTTCGCAACGCTAGGGGAAAAGCCCGGATATTGATGGCCTTGAAAACCGCCGTGAACACGATCCCTGCTGCAGCCAACCAGAGAATGACCCAGAGAACGTCATAATCCGCAATTCGGATGGAAGAAAAAATGGCTTTTACGAACCAGCCAGTTGCCTTACCGAATCCCTTGTTGATGCGCTCGTCGACCGATTGACTCTCCTCTGCCGCTGACCCAGCTTCCTCTGCCGGTACCGCCTCAGCAACCGGAGCCAGAGAATTCGGATCCGAGTCCTCAGCGAGAACCATTCCATCACCGAGAAAGAGAACGGAACCGAGGAGCAGTAATCGGCGAAAGCAGCCGGGGAAGACCTTCATTTTTGAAGGCTGACAACTCCCACACTAAGGGACAAGACCGAAGGCGAGTTTTAAGTGGCAGACCTCACAATTCTAAAAAATTTTCCGCATCGACCCCGGCAATGACCCTGCGAGGATAGGGAACTCTGATGGATCCCGAAAGTAGTAGCAGACCTGTCTCTAGATGGTCTCTGGCGGATCACCCAAAAACCTCGCTCTTCGCGGTGATAGCCCTTGTCCTTACCTTCGGAGGCTATCTGTCGACGCGGTATGACCCGCCACCGGTCATCGGCAGAGAGGGACCAGCCAATTCTTTTTCCGGGGAACGTGCATTCGATTATCTCAAGAAGATCCTTCCCCACTCCAAGCCCCATCCCCTTGGGTCGACCGCCAACAAACGACTGCGTCTTAGAATCGTTGAAGCCTTAAAAGGGCTTGGGCTTGATCCCATCCAAAATGACCACTGGGTCTCAAGCAGGAGCAATACAAAGGGCACGAGCCTCACCCTTGCTCGGAACCTGCTTGTTGAATTACCCTCTTCCAACCCAAATCTTCCAGCCATTCTCCTCGCCTGCCACTACGACTCCGTGGCTGCAGGTCCCGGCGCCAGTGACGACGCCGCCGCAGTGGCATCACTGATCGAAATTGCCTCCATTCTGATGAGGGAAACGCCCCTCACGCGCCCTGTATTCCTCCTCTTTACCGACGGAGAGGAAGCAGGCCTCGTAGGCGCCCGGGGATTCGTCCGTTTCAACGAATTCGCAGACCGGGTTGGCATCGTCATCAATCTGGAGGCCCGGGGAAGCTCCGGAGGCAGTCTCATGTTCGAAAGCTCAGAGGGAAACTCTTGGCTCGTGAAACAGATGGCTCGCGGCCTTGAGCGTCCGGTAAGCAGCTCCGCTTATGTCTCAATTTACCGCACAATGCCAAATTCCTCGGATCTCACCGTCTTTATGAAACGAGGTCTAAGCGGCCTCAACTTTGCCTTTATCGGCAACCCTAAGCATTATCATACCCCTCTCGACACCACCGGAAACCTTGACCTTGGAAGCCTGCAACACCAGGGCGACCACGCTCTCGCCATNACTCGTCAGCTCCTGCGCTCGGAGTGGACAGACCCATCCTCTCCCGAAGACGCGGTCTACACCGATGTCGGAGCACACTTCATCCTCTCATGGCCTGCGGGACGCTCGCTCTGGTTTTCCGGAGCAATTCTTCTCTCCATCATCCTCTCCTTTCTTTTCTCAGGAAGCGCCTCTCGCTGGCAGNCACGGAAACTCCTCCACGGGGGAATTTGCTGGGCTCTGATCGTCTTAATTGGAGTTATGCTAGGCTGGCTCTCTGCCACGCTCCTCCAGCATCTTGATTCTACCTCATCTCCTTGGCCGGATGGATATCATTTCGACCTCCTCGTGCCCTCCCTCGTTGCTGCCATGTCTACCCTGGCAACAGTCGTGATCATTCGAACCGATCCCATCGTCTTCTATTTTCTCCACGGAATCGCTCTCGCCCTCGGTTCTCTGATCCTGAGCTTTATGGCCGAGGGGTTCTCATATATCCTCATAGTTCCAGCNTTTACTGCCGCCCTCGCTTCATTCCTCCTTGGTGGCCACAACTGCAAGCGGCGCTCTCTCCTCCCTGCTTCATGCCTTCTCGTGGCAGCGGCTACCTCCCTCGTCCTTGTTCCTCTCATCAAATTTCTTCCCACTGCCCTTGGAGTATTCGCTGCCCCACCGCTGATCTCCTTCCTTGTCATTTTCCTCACCCTTCCGCTCGTCCCCCTGATTCGCCTCCTCTCAAGACGCCTGACTTCAGGCCTTTGTTTCCTCCTACTTGTGGGAGCCGCAGGGGCCGGATACACCGCATTNCAATCTCCAAGCTTCACTTCTGAATCCCCNCAACAAGTCAATCTGACCTACTTTGAGGCCGTTAGCAGNAACGATGCCCAAGTCGGAATATCATCCTGGGAGGGGGACATCCCTACCTCGCTCACCAAAGCCNTGGAACCATTCCCAAACCCTGATGAAATCGTTTATCCTTTAGGCTCTTCTCTTTTCAGTGCCCCCAGGGCAAAGCTGACCAATCCTGATCTTGAGCTCTTGAAATGGGATACCAGAGAGCAGTCTTATAGCGCGCGGATTCGCCTTCGTCCAACTATCGAGTCCCAGGAAATCCAGCTCAGGATTGCCAAATCAGAGAGCCTCTCCGAGGTCAATGCACTTGGTATGGATATCCCGTTGCCGGAACCGGATCTCAATGGCCAGCAGCTCCTTGTGTTCCGAGGAGTCCCGGAAGACGGCCTCGAAATCACTCTCACATGGGAGTCCGGCCCTTCCCTGTCCATGTCACTCATCGGCATCACTCCGAACCTTCCTCCCCAACTCGAAACCCTACGAGTCAATCGCGATCGAATCCCGGGCTGCCCCGCACACGCCGGAGATCGCTCCATCACTCTCCGGCAGGTAACTCTGAAGTCTCCCTTATTCTGAAGAGGGCAGCGGGTGCCTCTCAAGCAGCCCTCTTCTGGGCTAGTTGACAGACCATCTCTCCATCCCGCATTTCCACGTCTATCGCATCGCCCTCTTTAAAGGCGCCCTCGAGAACTTGCATACTGAGCGGGTCTAATAGGCGCTTTTGAATAGCCCTCTTAAGGGGTCTTGCACCGTAAACTGGGTCATAACCCTCTTCCGCAAGAAAATCCTCGGTCTCCTTGCTAATTTGCAAGCCGAGACCCTTCCGGCACAACCTTGCCTTCACCCTCTCCAGTTGTAGACCTACAATCCTTTTCAGCTCCTCTCTTCCAAGACGGTGAAAAAGCACAGTCTCATCGACCCTGTTAAGAAACTCCGGACGGAAATGCCCGCGCAGAGCCTCCATGACTCCAGCCTCCTGCTGCTCGGGATTTTCCTCTCTAGCGAGCAATTCTCCACCAATATTTGAAGTCATGATCAGAACTGTATTGCGAAAGTCCACCGTCCGCCCCTGGCCGTCGGTGACTCGTCCATCATCAAGGATCTGCAGGAGAACATTAAACACCTCTGGGTGGGCCTTTTCAATCTCGTCCAGTAGAACTACTGAGTAAGGATTCCTGCGCACGTGTTCGCTCAGCTGCCCACCCTCCTCATAACCAACATATCCAGGAGGAGCACCAATAAGGCGGGAGACGCTATGCTTCTCCATATACTCCGACATATCGACCCTCACCATGGAATCCTCCTTATCAAAAAGGAATTCCGCGAGAGCCTTGGAAAGCTCTGTTTTGCCCACCCCTGTCGACCCAAGGAACATAAAGGATCCTATCGGTCGATTCTCGTCCTGCAGGCCCGCCCGGGCACGCCGAATTGCATTGGCAACCGCTTCGATTGCATCCTTCTGACCGACAACCCGCTTACCAATACGGCTTTCCATCTCTACCAGCTTATCCCGCTCCCCCTCTCGCAGTCTGTCCACGGGAATTCCAGTCCATGAAGCTACAACCCTTGCGATATCATCTTCTGTCACCTCCTCTCGCAGGAGCTGCAGGTCCGAATTTCTTGCTCCGAGGCGATCCTTTGCACTCTCCAGGTCACTCTCAGCATCGGGCAGCGACCCATAGGTTAACTCAGAGGCCCGGGCAAGATCCCCGATGCGCTTTGCCTGCTCAGCCTCTGTCTTCAGCTGATCGATGAGCTCTTGAAGACCACGCACCTCGTTAATAAGACCCCTCTCGCTATTCCACTGCGTGGTCAGGATTACGGATGTTTCCCGAAGGCTTGAAATCTCTCCTGCTACCCGCCTCAAGCGCTCGAGACTTGCTGTATCTGATTCCTTTTCCAGAGCCTGTCGCTCCATCTCGAGTTGCATCAGCTGCCTCTCAACCTGATCAAGATCTGTCGGCTTGGAATCCAGTTCAATCTTCAGCTGCGACGCGGCCTCATCAACAAGATCCACGGCCTTATCTGGAAGAAAGCGGGCCGAAATATATCGATCTCCTAACTGTGCTGCTGCTACCAGCGCACAGTCCTGGATTCGCACTCCATGGTGAATTTCATAACGCTCCTTGAGTCCTCGGAGGATTGCTATCGAGTCTTCAACTGAAGGCTCCTCGACTCTGACCGGCTGAAAGCGACGCTCGAGGGCCGCATCCTTTTCCACGTAATTGCGATACTCAGTTGGCGTCGTGGCTCCAATTGTACGCAGCTCACCACGGGCCAGCTGGGGCTTTAGAAGATTGGAGGCATCAACAGCTCCTTCGCTTGCTCCAGCACCAACGATTGTATGAAGCTCGTCGATAAACAGGATGATCTCACCTTGGGCCGCCGTGACTTCCTTGAGGAAAGCCTTCAAACGGTCCTCAAACTCACCCCTATACTTTGCTCCCGCAATCATGGCGCCAAGATCCATCGCGATAATCCTCTTATTCTGCATCGAGTCCGGCACATCTCCTCCTACGATGCGCCGGGCAAGCCCTTCCACGATGGCGGTCTTACCCGTGCCTGGCTCCCCAATCAAAACGGGATTGTTTTTTGTCCGTCTGGAAAGCACCTGCATCACCCTTCGAACCTCTCCATCTCTGCCAATGACAGGATCGATTTTTCCTTCCCGCGCAAGGGCGCAGAGATCAGTCCCATACTTCTCGAGAGTTTCATATTTTCCCTCAGGGTTTTCATCCGTGACGGTCTGGCTTCCCCTCACCTCTCGCAAAGAATTCTTCAAACCTTCCACAGTAGCACCTGCTCCAACAAGGAGNTCGTTTCCAGATCCAGCTACTTTCATCAGACCTAGAAGAACATGTTCGACACTGAGAAAATCGTCANTCATCTCCAATCGAATCTTATCCGCAAAATCCAGCGTGGCTCTCAGGNTTCTGTCCAACTGTGGCTGACCAATGGCTCCCTCCACCCGCGGCTCCCNATCAAGGGNACTGATTAGCCTTGCTTTCAGCCCTGTAANATCGACATCGGCTTTCTCGAGCAAAGAGGCTGCCAGCCCCTCTTCCTGCTGTATNAGCCCGAGGAGAACATGCTCACATTTCAACTCNNCATGGCCGGACTTGGATGCCAATCGCTGTGCTCCCTGGAGCGCCTCTTGAAGTTTGATAGTTATTTTGTCGAGACCCATGGCAGGGTTGTCGCAATTCCTGGACCACCATTAACGCCCTGTATTTCAGGGGCTTAATATCGATCAAGGGACACCGTGACCCGGAAAATGGGACAGCATGTCGGGTCGATTTGTCTCATGTCACCTTCCTTGCCTCCTTGGCCGTTCCCAGAGATGCTTGGCATAGATGACCCCCCGCGAGCGCCTTCTCCTGATCGCACCTGGTGTGCTCTTCCTTGTCGCTTTCGGCTCGTTCGAAATTGGCCGCCTTGCAAGCCGTAAGGAGGCCGAGCGTAAGGCCGAGGCGCAGCATGCGCAATCCCCTCGGACATCACCTGCAGACGATCAGGATCTTATCGCCATCCTCCAAGCCCCGGACCTGGCAAAACGTGGATTCTCCTTTGCTCAGCTCGTCGAGAGCTCGACCGGACACGTAGTCGCTCCTTTCGACAAGAACGATCCGGTATCTTCCATCATTCTCGCAGCAATCCGAGAGGCTGCTGATCACGCAATTAAAATCCATAGCGGTGAGAGCTCTGCTCTTAGAGGTCTCCGCCGGATTAATGAAGGTTCAGTGTTCTTCGAGGATACCCTGCGAGAGCATATTGACGCTCACAAGGCTCTCTTCTGCTCCATTCCTCAAACCGGCGACGGAAAGGAACAACGCGCTGGGNATCCAGACCTCCGTATCGAACACATCGAATCTGGAAGAATTACGTATCTGGACCCAAAANTCTTCGAGGCTAAAAATCGTGCNTCTACCTTGAGGAGCTTNTATTACAAGCTTGCCTCGTCCGCTTCATCCAAGATCACGGAAGAGGCTCATCACCTTCTTCTTGGTTTTCCTCATGACGGAGTAGAAGGGCAATGGTCCTTTGTCGGATGGGAACTGCTTGACCTCAACGCCTTGGAAGTAAGGCTGAAAGCTGAGTTCCAAGCATCGAACCGCGATCTATATTCCGGGGGATTACTGATAGAATCCTTCGCCAACTTGGAAACGGATTAGAGGNCAATTCCAAGATTTGTGGGGAAATTCCGTGCGTGAACCGAAATAGCCAGCTACCCTTTCTAGGTGGGTTCTCATGCCGCCAGAACCAGTGGTAGTGTCGCAATGGACGACTACCTGGAACAAATCCTGCACCTCATAGAAGAGAAGGGCTATGCCAGACCGGTTGACATCTCCCAGCGCCTGAGCATTTCCCAGGCCAGCGTCACCAAGATGCTCCAGCGACTGGACTCCGAGGGGCTCGTAAAGCACGAGAAGTATCGCGGCACGGTCCTGACCCCCGAGGGAGAGCAGATCGCAAAAGCAATCATTGACCGTCACGAGCTCCTGACCGAGTTTCTCAGGATTTTCGGNATCGATGAAGACACGATCTACAGGGACGTGGAGGGAATGGAGCATCATGTTTCCAGAGCAACCCTTAGCGCACTACGGGCCGTTACAGAGACCCTGCGTGAGACTCCCGAATTCCGGCGACAAGCGCTCAAGAGACTGAACGAATAAGTTGGTTCAACCTACCNCGCGGCGTAGGCCCTCCCGGTAGATTACGTGACGCAGAATAGAATATTCGCTGGAGACAAATCCTTGAGATCATCGGGNATGCCAACCGGGCAACGCACATGACCTGATAGCCGATGACGGCATCGGGGATCTCACNTTCAATATTTTGCTGATGACGAACTCTTCGGCGGNTTCCNGAACCCCTCAAACTTTTATCAGTCCGGGCAGCCANGAAGACGCCCTGATTCGCTTGCACGCAGGCCGTGTGACCTGCACTCGTATCGTCAATAATTTGACTAGCTACCCTTCAAAATCATCCTTGCTGCCATCATCCTGCGTATCCTCGAACCACCATGGTTGACAGATCGACCTTTGAGACCTCAACTGAGCAGGAAACATGACTTGGAATGAACAATTTACTCTCCTTTTTAATCGCTGTGTAGAGCTCTACCAGGCTGGCAATAGCGACTTCGAGGGCTACTATAGCGCAGAAGATCTGAAATTCCTCAAGGGTATTGGCTGCAAGCCGCGGGAACTATTCGATTTCATTGAAGACCATGTCGATGAAAACGCCCCTGCACCCACCACGGCTCTGTTAATTGCCGCTGTTCGCCGTGATTACCTGCAAGTCGTTCAGAATGGCGAACCCAGTGACAAAGAAATCACAAGAGAAGATCTGCCGACTTTCGGAGACACCCTGGGAGACATCGCCTACCTTCCCCGGATCATAACTAAAGCTCGCGCAAAACTCCGCGGCGAACTTGATCCCGACATTATGTATTGCTGTGGCGGAGACCGTGCCTTCCTTCGTGAGAAAGGCATTCACCCTGCTGACTTTCTTCGTCACGTGTGGGCTGCTGGTGACAAGGATAAGAAGATCCTCGAGCTGATTACCTCCACCTCCACAACACCACCACAGTAGGAGCCCTGGAAGACCTGAGAGTTTTTAACAGCTGTTCCCATTCAGGTTTTGATTTAGCAGTTCGAATCACCACTGTTCAGATCCAGAGTTGGGCATGTCCAAATATGATGGAGAGGAGGTCTTGGTTTTTCCGCGTAGCCTTTTAGATGATCTGGGAGCCTTTCAAGGCCTGACCACCGAAACGGAGCACTATATCCCCACCCTTCTGGACCCCTCTAACAACTTCTTTATGGATCGAGAAGCCGCGGAGGATGACCCCGGCTTCAAACAGATTATCCCATATTCAATCTTCCGGTTTGGGAATCACTACCTTCATTATGTCCGCGGGAAGTCTGGCGGAGAGAGTAGACTCCACGCTCAGGGATCACTCGGGATTGGAGGACACATCAATCCAGTTGACGAGAGGAGCGACCCCCTGGGTCATGCCACCTACATCGCTGGGGTGGCACGAGAAATCGATGAAGAGATCGCTCTCCCTGCTCGTCCCCAGCAGAAGATTGTCGCTCTTCTTAATGACGACAGCAACCCCGTAGGTCGTGTCCATCTCGGAGTTGTCCACCTTTTCGAGCTAGAAAGCATGGAGGCCCAGGCTCGTGAGGATGCCCTCAGCGATCTCCAATTTAAGAGCACCGAAGAGCTTCAGGGACCACTCTACGATCTGCTTGAGTCATGGTCACGCTTTTGCGTGGATGCCTTGAATAAGTTCTAGAGGCCTACTGCGGGTCAGCTTGCAGCTAGCCGGAGTATGAGGACTCCACTCGATGGGCAACATCCCGGTAGCCGTAGTCCACCTCGTAGATCTGCTTGAAACAATTGAGCGCATCGTCCTTGCTGGACACCTTATCGTGGATTAAGCCGAGTTCGTAGAGAACCTCCTTCTTTGTCTTATCCATTACGGTAAGCTCTGAATTAGCATCGGTCAGCTGCTTGATTGCCATGTCGCTCATTCCTTTTGCGTCAAACGTCCGCCCAAGGAGCAAAAGGACTCTGGTTCTAATATGAGGGTTTCGGGTCGCTTGCTGCAGATGGGGAATCGCCTCGCTGTATTCGCCTGCATGATAGAGGGCCTGACCCAGATCATAGCGTAATTGTGGATCCGTTGGATTCTGCTCCACCCGCTTCCGGCGCTCATCCACCTGGGCAACTGCCCGGGTCTGCTGATACTCCTCAAGGGCCGCTTGAGCCTCTTCATCATCGGGATTTTCCTCCACACGGGATTCCAATACTCGAATCTCTTCCTCCCCTGCCCGGTCCTTCATGTTATTGGACTTCATTTTAAGGGCCGCATCCCCCGCTGAAAGCGTATGAGCCCACTCATACATCTGCTGAGCCATGGCCCAATCCTCCGACTGCTCGTAGATGGCAGCTAGCTGCTTAACCACTTCGAAATTGTTGACGTCCTCATTGTATTGCTGGACCAGCTGATCGCGCTTTTCCTCAAGTTGATCCTGAGTCATCGCTGCCCGGGAGGCCTTCTCAAGGGCGAGCGTTTCCTTGTCATCCTTCTTCACGAGGGCACCCGAAGCGTCCTGACTACGCGCCATCGAGGCCCGCGCTGTCATATCTTTTTCACCCTTGACCGCATCCGTGTCAGTCGGATCGGCCTTAACGATATCCTTGTAAACTGCGGCAGCCTCTTCGGGCATGTTCCGCGCCTCATAGAAGGTCGCAAGTTTATGCAGGAGTTTCGTATTGTCCGGAGTTGCGCGCCGGATTGTCTCGAGTGCGAAGGCCGCGGTATCCAGCATATTCAGGCTAAAGGAGACATCATGAAGCAATTCGTTCAGACCTGCGTTGTAGGGATCCTTTTCCAACTCTTTCTCGATGTCATCTATCACACCCGCGGGATCCTTCTTGGCCTTTCCCTTCAACTTCCCGGCTCCACCCCCACCGAAAAGACCCTTTTTCTTGGGAGGACCCGCGATCTTCATCTCCGCCACACGAAGCTTTTTCCGGCCGTCGACAAAGCCTGGCTCCGCCTTCAGGACGGACAAAAGGAGCTTCACGGCATAGCCCAGATTATTTTGCTCGATAGCTGCATCTGCTTTGAGCACAAGGTCTCCAAGGTTCTTGGGAAGGTCCGCTACTGAAATTTCAACAGGACTCGATGCTTGGGAGGGTTGGTCGGCCATGGAAGTGGGATTTTGCTGGGGCGCTAATGAAGCGATTCCGCGCCCACATGGCAAGCGCCTCCTGCGAGATGGCGGAATAACCATCCATAAAGGGCAAAACACAACGACCCGGGGTCTTCCTACCGTCCACTTTTCTTACGCATGGCCCGATGCACAGGAGATGTCATCATGGAACCCGGGGCAGCTTTCTTTTGCTTAGCCTCGTCGTCAGGCGCCAGTGCGCCCCGAGGCGGCAAAACTCCCTTCTGAACCGAAGCACGCGCCCGCGGCGAAACCTTGCTATCCGAATCGAAAGCCTTCTGATACGCAGCGACCTCAGACGGGTCGGTGAGGATCGATGGGTGGATTAGGATTACGAGCTCTTCTCGGAGAATGTCCTTACTGCTCACTCCCAGAAGCTTATTCAGGATCGGAATTGAACTAAGGAAAGGAACTCCTGATCCGCTTCGGGTATCCGACTCAGTAATGAGTCCTCCGAGAACGATAGTAGAGCGATTGGGCACCGTGACTCTGGTGGAAATTTCATCAGTATCAATATCCGGAACCTCTCCAAATCCCTGGATCGCCCGATTTTCCCCGATGTTGTCCCTGACGAGAGAAATCTCGAGGGTTACCTCCTCCTCGGAGTTCACCAATGGCCGAACTTCTAGCTCAAGAACAATGTCGCGGAACTCCACGTTCGTCGAAAACCCGGTCTGGGTTCCGCCTTGGAAAGTACTGGTTGGAACCGCAATCCGTGAACCAGAACTGATTCTGGCCACCCCATTATTGGTCGTGAAAATGGTTGGCCGCGAGATCGCTGTGAAGTTCCTGTTGCTCTCTAATGCATTCACGAAAACCCCGAAGTTGTCTCCAATCACAGCATAAGCTGAGAGCCCCCCTGCGGCAGCTCCCGGAGCCCCAAGAAGCGAATTGAAATCTAGAAGAGTATTCGGGTCGATCACCGAGGGAACCCCGTTTCTATTCTGCAAAGCGCCCCTGAAATCACTGTCCCCGGTCAGTAGCCGGCCAAGGTCCACTCCAAAACTTCGATCTTTACCAAGATCATAGCGCGCAAAGACGGCCGTGATTGCTACCTGCTCTGATGGCTGATCCAGCTCATCAACGAGGCTCTGCACGATCTCGATATGGTGCGGAGGACCATTCACCACGATGCTGTTGGAGATGTTATCTCCAACCAGCAAAGTCTTCCCGATGAGAATTGATTCCGGGGCAGTCTGAATATCCTGCTGAGCAAGTTGAGCGCGTGAACCTCCTCCGGTTCCTCCAGTTCCAACGTTGGAGCGGCCCGTGGTATTGGTCCCGGTGGTCCGACGACTGCTTGTTCCACTTGTCCTGCCAGTCGTACTGGCAGAGCGACGAGAGGCTCCTCCCGCGCCTCCAACTGCGCTTTCCAAGGTCCGCTCAAGCGCATCAGCAGCCACGGGAATAAACTCGGTGACCGGTAGATACCGGAGCTTCTTACGCAAGAAATTCCGCTTTGAGCTGGGGGCATCAAAGTCAGCGATCAGGCCCTCCACGAAGAGAATATCCACCGGTCTCCCCATCAGGAAGATACGACTGGTTCTTGGCTGCGCGATGATGTTGATCGGAGTGTCTTCCCCAGCTGAGGAGGATGATCCCGGGGTATTGGCTGCGGCAGCAGCAGCTGCTGCTGCTGCAGGAGCATTTGGTGCCGGCGGCGCTGCTGGATTCGCTGCGTTGTTCGTAGTTCTTCGAACCCCTGCAGTAGTACTATTGTTCTGGCGCTGGCTATTGAAAATCTCATTCAACCTTGCAGCAAGATCCTCCACATCGGCAAAGGTCACTTCCACGAATTTTGTGCCCACCTGCGCCGAGGGGACATCAATCCGCTCCTTTAATTCCACCAGCATCCGAACGAGCGGGAGGTTACCGGAGATCACAACAGATCCGGCATTCGGAATAGCTGCGACGGTTCCCGCCGACCCAAACTGCTGAACGACCGACTGGAACGCCCGGAGCGCGTCATCGGGCTTGAGATACGTCAGAGCCATCACGTAGGTAACGAAACCATCAGCAGATACTTTTCCTTCCAGTTGATCAATGTCGTCACCAACAGGAGGCCCAAGGGGTTTAGGCCCACTGGTCTGCGAGTTAGAGAGCACAAGCTTTACAAAGCTTGGATCATCATCGTCAGGAACAATTTCAAGCCCTTCCATTACAAGCCTCTTCTCGATCACCATCGCAGCCTCAGCGTAGGTCATTTGGCCGGGCACAATAAAGGACACCTCCGCCGCCGATGCTTCCTGGCTGACCAGAACCTTCTTGCCCGTGTATGTGAAATACAGATCTGCAATATCCTGACCGTTCAGGTTGGCTGCATTAAGCTGAGCAGGCTGGTTTGGATCTGGTGCATTTAGGATAGCCGGTTTGGCCTCTCCGGGTACAGGGTCCTGAGGGTCAGGATTGATGGGGTTCTCACCCGGAGCGGGAGGAACCAGGCCTGGTAGCGCGGGAGCGGGAACCGGAGCAGGAGGAGCAACCGGGTTTTCTACAGGAGCGGCTGGATTCTCAACCGGGGCAACCGGGGCCGGAGGAGCCACTGGTGGCTCAGCTGCCGGAGCCGGAGGCGCAGGAGGATTCTGGGGTGCCGGAGGATCATTTTCCTGCGCCACCAATGGCGGTACCAGGGCGAACAGGAGGGAGAATGCAATTATTAATCTCATGATGATGCTGGGTAAAAACTATCTGTCCTCTAACGACTGGGAGGACTTGGGATGCGTCGAACACGCGGCTTTCCTCCTGAGGAGGGACTGGTCGGACGTTTAGAAGGGGTTGCGGTCCGCTGAGGAGTAGATGGTCGCTGACTGGGTTTGACAGTGGGCTTCTTGCCCGCTGGAGCCTTTGGAGTTGCCTTTTTAAGCACGATAAACTTCTCGTCATACTCTACCGCTCCAATCTTCCCGCTCCGGCTCTTAATCTCGACCCGCGTATCCATGTAGGACAATCCACGGTCCACCTTTACGACCTCGAATCCTTCTTCGTTCTCCTCATCTGGATGCAACCGGATCCGCTTGTCTCGCTCCTTCTTATTAATCAAGACCACAAACCAGCCCCCCTCTACTTCGCATGCCCCTGCGAGTGTATACTCTTCCAGAGGGTTTTCTTCTTCAACCGCTACTACTTCCTTGAGCGGTGGTATCGTGAAAGCCGACTTCGTCCACAGTTCGCTGTAGCGCCCAAGAGGCTGCTTTTTAGGAACCTGAGCCTCGAGCGGCAGGGAAAGGAGCAGCCCCGCCGCAAGGAACAGAACCAGTCGTGGTCTGGGGAGATTAATCATGGTTTAAATCTTTAGGTTGAACCTTCTTCGCTAGCATTCTGGCTCTCCAACTTTTCTTTCGGGAGGAACCATTGCTCGAGAGTAACACGGCAGTCTACCTGGGTATCGTCGTCCTTTTTTGGGTTGATACTAAGGGTCGTAGCGGCACGCAGGTCGGAAGGAGCATTCAATCGATCGATCCACTGAAACAGGACCTGTTCCCGCCCGCTCACTTCGATCTCCACCCGTGCCCGGTGAAACTCCAACTTTTGATCTTCCAGTGCAGGCAGAGGCTTCACTCTCTTCACTGTCAGCCCCCTTCGCTGTGCCTCCCGGTTGGCCATTGCCTCCAGATCAGTTAACGCCTGCTGCGAACTCTTGATCACCTTTTGTTCGTTACGCTGAAGCCATTCAATCTCCCCGCGCTGGGAATCCTGCTCCTCCAAATTCTCAATGGCCTCTTGCCTCATCTTCGTGAATTCAGCCTGGCTTTTGTCCGCCTTCGCCTTTTGTGGCAGGTAGTAATATTTATAGGCCGCAACATTGAGCAGCCCGAATACAAGCACCCCTACCAGGACTAGAAGTTTCCTCTCCCTCTCACTCATTATTACAGTTCTTCAGAATTTGAAACCGCTGCCCCCCACTGGAAGGACCACTTATCACCCTTCTGTTGCGCAGAAGGCATATTCCACTGAAAATCAACCAATCCTCTGGCTCCTTGCAGCGCCTCATCAAACGCGTTCGCCTGCCCTAATTCATCGGTTTTTCCCTGAAGGCGAATATCAAGAATCCGCTGAAGGTTTCCATCCCCATCAACCGATACCTGATTGGTGATATCCGCCCGATCCAGACGAATTCCCTCTTCACCTTGGCGAGCCCGAATGCAGTGATACAAGAGCTCCACCGTACTGAACTCCTGCTCTATGACCGGCCCGAGCTCCCTCCACTTTCTTTCGTAACGTAGACCGTCCTCATAGACGTCAGTGTATGGTGTGTATGCGAACATGGCTTTATCAGCAGCTGCCTTTTTACCAGAAAGACTCACAAGCAGCCATCCGATCAGGCCGAGATACAGCAGCGCTCCCGCTCCTGAAGCCATCATAACCTGCTTTTTCTTCTGCCTCGTAACCCGCTCTGCCCGCACGTCGGCAGGAAGCAACTGACTGGACCGACTTGGCAGCTCTGGGGCGGGTTTAGACTCCACGCTTGCGGGACCTTGCAGGCCTACACCTTCACCGAGGGATTGAAGCTCATCCGCTGTTGGCGAGGGTTCTCCCTCTCCTACCCAGACGATACAATTCCGGGGCAGGGTTCCTATCAGGCCTTGTAACTCCATCTGCATCATTGCAAGACGAATTTCCCGGCCCGCATCTTCACTCAGCTGATTGATTGCCAAGGCTTCATACTCAAGAGGCTGGCCCTCCACAGAAAGCGCAAAGACCCACCGTCCCAGCTCCTTCCAAACCACCAACCCGGTGGAGGGCATGGGCAGACAACGGGATGAGATATCGAAATTCTGTGGTGCCCGGCGGGGCAGGTCTCCCTCAAAGGGAGGAGCAAGGACGACCGGAACAGCAAGGGTTTCCTCTCCCCGCGTGGCGACCTTAAACACATCGCTAAGGACTCCTGCATCAAGCCCCGGGCGTGCTCCCATTCTTTCAAGATGAGTTTCCGCAAGATCGCTGAGTAATGCATCATCAGTCGTGGAAGCACGAAATGGTAACGCGGAAACATCGCGAACTGGAAATGCCATCGTCAGATCCCCTGCCGGAACTCCAACTACATCGAGCACCCGAATCTCTCCGGAGCGCTCGTGAAGGCTGAATCCAGTTCCGCCCACCTCCGCAGTCCAGACCTCCCATCCCTCAGAACCGGGCATGAGGAGAACCTTCTCACCTTTCTTTTTAGCCTTTGAGCTCATGGCACCTGTTCCACTTTTCTCTCGAGGATTGACGGACGACCCGTCCTGTTTCTGACAATCAGAGTAATTCGGCGTTTGATCTGCGATCCGCCCAATCCAGACCAGCCCGTCGACTCAATCCGGGTGGTTGGGTCGTTGGCTGTAAGACGGGGCTCGACGATCATCCGCTGAATGTCCGGAACCCCTAGCAAATCGAGGACCTCTCTGCTATTACTAAAAGGCTGATCATCCTCTGTCCCTCGAATCATGTCCGGCCCGAGGACCCGATCCCGAATCGATGTCGCATCATCGATGGACACCTCCGCGGCACGGGCCAGCTTTTCCGGATCCGCCTCGTTGACGTCCAAGCCTCCACTACTCCAGATCGTGAACCATTCCCTCCATCCGGGATAAATACGCTCCAAGTCCTCCATTCCCCGCACCAGCCGCATCTCATCAAGGGAGTAAAACGGGCGGTTGTAGGGCCTGTTCAGAAAGCCTTCGCCTTCGTAGAACGGAAATTCTGCCCCATTGAGCTCTTCGAGCTCATTCTCATCCACCCAGTCCACGAGGGCGTCCACCACTTCCTGAGCAAAATCATCTTCCGCGCCCCATTCTACGAACATCTCGCGGAGAAGAGCCTTGTCCGGATCGGCTCCGTCTCCCCGGTTCATCAACAGCGAATTGATATTAAAGCGGGATCCTTCCGACTCGATGGTAGCAGTAAACCCAACGTCTCCAGGAAACCGCTGCTCCAGCAAAAGGTAATCAGAGCGTTCAACAACCGGGTTGCAGGCGACTGAAACGCCCATCTCAGCCATCTGACTGGCCCTTGTCCCTTCGACTTGGCCTGATACCAGCCGATCCTCGTAATCAAGTAACTGGATAGCGGTAAAGATATAGAGGGCCATCACGCTAATCAGCCAAAAGACAGCAACCATGGTGCTCCCTCGCCTCCCTCCATGCGCCGGAGCAGAGACCACCTTTTTCGGCGTCTTTCCTTGCACATCTAAAAATCCAACTTTCATCGTCCTGAGCCTCCCGGGTTCGGTGGAGCAGCACGGTTCCCACTTCCACGACTCGGAGGAGTGGTACGTGTCGGAGCTCCTCTATCACTGCCTCTGCTGCTGCCTCGGCTCTCACGCCTGTCCCCACCTTCTCTCCCGCGACCAGCATCGCGACCGGAGGAATTTCTGCCAGAGTTTCCACCCCCACCCTGTGGCGCTGCCCGGCGTTGCGATCTGACCACACTCTCTGGATTCAATTTGGGCGGAAGCCAGAAATGATGGACAATCTCATCCGAATTCTCATCGAATTTTACTCTCAGCTCCATCTGGATGGGCAATCGCCCGCGAACATCCCACGTTTCTGTGTATCCCTGTGCATCGTCCCCCAATGCCCTTCCATCTCTCGCCCACCACTCAAAGAAGAAGACATCCTTCAGCAGTGTGATCTCAGCGACAGGCTCCGCATTCACGTTCGCCGTGGAGTCGCTGTCATCGAGGATCGCTTCCTCGTAGTAACGAAGAACCACGTCGAGGTCCCCGCTCCTCGTCGGGATCGTCGATAGCTGCACAGCCTCAGCCGATATGGCCTGACCTGACCACGAGAAGGAAGTCGGCACATTCTGGAACGTAAGATCACTCAGGAAATGGGAACCGGCGTCCTGCCTCTCAAGTTCGACCTCGGCGTTTCCGGGCAACTGGCTGAAGTTTCGGTCAAGAAAGTTAATGAGCGCCTCCTGGGTCATGTGCTCCCGGCCATCATCCGCCATCTCATTCGACATCTGCAGAGCACCATCGACGATCCACATGACCGAAACCAGAAGGATTCCAGCAATTGCCAGAGCCAGCACGGCCTCGAGGAGCAGGATCCCCCGCCGTCCTCGCCGCCTCATTCCTCGAGAGCAATTACTGCTGGTAGAGTCTCGCATAACGCCACGTTTCGGCAGTTCTCTCATGGTAGATAAGATCCTCATACCAGGTACCAATTACCTGCACATGAAACATCTGCTGCATGACTCGTCCCTTCTCCGTCGTGATCCGCTGTTCTTCCACGACGTCCTCCAGCGGCTGAATAATCACCTGAATCTCCAAATCGGTCTTCTCCTCCAGGGGGTAGCTCTCTTCCATCTCCTCGATCTCCGGCAGGGTGGCATACTTCATCAGCTCGCTCTGCAGGATACGCCCCATTTTAGCATCACGCCGCATTTCGCGCAGGATCTCAGCAATATCGTTGAGCGCTACCATGTAAGAAACTCCCACCATGGAAAACACCGTCAGGGCAATCATGACCTCCATCAGGATGAACCCCTTACGCTTCCGCGCTCTGAAATCGCCTTTCTTCATTGAACGATGACCGCCTCCTCTTCATCAACCCGAGCAGTCAGCGGATTCATGTGCATGATGATGTAGCTGTCTTCTCGCGCTACCCGGATCGAAACCGGCTCGCACAGTCCAGTGCTCTGGAACTGCCAGACGATCGATTCCCCCTCCTCGGGCTCAATCCATGCATCCTCCTGGGTTCCCCATCGGCGCAGCGCGATTACTGCTTCCCCAGCCTCGAGAGTGTCGTAAACCTCCTCATTAGACTCACTGAACTCCTCATCCTCGGTCAATCCGGAGACGCCGATCTGGTCCTCCGGCTCCTGCCGGCGCACATCAGCCCCAGCCAACACGACTTTATCTCGCTCGATCCGAATCCAAAATGGCTTCTGGTGAAGCACCGACATGGCATGACCGCGCGAAGACATGGCTTCAATCCTGATGCTTGCCTTCCTGAGCAACTCCTTGTCATTGGAAGTAAACTGGTAGGCCAGACCTACCCCAATCACAATCAAGACGATCACCATCGCAAGGATGGTTTCCAAGAGGGTCATTCCCCTCTGTCGCCCAGTACTCGAGGTCAGTCTATTCTTGGTCCTGACTGCTGAGGTCATCATCCGTGCCTGCTTCGCCGTCTTTCCCTTTCGAAATCACTTCTGGGTAGCTCCGGTCCTTGCTCCCTGGATACTTGTAGACGAATTCCTGATCCCAGCCGTCCTTAGGCAAACTCTTGAAGGTGGCCTCCCAGCTTCTTGGTTCTGGAGCGCTGGTCGGCCTCTCAACTAGCGCGTTTACACCTTGGGACTCCGAAGGGTAATGGCCAGCCCTGTGTCTGTACATCGTGAGCGCACTATTTATCCGCTGCAGCTTACTCTTCGTCTGCACTTCCCGTCCAAATCCGGTGAAGCCCCCACTGAGTCCAATCGCCGCCCCAAGGATCAAGCCAATGATCCCCAAGACAATGACCATCTCGAGAAGGGTAAATCCCTGCGAACCTGTGGCGTGACTCCTATGTTGATGCTTACACTTCACTTTCATTAAATGGATGCGGCTTTCGGGGGTTAACTTACAGGGATCATAGTCCCTTTCGACTGAAAAATTCTGTGGAATCACTAGTTTTTTCACGTCTCGAAGTCTGAGAGACTAGCGTCCTTGAGCCTATATGCGGTGAACTTACTCCATTTCCGCACATTCCGCTCTTTTTTACCCTCAATCGCTCCCTTTACTACCCGATTTGTGTATCAGATGGGTTGATCCGGACGAGGGCGGATAAGGGGCATGACAAGCCTCCTACCTCTTTAAACCGGCAACCTCCTTCGCCTCCTTGGAGGGCAACCACGAGCGGTGAGACTCCTTGACACTATCGTATTCGTCACGACGCGCTAAGTTGGACCACTCATGAGGATCTNCATCGTGATCATACAATTCCTCAGAACCGTCCGCGTAACGAATATACCGCCATCGCTCACTGCGCACCGCATGATTTCCTCGTCCATAGGTCATGAGCGCAGGATGCTTCCATTCACTATCAGCATCGCGAAGCAAGGGCACCGCACTTCTTCCATCACATTTCTCCTCAGGAAGCCCACACAGCTCCAGGAGAGTCGGATAGATTACCGACAGATCCACAGGGCGCACGCAACGCACCCCCTCGCCGGTTACTCCCGGAGCAACCACGATGAAGGGAACATGATTGCTCTTTTCCCAGAGCGCAAACTTCTCGATATGATCCTTCTCTCCCAGATGGAATCCATGATCAGACCATAGAACCACGATGGTATGGTCACGTCGCGGGCTGGCATCGAGGGCATCAAGCACTCGTCCCAATTGAGCATCCGCGAAGCANCAGCAGGCCGCATAGGCCTCGACAAAGCGCTCAAAAGAGCCCGGCAGTCGACGATCGAGTCGCGTCATCCCATTCCAGAACCACTTCGTCCTCCCCATGAGAGACTGTGCTCCNTCCGGGAGATCGCTCCNATCGTCGGCACGACGCGGTGGAAGGCCAATCTTTCCGACATCCCTGAAATACTGCCTTGGCGCAAAGAACGGCGAGTGCGGCTTAAAGATCCCACAAGCGAGGAAGAGAGGCTTATCCCTGACCGGAGACCGCAGGGCCTCGATGCAGTANTCCGCAGTGCGGAAGTCGATCGTCTTTCTCTCATCGGGAGGCCACACTCCCCAGTCCGTATTCCGGGAGCCATATTCCGGACTCTGGTTGAGTTTCTCAGGCGGCATGTTTTGGGATGCCATCATCTGAAAATCGTCAAAGGAATCCTCATCGTGGAAACCTTTGGCCTTATGATGGAAGATTTTACCCGCTCCCCGGACCGAATACCCTGCGGCTCGGAAGTGCTGCATGATGGTTCGCCGTTTCGGCAGAGCCTTACGCCAATCGCTGTTGTTGGCGTAGACCCCGGAGGTTGAAGGGCGCAACCCGGTTAAAAGGGCGCTCCGAGATGGATTGCAAGCAGGTGAAATACAGTAAGCCCGCGTGAAGAGCATACCTCGAGCCGCCAAGCGCTCGAGATTAGGCGTCTTGATCGGAGCCTCCGGATCTAGCAACGAGATCCAATCATTCATGTCATCGATCGCGATGAAGAGAACGTCCGGTCTGGGCTTCGCTTCCCCAGTCATGACCAGGATCAGCGCCATGCAAAGCGCCACCAAGAAATGAACTCCGCGTCTTACCCCTTCCCGGAAGGCCTCGCCGCCACTTACATGCTGAGCCTCNGTCATTGACCGGTATATTGCGGATTAGTCTCCATCNCCTGTGCCCCTACCTCCTTCTTCCACTCTTGTAATCTTACATTCAATTCGCTGACGAGGCTCTTCTGCTCTCCTGCCTTGTTCGCCTTTTCCCCCGGATCGCCTTCAAGGTCATACAATTCAAACTCTGACCGCTCCAGAAACTCGATCAATTTCCATTTCCCCTTCCTTACTATCGATACCGGGGCACTCTGGGGATGTCTGTTGTAGTGTGGGTAGTGCCAGAACAGCGCGTCNCTCTNAAGATTCCCGGAACCCTTGATCACNGGAGCAAGACTCACTCCGTCGACGTGTTGGTAAGGACGAGAATCCAACCCCAGCATTTCCAGAANAGTTGGATAGATATCATTGGTAATAGCAGGCACCGAGGAGATCCGCCTTCCCCCCTTCACCCCAACACCCGCCACGATCAAGGGAATGCGAATCCCTCCCTCGTAGTGCGAACCCTTATTCGCCCTTAGAGGGTCATGCTTTGTTGCGCCGGCAAACCCTCCATTGTCTGAAGTAAATATCACCAGGGTATCCTTAGCCAGATTCAGCTCTTCCAGTTTTCTCAGCACCCGGCCCACACTCTCATCGACGCTTGCCACCATAGCTGCATAGACGGGACTTCCCTGACGCTCCGCGTTGGGAACATTATCAAAACGGGAAATCATATCTCGTTTGGCCTGCAAGGGGGTATGCACTGCGTAGTAGGGAAAATAGAGAAAGAACGGCTTGTCCCTGCTTTTCTCAATCAAATCCAAGGCCTCGGAGGTAAGACGGTCTGTCAGGTATTCACCCTCTTCTCCATCCGGCAGAGTCACCTTCTGCACCCTTTGCCCGGTNGTAGGGATTTTCCAGCTCCCCTTGTAAGGATAGAAATAGTGGCCGGGAGCGCCATGTTCACTCCCTCCCACATTGACNTCNAANCCATGGTGAGAGGGCAGGGAAAAGGGAGGACCTCCCAGATGCCACTTTCCCACATGAAGGGTCCGGTAACCAGCCTCCCGAAGAGACTCCGCAAGAGTAACCTCCTCCAGGGGCAGACTCCGCAGGAAGCGCCCTTCCCTCATGCGGTGTCCACTGGCGCTCCAGCGCCCCGCAGGCAACCACTGGGTCATCAGGTTACGCGCTGGATACTTTCCAGTCATGATACTCGCCCGCGTGGGCGTGCACACGGCACAGGCCGCATAGGCATTGGTGAAACGAATTCCGCTCGCTGCCAAGCTGTCGATATTGGGCGTCTTGTAATAGCGACTGCCCTGACAGCCCAGATCCATCCAACCAAGATCATCCACCAGAAACAGAACCACGTTGGAGCGCGCCGCCACGCTCTCGGTCCATTGAGCCAGCAGACAGAGGATCACAGCAAGAGCAGAGCGGGACATCACGAACTAGCCTGCATGGTTACAGCTCTCTTGCCATCCCAAATCGGACTCTCTCCTCATCTACCATTCATCTAGGAGTCTCGCACAATACCACTGCATCCGTGGGAGGTGAAACGGCCCCTTGAAATGATTCCCCTTTGTGGTGTTTGAAATCCTCCCATTACGATCGGCNTAACCAAACCACTCCCCGTGCTCCCCATCGGCAAAAGTCCGGTAGGAGTAGTCATGGACAAGGCGGTGCCATTCCGCGTAACGATCCTCCCCGGTCANTCGGTAGGCCAGCAGNGTCGCTGTAATAGCCTCACAGTGCGGCCACCAGAACTTCATATCATGCCAGTATTCCTGGACTGGCTTCCCATCGACATCAACAAAGTGGAAAAGCCCTCCGCGCTCCTCGTCCCATCCCCTCTTCCACATGTAATTAAGCATCCGGCACCCAAGTGCTGTGAGCTCTTCGTCGCCTCCCCGCCGCTTCGCCTCGTGCAGAATGAACCATGCCGCCTCGATGGCATGCCCGGGATTGAGCACTCGCCCGTCTACGTGGTTATTCAATGAGCCATCCGATCCAATCTGCTCGAAAACACATTTTTTATCGTCGTCCACGAACAGGCGGATCTCCCCGATGAACTCATCGATCACTTCCTCCGCCAGCTCGTCGCCTACGGTCTCAATAAGTTGCTGGGCGACATGCAGGAAAATCATCGGGACCCCAATTGACCGGCTCGGACGCTCCTCCATCCACTTTGCCTCCCCGGTTGGCAGACGACCCTCAATATACTCCAGGCACAGGCGAAACAACTGCCGCGCCTGCTCTGCCGACTCTTCGCAACCCGCGGCCGCTCCATAGGAGGAGAGAGCCATCACCGCGAAGGCCTCGGAAAAAAAGTAACGCCTTTTACGGAGCGGCTTTCCCTCCCGGTTAACTAGGAAAAACATCCGATCATCCTCGTCAAAACAATGATCCCGCAGGAAATCGACCCCGCTCCGTGCTGCCTCAATCCATTCCTGTCGCGGCTCCACCGTCCGATGCAGTGTAGAAAGTAGCCAGGAGAAACGCCCTTGGAACCAGACCGGCTTATCGTCATCGAGCAGGGCACCGTCGTGTTCCCGCATAGTCAGATAGCCTCCGTGCTCCTCATCGAGAACCTTCGGCAACCAGAACGGCAAGGTGTCATCCAGCAGGCCCGCCCGGTAAAATGAAGCAAGCTCGCCAAGCTCCTCCTTTTGATAACCCTTCATCAATCCCTCAAGTCCTGAGTCGCCGTTAAAGCTCTCCGCAANCTACGTTTGGGACTTTCCATGGACGGACAACTCCTCGCCCTGCTCGGTGCTACCTCCAGTGGCAAGACTGACGAGATAGCCCACCACCAGACAGGAGGAGAACCCAATAAAGCCATTCAGGATTCCCGTGACAGGGAATCCTCCAAACTTGATGATGGCTACTGCGGCTATTCCAACCACTGCCCCCACCATCGCTCCTTTTTCATTGCCACGTTTGGTGAAGATTCCCAGCGCAAACAACCCACCGAGGGACCCGCTNGCCAGCCCGATAATTGACATGAAGGTCTTGAAGGCATTTTCGATATTCGCAACCGCCACAAGTGACGCCCCACCAATACCCAGTAGCCCAACAACAACGACAACCCACTTCGCGGCATTCAGATAATCCTTGTCTGTAGCCTCTGGCCGAAGCAGGCGACTATCCACATCCTTGGTCCACGCTGTGGCAATACTATTCAGCGAACTGGAAATCGAGGACTGGGAGGCCGCGAAGACCGCTGCGATGATAAGCCCCGCCACTCCAACCGGGAGCTGCTGCATAATGAAAAATGGAAGAATCCCATCTGACTTTGCCATTGCCGGATTCAGCAGTTCAGGCTGCGCTTTGTAGAAGGCGTAAAGCGCAGTCCCTAGCAGAAANAAGACAATCGAAAAGCAGACCGACATCCACATTGTGGTCCAGAGCGACTTGCGCGCACCCCCAATATCCTTGGTTGTTACATAGCGCTGCACGACGTCCTGCCCAGATGTATACTGGTTGAGAGAATTAAACCCAAAGGCNAGAAANATGATGAATCCAGCCGTTGTCCCGTCCTTGATATTCAAGTCGAAGGTTAGGTTCTGTAATAGCTTGGAATCCACCTGAGCAATCGAGAACAACTCCCCGAATCCTCCGTCGAGTCGGACAACGACAAGAATGAAGCAGAGGATCGCACCACCCAGCAGGACCACCGCCTGAATGGCGTCTGTCCACACCACCGCCTCAATCCCTCCCATCACAGTATAGACCACACAAAGAATCCCAATGATGATAATGGCGGCATAGATATTGATATTGGAAACTGCCGCGAGCGCCACTGCCGGAAGATACAGCACGATCGCAATGCGCCCGACATGCGCAATCATGAAGGAGAAACTCCCAAAGAGGCGCACCCCCAGATTGAACCTCCGCTCCAGGTAGAGGTAGGCACTGGTGAGATCGAGTTTCCGGAAAAAAGGCAGATAGCACAGAACAACCACTGGGATCAGGATCAGCATTGCCAGCTGACCGACATACCAAGTGATATCCGTGCCGTAAGCCCGCGCCGGAATACTCATGAAGGTGATCGAACTGAGCACTGTCGCAAAGATCGACAAGCCTGCCACAAGGAAGGGAATCTTTTGCCCACCACGGAAGTAAGCCTCAGTCGTCGCCGAAGCCTCTCGCCTCATGAACCAATAACCAACGCCTACCATTCCCGCAAGATAAGCGCCCACGACGATCCAGTTCACCAACCCAAGCTTGGAATCAAGTTTCTGAACCTCCGCTACGAGTATCTGCGGAGAACGGACCCCTGGCTTAATCTCACCGGAAGGAACAATAAACTTCTTCTTCCATTCCACGACCGGTGTGGTCACCGGAACGGCGACTGGCACCCCCCCTGCCATTTGGGGCAACTCCCCTGCGGAAACCCAAGTGTCCGTAATCGTATCATACGCCCATACACTACGTTCGAATCCGGGGTGCAAATCTCCCGCTCCATTCAGATCCGGACGATCCTCGAACTGCTGGCGCCAGTATTGCGCCGAAACGCCGCCCACCATGAGCAGGTGTGAGACTCCCACCGGCAATGCTGCTGACGGAGCCGCGCTCATTCCCTGTGGAAGATCTCTCAGGCTCTTCCACTCTGGATTTACTCCCTTCAAGCTGAGCACAAAGCAATCGGCCAGGACATCGAGTTTCTCCTGGTGCACCCTGCCAGGCGCAGGATCCTCAGAATCCGCGTAGTCACGCCCCCCGAATATATAGAATTTCTCTCCTTGAACTCCCGAAACCGCGTAGACTCGCCCCCGGGCCATCTCGTCGGTTCCGGCCTCCGGCCAGGGAAGCGACTCCCACTTCCACTCGCCCTCCCCCCGGCTGGTGTCGAGCATGTAGGCCTCCTGCACCGTCCTGAATCCGCCTCCCTCCCTGTTGGTCGCACCCCCGACCACGATCACGGTCTCTCCCACTACCCCGGCCACACCCTCAACGATGGGGAGGGGATACTTGAGCCGCGGCGCAAAAGTGAGCTTGCCCGATCCGTCGGCAGTCACCTCCCAGACCGCATCAGTGGCAGCCTGCTCCTTGCCTCCGATAAAGAGCGTTGAACCTCGCTTTGGAAGGGCAACAGACATTCCATAGCCAACTGGCTGTCCCAGCGGTCCCTCAATTTTTTCCCAGCTGGCATCCTCAGCTCCCATCTCCAGCTTGAAGGCGAGATCGTAATAGACCTTCTCCGGGTTCTTTTCCTTCTCCCACGGCCGGCCCTTCGGAAAGTTGGCCCCTCCCGCCACCACCAGATAATCCTTCTCAGTGTTCTTATTACTGACGATCCCCGCAAAAGCGCCTGCAAATCCTTCTTTGTCGGGTAACGCGGGCAGATGCCCCCAGGATAATGGACCCTTGCTATCCTCTTCCGCCATCAGGGCAGGAGAAAGCAGGAATGCGACAAGTAAGGATAAAGAGACGTGGAACTTCATGAGACTTCGGTATCTTGCAAATTAATCCATTCAAACCAGCCCATAGCCTCAAGCCGGCGTCGGAGCTCGGAGAGTTGCTCTGCGGTAGCCGGCTCGATCGGGCGCCGGGCAGGACCGCAATCGATACCCACCATCGCCATCATCGCCTTGAGACTGGCCCGCCCGCAAGTGGACAACATCGCTTCCAGCATTTCGAGCGCACGGGATTGCCAGAGTCTCGCCTCCACGAGGTCTCCATTTTCAAAGGCCTTCCTGACACGGTGATACAACGGAGCCGCATAATTATAAGTACTCCCTACTGCTCCCTCATAGCCCTGCGCGAGAGACTGGAGATACGCCTCATCCGTTCCACTCAGGAACTCAAGCCCTGGCCCGACCCTCTGAAGAGACGACAGATTGTAGGACGTTCCCGCATCCGTATACTTGATTCCGCAAAAGGTTGGAATCTCCTTTGCCGCCAACTCAGTAAAGCTCATGGGATTCATGGAAGCTCCTGACAGGATTGGAATGTGATAATAATAAAACGGCGTGGCTGGAGCCGCTTCGGCAATAACAGCCATAAGCCCGACCAACCCGCTTTCTCCTTCGGCCTGAAAATAACCGGTGGGCGTCGCCGAGATAGCATCTGCCCCACATTCTTCAGCATGAGATGCCAAGGCTGCCGCCGCCTTCATACTGTTGTGCCCCACCTGCACCACTGCCTTCAGCCGTCCCTTACAGTGCTTGAGATAAGCCGCCGCCGTCGCCATCCTCTCCTCATCGCTCAGGGACATTCCTTCACCTGTACTCCCCGCAATATAAATTCCCCGGATCTCATTAGCCACGAGATGATCGACGATCCCGGGAACCAACTCGAGGTTCAGCTCCCCATCATCAGTCATCGGGGTTACCACTGCGGCCACAAGACCCTGCATTCCAAGAGGCTTCATTACTAATCTATCTATTCCGGAAAAGACGAAGCTTGGCGGGCAGGAGCGACATTTCAAGTCATTCAGACCGATCCCTCACCTCAAGAGGCAGACAAAAGGGCACCTTCTTGCTCGGCAGAAAGATAGATGCACTTAAAATGGGGTTCTCGTGAACAGACGCACCCTCTGCCAAACCGCCTCAGCCGCCGCTCTATGCGGATCATTAAGGGCCAGAAATAACGGCGGCTCGTTCAAGCTCAACTACCTGGTCTCCTCCGCAATGTATGGGACCACCGCCCTCCACGAGGTTCTACCCGAGATCCGGAAAACCGGGACATCCTTCATTGATATCTGGCCTCGACCGCATGCCAACCATCGCGAACAGGTCGCCATGATGGGTCTGGCGA
>PBTP01000033.1 GCA_002729275.1 Roseibacillus sp. | reverse complement strand
CAAAAGTCACTCCTTGAGGCGGTGGAGGGCTCTTTCAATCGCATCTGCATCGATGGCGATATGAGTACCAATGACACTGTTCTCGTGCTCGCCAACGGACAGGCTGGCGGAAAGCCCATCACACGACGCAGCAAGGCCTGCCGTGAGTTCAGCGAAGCGCTTCAGCATGTGCTTCTGGAACTGGCCAAGGCCTGTGTCCGCGACGGAGAGCGCGTAAGCAAGTTCGTCACCCTCAAGGTGCAGGGGGCCTCGCTTTACCTCGATGCGAAGAAAGTTGCCGAGGCCATCGCGAAATCNGCCCTCGTGAAATCGTCATGGAATGGTGGAGATCCTAACTGGGGNCGCATNATNCATGCGATCGGCTACTCCCGGGCAAGGATNCGGGAGGAACTCATCGACATCGCCTACAATGGNAAGGCTGCNTGCGAAGGAGGACTGATGGCCAAAACNCCGCTNAAGACNCTGCGGGATATCGCNTCCCGGGATCANTTCACCATTACGGTCGATCTCCACCTNGGGAAGNCCGANTACACNATNTATACNAGNGANCTNTCTCCNGAGTATATCGACTTCAACCGAAGTGAATATGCCTACTGGAAAAACGCCGGGATNGATTAGCGCTCANCAGCAGGACGCACTTCGCAGAGGCCNNCCCTCCAGTTCACCCGAAGCTTCACTCCATAACAGAGGCTGAGGGCCTCGGGCGTGAGAACCTCNCGCTTTTTACCATCNGCAAGAACCCGCCCCTCCTGCATNAGAACGACCCGGTCGATCTCAGGTGGAATTTCCCGNACGTCATGAGTNACGAGGAGGACTCCTGTCCCCTTNTGCATGAGCTNCCGTACGACCGNCATGAAGGCCCANGCNCCNGGGAGNTCNAGGGAGGTTGTGGGCTCGTCGAGNATCAGCATCTCGGGCTCATGCACCAGAGCNCGNGCCAGAAGAAACCGGCGGCGCTCNCCNGANGACAACTCTCCATAGTCNCGCCACACNAGNGACTCGACTCCTGCCTGCTTCATGGCCTTCCANGCCTTGCGCCTCTCNGNATCANTATAGGTCTGACTGTGTGTCATGCCATGAACCCCGTGCAATCCCGTCAAAACAANATCACTGGCCAATTCATCATCATCAAAGAGNCCCTGTTGTTCGGCCGTCACCAGCCCAATCCTCTCTCTGAGGTCATAGAGCGACCATTGGTCNTCNCCAAAAATNCGGCAATNCCCCTCTTCTGCCACCGGATGGATGTCNCCGGANATCAGAGANAGCAGTGTGCTTTTCCCTGCACCATTTGGNCCCAGNATCGCTACNNTCTCNCGCGANTCAACCTGNAGGGAAAAGTCNNCNAATACCTTNCNNTCTCCCCGCCAGACCGTGATGCCNNCAAGCTCAAATACAGGTGCCTCCATNTCGCCTAGTAGTATTTGTCTCTNTCNNCTGNTCTTTCTTGCCNGTAGTCCCGGAGGNNTGCATGCNAGTGGGTCTCATTCGNCAGCTAAGGNCCTTCNCGCTTNGCNNCNGAATGACTGGCAAGCCTCACCCCAANNGGGGAATTTTCCGAGCCGGGNAGCATNCCCTCTGCNGGCTCTCTCTGGGCAATNCCCTGAAGNAGNCTCCCCAGAACATCNGCACCNGCAACAATACGNCGGTGTCCNTCNGNCCATAGCAGGATCACGTCTCGATCAACAATGCGGTCGTGGCTGTTCTCNGCNTCGACGACCATTTTATCGAGCACGCTCTCGAGGGGCAGCCCCGGGTTATCCACTACCACCGGNCGGTGGCAGAAGGAGGAAACCTCAGCGGTGGTATTGCCCCCAAGGACTTCTCGCAGGTATCGATTGGTGTCGAGGACCAGCAGAGGAGAACGCTCTTCATCAGTTATGATCGTCCACTTGTAGCGNATCTGTTGTAATTCCTCGATAAACGCCTCCCATCCGTCGTCTCCAACGCCCGGAATCTCAGGCCCCTCGGCCCCGATCGGAAAAGACATTACCGATTCCGGGGCAATCTCCATTCCTTCGGTTGCCATTTTACGGTCATCCAGACTGAGGAAGTTGAGAGCTCCCCTTCCCTCCACCGCACCAATATCGCTTTCCTCATCATGGATATGCCTCTGGAGAAAGACTTCCATGTTTCGCTCCCGAAGAAACGAAGGTCCTTCGGGCCCAATCCAGCCATCGAGCATCATGGCAGAGGGCTTTGCCACCGGGAACAGGATGACCTGGTAAAACCGCACCAGCGGGGAAAGCAGAGCTCCCATCCTCATGGCATGTCTTGAGAAATAAGCTTGAGGCACNATTTCCCCGATGAAGGTAATCCCCACAGTACTCACAAGGAATGCTCCCACCCCGGTTAANACCGACTCACTGAGCAGAGCGAGNAGGACATTCACACTCACGTTTCCCCACAGGATCGTGCANAGGAGAAAGTTGGAGTCTTTTCTCAGTCGTAAAATCCGGAGGGCTTCCTTGTTGCCAATTTCCGCTTCCGCCTCAAGGCGCAGCCAGCCCACCGTAAAAAATGCCAGATTGAGACCAGAGAACATCGCCGAATGGGCGAGACAGACAAGGATCGCCACCCAGACGAGTGATTCTGATGGGAGACTGGCGAGCACGGAATTCGGGAACACTGAAAATCGATTATCGAGCCACGGCGCTCTCAGAGATACGATGAAATTCACGCGCCGCAAAACCCAGCACCAATTCCTCAAGCTCGGGACTTTTCAGACGGGATATGCACTCCACGCTGAACCCCTGCGCAACTAATTGACGCGCCACGTGGGGCTTCACTCCCCGGGCCCGCAGATAGAAAATCTCATCTTCATCGATCATCGCAGAGGTGCTTCCATGCGAGCACTTTACCTGATCCGCATTGATCTCGAGTCCGGGCATCGAATTGGCCTCAACCGTATCACTCATGAGCAAATTCCTGCATGTCTGGTAGGCGTCGGTCTGATGGGCGCCCTCATCAACCAGGATCAGGCCTGAGAAGATTGTCCGGCTTTCATCGTAGAGCGTGTTCTTATAGAGCAGATCGGAGTAACTCTGTGCGCTGGCATGGTGTTGGAATGTNCGCTGATCATATTCCTGCCCNTCGCGGGCAATGCTGACCGAGAGCATGTCTGAGNGAGAATTCTCCCCCACCAGCTGGCTTAAGGATTCCTGNCGGACCCAGGCCGCTCCNGAATTCAGAATGAATGACTTGGCAGTCGCGTCGCGAGCCACTGAGGTATTACTCACCTGAATAATCCGGGACTCATCGCTGAGATCCTGCAGGGCGAGATAGCTCAGCTGCGATCCAGGGCCCGCCACCAGCTCGTTCACCGGTATTGTCCATGCCCCCTTCACACCAGCATCAGACTGGAAGTAGTCCACTACGGAGACCCGGGCATTTTTTCCAGTCACCACCAGGGTATGAGGAAACGTGACGACATGGTCTTCGGTGATCCAATGCGAAACTTCGATAGGATCTTCCACTTCGATCCCATCAGGCACGTAGATAAAGACTCCCGAGGAGACATGAGCCTGATGGAGGGCCGCAAACTTCGCCGATCCGAGTCGAGCTTCCGCCTTCATGAAATACTGCTGAAGGAGCTCGGAATGCTNCTCAAGCGCTTCAAGCAACGGAAGACAGATTACCTCCGCTGGGAGATTGTTCTCTCTCTGCGTCAGGCAGTCATTNACGAAGACAAACCGGGCCGCACATTTGTCGAGACCCTTTGTCCCACGCGACTCCTGCCCTCCACTGGAATCCGGGAGTTTGATTTTTTTNAAGTCAAGATGTCGGAGTTTTGCAAACCGCCACTCCTCGTCCTTGCGGGAGGGCATGGCCAACCCCTCAAAGAGCTTCCAGCCGGCTTGGCGGGAGTCGTTGAACCAATCAGGAGCCCCGTCGATTCGACGTGGCTCATCGGCCAGAATATTCACCCCTTCAACAGTAGTTTCCATCAATTTCGATCAGCTGCTTTTTTCACTCAGCTCAAGCCCCGCCTATCCCACACTTCCTTCCATCTCCAATTCGATGAGACGCTTCAGNTCGACCGAATATTCCATCGGGAATTCTCTCACGAGGTCGTTCACAAAGCCATTCACGGCGAGGCTCATCGCAGCTCCTTCACTCAATCCCCTCTGCTGGAGGTAAAAGAGCATCTCCTCAGANACCTGAGAAACGCTGGCCTCATGCTGGGTCGCGTGCTGGTTACCCTTNACCGTGATCGCCGGGTANGTNTCCGTNCGGCTGTTGGNGTTGATCAGNAGGGCGTCACACTCGGTATTGTTCCGGCACCCCTTGAGNTGCTTGGGGATATGAACCTGCCCCCGGTAAGTTGAGCGCCCTTCTCCCACNGAGATCGACTTGGAGACNACATTGGAAGTTGTTTCGTCTGCCGCGTGNATCATCTTGGCTCCGGTATCCTGATGCTGTCCGGAGTTGGCAAGGGCTATTGAGATCACCTCACCCCGGGCCTTCCTGCCCTTCATGACCACTCCTGGNTACTTCATGGTCAATCTGCTGCCNATATTACAGTCAATCCAGCGAACCTCCGCATTCTCGTGCGCAATCCCCCGCTTGGTCACCAGATTGAACACGTTATCACTCCAGTTCTGGACCGTAATATATTGGAGCTTTGCGTCTTTCATGGCCACCAGCTCGACCACCGCCGAGTGCAGGGTTGCGGTCTCGAATTTTGGGGCCGTGCAACCCTCCAGGTAAGTTAGCTCAGAACCCTCATCACAGATAATGAGAGTCCGCTCAAATTGACCAAAGTTTTCCGAGTTGATCCGGAAGTAGGCCTGGAGGGGATGCTTCACCTTCAACCCCTTGGGCACATAGATGAAAGAGCCTCCAGAGAAGACCGCAGTATTGAGTGCCGAAAACTTGTTGTCCCCTGCCGGGATAACCTTGCCAAACCACGGCCGGAAAATTTCCTCGTATTCCTTGAGACCCTCGGTCGAGTTAACAAAAATAACACCATCCTTTTCGAGCTCTTCCTTGACGTTGGAGTAGGCCGCCTCCGAATCATATTGAGCCTCTACCCCGGCAAGAAAGGCTCTCTCCTGCTCNGGAATACCCAGGCGCTCAAAGGTTTCCTTGATATCGTCCGGAACCTCGTCCCAGCTCCGGGTAGGCTTGGTTCCATCCGAAAGGTAGTAACGAATAATATCAAAATCGATATTCTTCAGGTCCTCCGTAGCCCAGTGCGTTGGCATGGGCTTGGACTCGAAGGTCTTCAGGGCGCGGTGACGAAGCTCGCGGACCCATTNAGCATCGTCCTTGACGTCGCAGATGTAATCGATCGTGGCGGGGCTAAGCCCCCGACCCGCATCGAACTTGTGAGACTCAGGGTAAGAGAAGTTTCCCTTACTCTGGTCGATCTCAATCGCCGCCTGAGTTCCTGCATCCAAGACTGATTCGCTCATATCTTTCTCCGGTTTATCTAATGATCTATCCTGCTACCTCGAGCTCCTCTTCTTTCAGAAGGTCATAGCCTTTTTCCTCCAAGTCTCGCGCCAGCTCCTTACTTCCGCTCTTGACGATCTGCCCGTCCGCCAGGACGTGAACATGATCAGGTTCTATGTAATCGAGGAGGCGCTGGTAATGGGTAATCACCAGAAAGCCACGGTCAGGGGAACGCATTGAATTTACCCCGTCCGCCACCACCTTCAGGGCATCAATGTCGAGCCCTGAATCCGTCTCATCCATCAGACAGTAGCTGGGTTCCAGCATCATCATCTGCAGGACCTCGTTGCGTTTCTTTTCCCCTCCGGAAAACCCCTCNTTTACGAAGCGCGAAGTGAATCGCCGATCGATCCCGAGCTGGTCCATCTTCTCATAGAGGTTCTTGTAATAGGTAACGGCATCAAGTTCTTCTCCCTCCGGAAGACGAGCCTGCAGGGCGGCTCGGATGAAGTTGGCCATTGTAACACCGGGAACCTCCGCTGGATATTGAAAGGCCAGAAAAAGTCCGGCACGACTCCTCTCGTCTATTTCCAGTTCGAGCAGATCCTCTCCGTCCATTGTGACCGAGCCCTCAGTAACTTCATAGTCATCATGACCGGCCACCACCTTGGATAGTGTCGATTTACCAGACCCGTTGGGCCCCATGATGGCATGGACTTCTCCGGCAGGAATCTCAAGNCTAAGCCCCTTGAGAATGGGGGTGCCGTCGATAGCGGCATGGAGATTTTGGATGATCAGGCTCATCTTGATTGGGAAAGGGATTGATTNAGAGGGACTCGGGTCAGGTTTGGGCGGGCAGATCCCCGCTGATCGTAAGTTCAAGCTCGCTCACTTCTGCACCATCAGGAAGCTCCAGCANATCAGTGATCTGGCATCCTTCCTTGAAATTTATGTCGTGGATGACCCCTGTTCTCGTGTCTCGGAAGTGAACGTGGGGCGCGGGGTTCACACAAAACCGCGAAGGCTCTCTGTCAAAGTTAACCTGATTGATCAGGCCATGTTCAGCGAGGGCATCCAGACAGTTATAAACGGTGGCAAGTGAGATCGTGGACATCTCTCTCTGCACCCGGCGGAAGACATCGTTGGCGGTAGGATGGTCACGNTTTTCCATCAGAACGGTGTAAACCTCCCGCCGTTGCTTCGTCATGCGGAGACCTCGCAACACCGATGGGATGTCGCCNAATCNNGGGGCCTNTTCANCGTTTCTCCTCAACGAGAGGATTCTACCGTGAAAGGCCGCGTTCGCAAGGCCTATTTAGAATAATTCTAAATCGAAAACTCTGGGNTTCAGGAGCACNATTCATCCNCAGNAATCNCCANTNACCGCNGNGNNTTTCAGCTCGCTCAGTGCCCGCCCCAGAAGAGGATGGCACAAAGCAGGGTAAGGGCGCCATATCCCAGCCCACTGAGGGTNAGCACCGTCCAGCGTTTGNGGCTTGCCGTCGCCCACTTTGCGAGGTCCCGGAAGGTATAGGGCATACCTACCCAAAAGAGTCCTGCGGTGAGAAGAGCATAGGAGAAAATAGGAACCAGTAGTCGCGTCGCGGGATCCCTGTTGAAAGCGGCCTCAAGAAGTGGCCCACTCGCCATCAGGGCAACCACTCCCAGCGCACGCACGAAGAGAAACTCCTTTACCCAGAGCACCATACCGAGAAACGCCGCTGGAACGATGATCCGGAGCCATGGCTTCACCGCATTAAACTCGCCGATATCCATCGTCAGGGAGGAAATCACGCCAAGGTTCTCAGGAGCGATCAGGAGCCAGAACCAGAACATTCCCACAGCAAGAGTATAAATTCCTGCGCCACGATGGCGGGGAAGCTTGTTCAACCACTCCTTGCAGGGCTCTGATTTCAAGAGCATCAGGCCATGAACAGCCAGCAGATAGGCTGCCAACACGTAGCCCGCAACATTGAGTGGAATACTTTCGTAAGGGTGAGGGCCCATGATCTTGATCGCTAGCTATGCCAGCGCCGGGGTGAGGTAAAGGGCAAAGGAGGCATTTTCGTCGAAAGCGTCATCCTGCCACATGTTCGTTCGGCGCTTCAAATTCCGGCAGCAACCCGCTGGCTCTCCGGATGTAGATTACCGAAAAGCGTGTAGCCGGTGGAGTCCTCGATATCTACCTTGAAGATTTCTCCNGTGAGCTCGTCCGCNTCNCCGTCAACGATCACGATCTTATTTTGCGTTGTNCGGCCGCTCAACTTCTCCTTGTTGGTCTTACTCGGACCCGTGCAAAGGATTTCCTGGCAGGTGCCAATGAGTTCTGCATTCTTTCTGATCGCGATCTCTCCCTGAATCCGGAGCANCTCCTGGTTGCGCTCCTCCTTGACCGTCTCAGGCAGCTGTCCCTCCATCTCGGCCGCCGGAGTGTCTTTTCTCTTGGAGTATCGAAAAATGAAACTGTTATCGAACTGCAGTCGCTTCATNCATTCAACGGTATCCTGAAAATCCTCATCGGTCTCAGTGGGGAACCCTACGATGATATCAGTCGTAATTGCGAGGTCNGCCCGNGCAGCCTTCATTTTCTCACAAATCGCGATGAACTTCTCGTTCTTNTAGGGACGCCGCATCGCCTTGAGGATTCGGTCACTCCCACTCTGCATGGGGAAATGAATGTGTGAACACAGTTTTGGAAGGTAGGTGAAGGCTTCGACAAGGTCGTCGCGATAACCAATCGGGTGAGGAGAAGTGAATCTGATTCGTTCGATTCCCTCAACTTCATGAACCGCTTCCAGGAGCTGCACGAAGGGGGACTTTCCATTCACACGCTTGAACTCAGTTCGCCCATAAAGATTTACAATCTGACCGAGCAGAGTCACCTCCTTGGTCCCCTGAAAAGCCAGCCGCTCCACCTCCTTGACGATATCGGAAATCGGGCGCCCTCGTTCACCACCTCTGGTATCCGGGACAATACAGAAACTGCACCTCATGTTGCAGCCCTGCATGATTGAGACAAAAGCCGAAGGCCGCTTGTTTGCCGCAACGTGATCACGAATCGTATTCTGGCTTCCCTCCTCAACCCCGGTATCCACCACCTTCCGATCAGGACTGGTCGTATGGGCCCCCTCTTCCTCAACCGCGTTACCTTCGAGAGACATAGAGGGCTCATCCATCCGACCCTCCATCCGCTTCCGTAGAATGTCATCCACGTAACTGAAGACCCGATGATATTTTTGCGTTCCCACAACGACATCGAGGTGCGGAACGCGATCGAAAAGCTCTTCTCCACGGCTCTGAGCCATACAGCCCATGAACCCGTAAACGACATGGCTACGCCTTTCGCGGTGTTTCCCCATCATTCCCATCTTGCCAAGCGCTTTCTGCTCGGCCTGGTCCCTCACCGAGCAGGTATTGACCAGGATCGCATCGGCCTCCTGCTCTTCACCAGTGAGGGTATAGCCTCCCTCGACGAACATCCGGGCAACCTGCTCGGAATCACGTTCGTTCATCTGACATCCATAGGTCTTTATGAATACTCTGGGCATTGCGCTTGGCTCCCTCCGGAGGATGAGGCGGGATCCTTAGCGCCCCCGCCCCGGAAAATCAACCTTGAGAAACACAACCAAGGTCCCAAAGCCGAACTTTTCTGCCCGTCCCCCTCCGTGCTTTCTGTTACACTGCTGCCAGTGGCACCTGAAATTGATAGCTTTATTCTGTTTCTTGCCACGGAGCGCGGACTTTCTCCTGCCTACCAGCTCTCGGTCAGACGCAGCTTGGAAACCCTCGCCAAATGGGCCTCAGAGGAGAGTATCACTACCTGGCAGGCTATCGACACTAAATGCCTTCAGGAGTTTCTCTCCGGACAGAAAAAACGGGGCCTCGAGGCTTCATCCCTTCGCATTGCGATTGTTCACATCCGGATCTTCTTCCGCTTCCTCGTCAATCGAGACTTCCTGTTGGAAGACGCTTCCGAACCCCTCCTCTCTCCACGAACCGGCAGCTCCCTGCCAGGCACCCTGCAGGTCTCTCAGATCGTCCAGATTCTGGACTCCATTGACACTTCCAAGCCGCTAGGCCGCAGAGACCTTGCCATCCTCGAGCTTTTTTATTCATCCGGACTTCGCCTTGCCGAAGTTTGTTCCATCCGACTGGAAACTCTGGATCTCGATGACGGCTTTCTCCGAGTTACCGGAAAAGGCAACAAAACCAGGATTGTTCCGGTTGGCGGTCGGGCCAGAAAGGCACTAGAAGACTATCTCCACAACGAGCGCCCCAGCCTCATCAAATCGCATACCTCCTCAGAAATTTTTATCTCAGTTCGCGGTGGCCCTCTCAGCCCCGACCGAGTGAGGCAAATCGTCAAACAAAGGGCACGTCAGGCAGGACTCTCTCAGAAAATCTATCCCCACCTCCTGCGCCACTCCTTCGCAACTCACCTTCTTCAGAACGGAGCAGACCTGCGGGTCATTCAGGAACTTCTGGGGCATGCCGACATCTCAACTACCCAGATTTACACCCACGTGGACGAGCAACGCCTTCAAAAGGTCCACCGTGCCTACCACCCCCGGGCCTAGGGTTCGGCTCCGGAATCATCACAGCCCCTCTGGACCTCCAATAAGCCAAAATGGGTATAAACACCCCCATTTGGCCCGCGAGGCTGCTTGCACCACGCCTTTGAAAAGATAAAGTGAGATGGACCTTTTCCGGTTGGAATAGCTCAACCCATGATCATCTCTTCCATTGTTCCGCTTCCTCTCTGGTCAGCGGCTTCTCGCTTTCCTCGTCAGATTCTCGCCGGTTTCCTCCTTTCTCTACTTTCCCTCCCGGCCGTTGGACAGATCAGAATCAATGAGATCGTTGCCAGTAACAGGGACACTCTAAATGACTCCGACGGAGACTCTTCCGACTGGATCGAGATCTTCAATACCGGAACCCAGCTCAATCTCGGAGGCTATAGCCTGACAGACGACCCTGAGATCCCGGGAAAGTGGGTATTTCCCGATGGGAAGTTCCTAGGGGCAGCTAGATATCTGATTGTTTTTGCATCGGGGAAGGACCGAGCGGTACTCCGCGGGCAGCTTCATACCAATTTCTCCCTGGACTCAGGGGGAGATTATCTGGCCCTTCACGATCCCAATGGAGCCCTTGTCGACGAATTCTCTCCGTCCTTTCCGCCGCAAAAAAGAGACATCGCCTACGGAGTGGGCAGAAACGGATCGCGGGGCTACCTCTCGCCATCGACTCCGGGCAGCATCAACGGAGCAACCCTTGAGGGATTTGTAGCAGATACTACCTTTTCGCATCAGCGAGGGTTCTACACCCGGCCCATCGAGGTCACCATCAGCTCTGAAACTCCCGACGCGACAATTCGCTACACCACCGATGGGCGGGAACCGACCACCCGGCTTGGTCAAGTCTACACGGGCCCCATCGCGATTGCCTCCACCACCGTTCTCCGTGCGGTGGCCTACAAGAACGGGATGATTCAAACCAATGTTGACGCCAAGAGTTATCTCTACACCGCTGACATCATTCAGCAGAGGGAAATGGACCGGTCGATCGTGGGATCTCCGATTTACAGCCGCGAAATCCAGCCCGCCCTCACTCAGCTTCCAGTGGTATCTCTCTCCTTCAATTCAGCAGATGTCTTCGGAGGATCAGGTATCCACAGCAACCCCTCGTTGAGCGGGACGGGCAGCGAAAGAGAGGCTCACTTCGAGTTCTTCGATCCCTCCGATCCCGAGGACTCAACCCATGAACCAGCCGGAATACGAATCCATGGAGGAAACGCCAGACAGCATCCCAAGAAGAATTTCCGGCTCTACTTCCGCTCCGATTACGGGAAAACGCGACTGATCCACCCCCTGTTTCCGGGATCGCCGGTCGAAACCTTCAAGAGCGTCCTCCTCCGCGGTGGAGGACATGATGCCTGGACCTTCCGGGACGACTGGGACAACGCTAGTTTTATCCGTAATGAGTTCCTTCATCGAGTTCAGAAGGAAATGGGGCAGCCCTCTCCGTCCGGCAGGATGGTCAACCTCTTCATGAACGGTGAATACTGGGGTCTCTACGAGCTTCAGGAATTTCCCCACGAACACTTCAATGCAGACCACCACGGTGGGGACACTGATGACTGGGACATCGTGAAGCACGGGGCGGAAGTCGAGTCTGGCAATGCCATCGCCTGGAACGAAATGATCAACCTGGCAGAGAANGGGATCCANTCGGNATCNGAGTATGCNGCGATCCAGAGATTCGTTGATATCGACAACTTTGCAGATGCCATGATTCATCGGATATGGTCGAGCGACGAGGACTGGCTGGCACCCGCNACCCGTAACGGCCAATCGATATCCACCTTCTTTGANGACAAGAACTGGTATGTTGCGCGCCGGAGCCGAAANGGAGAAGCCCCTTTCATTTTCTACANCTGGGATGCNGAAATGTCGATGGGNATACCGTTCTCACGGAACGAATCNAACGGNCNGGATAACCCCCGGAGCTGGCNAAATAATTTTACCCGGATCGACAACCNCAACTCCCCCGGAATCNTCTATGATGCCCTGCGNCAGAATCAGGAGTTTCAATTGCACTTCGCCGACCGGTTACACAAGCANATCTACAACGCGGGCGCNCTTTCGGNAGAGAATCTCCAGAGGCAATGGGATCAGCTNGTNACAAAGGTCCNAACACCCGTGGTCGCCGAATCTGCGAGGTGGGGCCGGGACAGCTGGGGTGGATCCAGGGGANCTGCCTACACTCGTAATTCGCAATGGATTCCGGCTNTNAACTGGGTGCGCTCGGAATTTCTGGTGAACCGCAGTNATGAGATNCTGAGACAGTTCANTGAGATCGGTTTGTATCCTGATGTTGTAGCTCCCCAGCCATCCCTTCAGGAAACCCAGCTTTCNNGCCCCACGGATCTGGCCCTCAGGACTNCCACCCGGGGAGCAGAGAATCTATTTCACGACTGATGGANCCGANCCGCGAAGCCCAANNGCCGGAGGAATCGTTCCCCTCATTACNAGNGATCATCCAGTGCAGGCATTTGTNCCCTCTCTCGAAAGTGATGCTGAAATTGGAACCACNTGGCATCAGTTAGAAGACCCTTCCAANATTGANCAATGGTCCACTGGGCCGAACGGGGTAGGNTTCGAGCNNTTCCCCGCAAGCGATCCGAATTTNACNGATCTANTCCGGACNGANCTTNCGGACATGTATAACANCAACNCCTCTGCCTATATCCGCTACAAATTCAACATCCCCGATCAGGCCACCATCGACTCNCTCGGNTCCGTAGCGCTCCGGATGCGCTACGACGANGGTTTCGTNGCCTACCTCAACGGAGTTGAAATCGAATCCCGGAATGCNGGNGCCACGCAGTGGAATTCGGCNGCTACCGCCANTCACAGCGANGCGCTCGCTGTNACCTTCGTGANCTTTGACCAGACNGAAGCCCTCNACCTCTTGCGCCCCGGTGAAAANATCCTCGCCATCCATGGTCTTAACCGAACGANAAGAAGCAGCGACTTTCTCATCCAGGTAGTNCTNGAGGGCGANACCAGCTCTGCTGGAGGATCCCTTGCGCCCTCCGCTCAAATCTACACCGAGAGGATTGATCTGGACNAGACAACGTGGATCAAGGCNCGCTCCCGGGNTANTNACGGCAGCTGGTCNGCCCTCCTTGATGTCCTNTATCGAATCGGGGCGCCTGCATCTTTCGAGAATCTGANGGTGACCGAGATCCACTACCACCCCACNGATCCNGANACCGAGNCCGAGCAGGAAATCTCAGAATCGGANAACGACTTCGAGTTTATCGAACTACAGAATATAGCGNACGANAGGGTCGACCTGAGTCTGCTAAGCTTCAGGGAGGGNATCGATTTTCAGTTTCCGGTGGGCAGCTTCCTNGGNGCGGGGGAAAGGGGCCTCGTGGTNAGTAACACCGCCGCCTTCCTTGCCCGCTATGGCNCNTCGGTAGCANCCGCAATCATNGGAGAATTCGGTGATGACACCAATCTCTCCAACAAGGGAGAGCGGTTAGCATTAGAAGATTCTGCAGGAGAAAAGATTTTTAGTTTTCCNTATGATGACAGNCCTCCCTGGCCAACGCTCCCGGATGGAGACGGCCCAAGCCTTGTNCTGANCGACCCCATNAATACACCNGAGGAAGACCTCGATGAGGGCTCCCGCTGGCGNTCCGCGCACATTGACCTTGGNGCNCCAAATGCCGCGGANGACTGGTCCTACGACCTTTGGACCCGCCTCTCCCTGGGGNCTCTGGATGGAGCNGANCCTCTTATTTCCGGTCCGGATCTNNTCACCGGACCCNGTGGGCTCAGTAACTTCATGCTCTACGCACANGGNTTNGATCTTGGGGCTACTTCGGCCGACCAGTTGAACATCGTGGAGATTCAAAATCTCGATGANTCCAGCTACCTGACCCTCACCTACCAATTNAGATCCCAGCTCCCTCTCGCCACCATAACAGCAGAAGTCAGCGACGACCTCCAAAACTGGAGCCCNNACGTCGTGGTTGTCTCNCNGCAGGATAACAACGATGGAACCGNAACCATTACGGTGAGAGATACGCAGCCAACCCTCAGCGGGCAGCAACGCTATATCCGGGTGCGCATCGAGGAATAGGAAGAGCTTTCCTTCCCAGTGGGGGCTTACACTCTCTCACCGGAGAGCCCGGATGAACCCTACCTCAACTTGACCCGGATCTTCTTCTTGGTCTCGANCGCNANGCCTTTGACTCCCTTGAGGGACGNNGCAATTTCCCCCCGCTTGGACCCCTCAAGCTTCTGCAGCGCCTTCAGGCCCTTCGGGTTTTTCATGATCTCGTCAAACTCCATAAGTAAAAGCGTGATCGTATCATCCTTGAGGTAGGTAGCATCGGATTTCTGGATACCAGTTGAGGCAACCAGCTTAGTAGTGATTTTCATGCCTTTGAACATCTCTACCATCATCGCCTCCATTACCTCATTCGCTACTTTGGCCGCACCCTCATCCACTTTTTCCGCATCCTCCGCGCTCTCCAGTATTTCCGCGGCAGGCTCGGGGATGGTGACAGTCAGAACGCCACCGGCGTAAGCAAAATTCAACGGCTCATCCTTTGGGCCCTTCTTTTCCTCGTCGAGCTCCTGCATTAATGAGCCAGGGGTCAGGATCACATTATTGATATCCTCAAAGGCGTAGATCGCCTTCACTCCCTTTCCCCCGTTACGTTCGATTTTCTCCATCCTGGAGTAAGTTACGCCCTTTCCGAAATCGGATGCCTTGGCCTTGTATTTCTCAGGGTCATAGAGATCCGCAAAAGGGTTTTGCGCTCCCGCACCGGCAGGGAGCCCTTCAAGCATGGCAACAATTGCGGCACCCATGACGATCTCCTCGGAAATCGCTCCAGATCCGTCTTTTTTGAGGGTAATGACCTGCTCAACCTCCAGACAGCTCGGCAGACAGAGCAGCGAAAGAGCACCTACGAGCATCAGGAAAGTTCGACACTTGATCATGGAGGGAGGCTCGCAGGAGTAACCACTTGCGCTATTAAAAAATCCTTATTATCCGGTGCTCCACTGGGGAATTCCGGCCCGGCCAGGCCCCCTGATTTTTCCACTTCCTCCCAACATCGCTTTTCTGGGACCAAAACCCATTGCCTGTGATCAGGAGGCCGTTATGATTTGCCAACAATGAGCGAAACGCCGGCGGTCCAGGTCAACAGCCTCGTAAAGGACTTCAAGGGGTCTTTCGGGCAGGGCTTGATCCGAGCCGTTAACAAGGTCTCCTTCGAAATCGCGCCCGGCGAAGTATACGGACTGATCGGACCGAACGGATCCGGAAAATCCACCACCATGAAAGCCCTTCTCGGCCTGGTGTCGCCCAGCGAGGGGAGCTGCGCGATCTTCGGCCGGGACTCCACCAAGGTTGACTCCCGGCAGGATGTTGGGTTCCTGCCCGAGAATCCTTACTTCTACAAGCATCTTAGTGGGGAGGAGACGATCCGTTTTTATGGGAGGCTCTGTGGTATGAAGGGAAAAGCCCTGCGTGACCGCACTATGGAACTCCTTACTCTGGTCGGTCTTGAGGATGCCCGATCCCGGCGCCTGGGTGGCTATTCCAAAGGGATGCTGCAGCGGATTGGGCTGGCCCAGGCTCTCGTGCAGGACCCACGTCTTCTTATCCTTGATGAGCCTACCGCTGGCGTCGATCCGATCGGATCACGCCAGATCCGCGACCTGATCTTCACGTTAAAGGATCGGGGCTTCACCGTCTTCCTTTGCTCTCACCTGCTCGAACAGGTTCAGGAAGTCTGTGACCGGGTTGGCATCATTCACAAGGGCTCTCTCGTAAGAGAGGGACCTCTCGAGGAGCTCATTTCTATCGAAGATCAGACCGAGATTATTCTCCGGAATGCGACCCCAGGTCTTTTGGATAGCATCCGGGATCTCACCAGCCGCGAGGAGGGGGTCCAGCTCATCAGGACCGGGAACCCCCGCACTACCCTGGAGCGCCTCTTTCTGCGTGAGACCATGGAGCGGGATCAACAGGAACCCGAAGAACTCAGGTGTGAACCTGCTGGAGGCACAGAAACCAAGGAGGGAGCGCGCTCATGAGTAAAACCTCCTTAAGCACTCCGCTGTTCTCTCTCAGCCGCATCTGGATTATTGCCGGAAATACCTTCACCCACCTGATGCGCATGAAGATTTTCTACTTCCTGCTTATCTTTGTCCTCATCTGGCTCGGATTGAACGTATTCAAGCTCCCTCATAATGCGGGTCCGGAGAGCGTCAGTGGCGTTGGTGGAGAAGAGCTCCGCATCCTCAAAGCTCCGCTTGTTGGCACAATGAAGCTCTTTGCTCTCATCATTGGAATTGTCGCCACCGCGCTGCTCATCCCCCGCGACATGGAGGATCGCACTCTCTACACCCTTCTCGCCAAGCCGGTCCCCCGACTTGATTATCTTCTTGGAAAGCTCCTCGGAGTTCTTCTCCTCGTTTTTTGTGGTCTCTTCGTCATGACCATCCTGCTCGATGGTGTCCTGTGGATTCGCACTCAGGCAATTCTTGTCGAATTCGACAAGGTCTCTCTAGTCCTCGTGGAGCAGGGCCAATGGACCCCGGAGGATCGCCAGGCGGAGCGGGCAGAGCTACTCAGTCATGGAGTGACCTGGAGTTTGCAGGGAGCCATCCTCATTCTTTTTTTTGAGGCAGCCATCATTGCCGCATTGGCCCTGCTGATCTCTACATTTTCCAGTAGCACCTTGTTTACGGTGGTGATCTCGGTCCTGACCTATTTCATCGGAAATTTCATCGCCGATGGCCTCGACCAGCTCCAAGGATCCTCCAGCCCCGGTGAGGGAAATATCGGAGCAGTGGCCGTGAAGGCGATCTTCGTCGCGGTTCCGGATTATCGCCCCTTTAAAATAGTCGACGAAGTCCTTACCGGACAGGCCCTTCCCCCCGACATCCTGGGAAGTCTGGCAATGTCTACCGCCTTGTATGTGGGCCTCTATGTGGTCCTGAGCTGGTTCGTGTTCAGTCGGAAGGAAATCTAGCAGGCTTTTCTCCTACGCACCTGGAACTCCGTGAAAACCCTCCGCAATCTCTCCGTGGTCCTGGCAGTCATCGTCCTGACTGGTTTTGCGCGCCGTCCCTTCGACGACCGCCTCTCCACAAACATGCAGGAGAGAAACCTCCTGCCACCGCCCATCGGGATGGACACTCGCGAGGAGCTGGGCCAGACCGCTCTTGCCATCGCTCTGGGAGGCTTGCGGCCTCTCATGGCGGCGATGCTGAACATTCAGGCCCACACCCACTGGGAAGAGCAGGCGTGGCATGAACTCGAGAGGAGCTACCAGACGATTGTCTCTCTGCAACCCCGGTTACGGTATTACTGGGATACGGGAAGCTGGCACCTTTACAGCAACGCCTACGCCGACTACGCCGACAAACCAGGCTTAAGCACGGGGCGGCGAAGCCAGAAGCAAAAGGAGTTCTTTGAAAAAGGCATCGCGTTTCTGGAGCGAGGCGTAGCGCAGAATCCCACCGACTGGCGCCTCGCCAGACTTCTCGGCAATGCCCTCAGCACAAGCTGGCGCCCACAGAACCTCGAGCGCGCAGTAGAATGCTTTTGGCAGGGGTATGCCGAAAGCGGGGCTCCAAGCTTGCAGCGGAGCTACGTCTATTGCCTTTCGCGTATTCCAGCCCGGAAGGAGGAAGCGTGGGAACAATGCCGGGAGATGTGGAGCACCGAGAGCAACCGGCGTTACAACACTCCCCAGACGATCTTCTTTGCCTTGCAATCATGGGCTGGCAAAGAGGCCTATTCCAGGGAGCAGGTTCTTGGCTCTCCACGACTAGCCCTGCAAAAACTGACCGACTACTGGTTCCGGCAGGTCGAGGGTTTTCCCATGGACGGAGTCGCTGAAGCGATCGATACACTATGTTCAGAATTCGAGGTCCCCAAACATCTCAATCCCCTCGCGTTCCCACCCGAGAAAACCTTTTCCCATGATCCTTTCACTCGGAAGCCCCACGCGATTAACCCCCGGACCGGAGAACCTCGTGAAAAAAAATGGCGAAGCATCTGGATGAATCGACCCCGCGACACCTTNCGGACCCATTTGAGAANAACTGAGTCAGNCCCGAAAGTCATCANCCCNTGACAATCNCAGCCTNCCCNAACCTTTCACTCGACAGCCCACNAACCCGTTTCTATCTCTTCCTCTCCACNNGNTGGTGGCAAGACCATGCGAATCGCGCTCTTTGGAGATATTCACGCAAACCTTGAGGCTCTTAATGCCGTCATTGAGGATGCAACTTCGCAGGGCTGTAATCAGTGGGTGTGTCTTGGAGATATCGTCGGCTACAACGCAAACCCCGGGGAGTGCCTCGAGTTGATCAGGTCGATGGAGTGCCCGTCCGTCAAAGGCAATCACGACGAGGACGCGAGCGGTGACCACTCTCTCAAATCGATGAACCCTGTCGCTGCCACCGCCCTCGAGTGGACAAGGGAACAACTTTCTGAAGAACAAAGAGCATGGCTGCGAAGCCTCCGAATGGTTCGACAGGTTTCAGACTTCACCATCGTTCACTCAACCTTGGATCAACCTCAGGTCTGGGGTTACGTGACCAACAAGTTCGACGCCATGTCGAATTTCTCCTACCAGTTTACAGATGTCTGCTTCCACGGGCATACCCACGTTCCCCGTGTCTTTGTTCGAGGCAGCAAGGTCAGAGAGGAGTCCGCAGAGCTTGTAGAGATTGAGAGGGACCTGAAGTATTTCGTTAACATCGGTTCGGTGGGCCAACCCCGAGATGGGGACCCCCGGGCCTGCTACGTCATCTACGATATCGAGAAAAAGCTGATCCACTTTCGCCGCATTGATTACGACCTTCCCACAACCCAGCAGAAGATTCTCGATGCCGGGTTACCCCCCAAGCTTGCAGAACGACTTCCAGAGGGAAGATAACGCGGTGCTGGAGTTCCGTCTCCTCGCTCATTCATTGTGGCCTGACCCTGTTCTCATTTTCGCAAAAGCGGATTACCTGGAATCCGACGACGCCCCTCTCCTCCACCCTTGAAGGGGTCGATGCCTGGCAAGCCAGCTTTCGCTTCCTCGGCTTCCAACTCCGCTTCAATTTTTCTCTGCGCCCTGAGATGAAGAATAAGCTTTTTCATTCGCTCGTGATCACCGAGGGCCACTGCCGCCTGCCTGGTTCCTCCATGATCCTCACTGAGCGCGAGATACTTTGTGGCCAGCTTCTGGCATCCNGACAANGAATGCCCTTTNGCTTCCTGCCGCAGCAAAATTTGGTGNGCCACCAGAGCCNTGGCTTCTGCGCCTACCCGGCCTCCTTTCTCCAGAGCACTCCGGAGCGCNCTTACCCTTGCCTTATCNCCTGGTCCCGCCATACGTAAAAATGGCATTCGCTCGAGATCGCGAATTGCCATCCATTGGTCAACGAGGTCTGGCAATCCCTGAATCAGATCCAATCGCTCATNCAGCCAGCCTCTNACCTCCTCCTTATAATTCTCCTCTGGATGGGCCTCGAGCCCCATCCATTGCGTCAAGGCCATCGATCCTCCTTCTGGTAACGNGTGTCCCACTCCACTCCACTCCTTCATCGTCGCCCTCGCCCCAAGNGATCTGTAGTGAACCATAGCTCTCAAGGCGAAAGGGTAGTTCTCNTCCATCCGGCCTACTCCGACGAAGAGTGACTTCGAGCGACGGAATTTTTTGGGGGGGCTGATCAGAAACTGATGTCCCGCTCCCAGAATGATACCCCCGGCGAGACTAGGGTCATACTGCAGCAGGAAACCCGCCATCCANCCCCCCTTGCTGAACCCCCCTACATAACACCGCCTCGGATCAAGATTCCACTTTACCGCAAGATGCCTCCGCGCAGAGGCCAGAATAACAAACTCNTTCTCCAGATAGTCTGCGGTTGCAGGCAGACTTCCTTCCTGAGTGTAAGTCATACCGACAACGATCCAGTCNCGGTTTCGCGTATGAGCCTGCATGACACTGGTAGTCGGCTTGCCCCCAGTTNCATGGTAATAAAATACAGCCGGCCACTTGCGCTCCGGAGAATAGTTTTCCGGAAGCACAACCTGCACTCGCTCGGACAACTGAGGAAAGCCCAGCTCCAGTCGCTTTGGCGCACCTGACCCGGTTCCTTGCATCAGAAAAAAGAAGGCGAGCAGGGCAAGAGAATTACGAGTCCACATTATCTTTCCGGGCGCCAAGGGATTGCTTTNAAGGTTACTGGCTGGTGGACCACGGGCAATGACCATCTTTGCGGGAGCCTTGCGCGCCGCTGGAGCCACGTGCTAGGGGTCTTCCATGCTGGAAGTCGTATGTGCCGTGCTGATCCGGAACAACCGGGTCCTCATCTGTCAGCGTGCTCCCGGGAAGCACTTGGCCGGATCTTGGGAATTTCCTGGGGGAAAGGTAGAGGAAGAAGAAAATTTCACTGGGGCCCTGAAACGAGAAATTGCCGAGGAGCTCAGGTGCAGTATCGAAATTGATGAGAATCTGTCCTCGGTCCAGCACCATTACCCGGGCTTATCAATCAACCTGCGTGCTTTCTCCTGCCACCTCAGTCCGGACTCTCCCGAGCCTCACGCCCTTGAGCATACTTCCATGCAATGGATGCGCTGTGAGGAAATAGAGGACCTCAATCTTGCGGGGGCGGACCGTAGCCTGTGGCGCATGATTGCGCCGAGGATCGAAAGCATCTGCTCGCCATAATCCTGAACAGGCCAGCTCTGCACGTTCCGCCTCCCGNNTCATGCACTGAGGAGTTCCTCCTCCGTCGGAAATCCGCATTTCCCGCGCTCTCTCACGTCCCAAAATTGTGCTGAATCCTAGGGTGCAGTAAGCATTTCCCTCTTTGATTTGCCGTCTTGCACTCCATACCCCAAACGTGGTAGTCTATATCTTCAAAACCCATGAAANCCACTCCCACTCAACGCAGTGCGGAGGCCCGCAAGGCATGCACCAGTTTGGGCCTCATTCTTGCCTTATTCTTTGCNAGTTGCTCTGAGCAATCTCCCGAAGAAGCTCAGGGTCAGGAAGCCGGNGTGGAGANGGATCCCAATACACCCTTCACCTTCCGCGTAGCGAGTATCCGGGAACAAGAGGCATACCNGCAGCGTGAACTTCAGTTCGATCCCACTAACGACGGATGGAACAGCGAGACCTTTCATGGTGACACCACCGCACAATTGAAAGCGCTGGCAGAATCTCTCTCCCTGAACAGCCCACCGGCAATTCTCTCTCCCCGTGCCAGCTCAACGGTCCTCCGGCCAGAAAATCTTGTTTCTATTTTTGACAACGGCGGAATGAAAATTCTGCGAAGCTCCGCCCCCGCAGCGAAAAAGGCTCTTCCCCTCACTGGTCAGCTGCAGAACCTCACCCGGCCTCTGATCGAAATTGGGGATAATGTTTCGATCCGGTTCAAACAATTCCGCGTTCGCCCCCCCCTTCAGGGTTCTTCAGGGCTCTCCTGAATACCCTTTCCTCTCCATGAAATTGAACCGGNATTTTCTGCTGCTGGCGGGACTTGTGGCTCTCTTGACCACTTGCTTGGNGATCTGGCGGTNTGGNTCTGAGGGTGAGGTAATAGACNCGGGTTCTGATCCGGGCGAGGGAGCAGAGCTTTNCGCTCCAAAGAGTNTTGAAAACGTATCGGTTGTTGGTGGGCTGAGGAATTGGAAGGAGCTGGACGATCCGCTTCGAGATGGTTGGGAATCCGAGGTCCTGCACGAGCTGGTTAAGAAAAAATTGGCAATGATATCCGGGTTGGTCACGAGTGGTCAGGTGGATCGAGGTGTGCTCAGCGAAGTTGCGTTACAAAATATTGAAGCGTCGGTGCTTGTCCCGGTGATCGAGGAGGAATCCTGGAGGGGTGGGGGTGTTGCGGTGAAGCGCATAGAAATCCCGGAGAAGGTGGCCTCTACGGATCTGGAGGGCCTCACTTCGGCCCTGCAGATGATTCCCAACGCTCTCGGAGGTGAGGCCAAGTCCCGGCGCTGCAGTTTCAAGGTTGTGACACTGAGGGCAGAGAAGGAATTAGTACGTGCGAGGGTCCTGATTGAGTGCGCGAGGGTGGATCAAGCGGGAGTGGTNGAGCAGCATGGGGACTGGATCACAACGTGGAAGAGAGGTGGATCCGGAAAGGAATTGATGCTCTCTGAGGTTTTACTTCAGCGATTTGAGCAGAGCGAAGGTGAGCAAAGGCTCTTTGCTGATTGCACGGAGTCGATTCTCAAAGGCAACGACTCCTATCGGCGCCAGATTCTGTTGGGATACCCTTATTGGCTAAAGAGGATTCAGGACACTCGGCAAATGACTTTACTGGGAACTCCGGGAGCTGCTCTCGGTGACGTGAATGGTGATGGCTTGGAGGATCTCTATCTCTGTCAGCCGGGTGGGCTTCCTAATCGTCTCTACGTTCAGCAGCCCAATGGCAGTCTAACAGACTTTACCGAAGAATCCGGAACGGGATGGGTTGAATCCTGTCGAAGCGCTCTTCTGGTGGATCTCGACAACGACGGAGACCAGGACCTTGTGGTCGCGTCATATGCCCGAATGGTAGTCTCTCGCAATGATGGAAAAGGGCGGTTCTCGATCGAAGGCATTATGGAGCTTGGTATCGGGGCGATGGGCGTTTCAGCNGCAGATTACGACAATGATGGGGATCTTGATCTGTATGTGTGTCATTACAGCAAGGGAGATCTCGACCTCGAAGCNGGAGCCACGGTGATTGGGTCAGGCGGGCAGTTCGTTTACCATGACGCAAACAATGCGGGGCGTAATTACCTCTACCGTAATGAAAGCGAAGCTGGATCCTGGGCCTTTCGGGATGTGACCGCAGAAGTGGGCTTAGATGGAAACAATCGGCGGTTCAGCCTTGCNGCGGGCTGGGAGGANTTTGACAANGATGGAGANCAGGATCTCTACGTGGCAAATGATTTTGGTCGTAATAANCTCTACCGAAATGACAACGGAAAGTTTGTCGATATAGCGCCNGANGTCCAGGGAGAGGATAGAGCTTCTGGAATGTCTGTNTCGTGGGGTGANGCCGACCGGGACGGGGTGATGGANCTTTACGTCGCAAATATGTTTTCAGCCGCAGGGAACCGGATTGCGCCTCAGGCAGATTTCAGTCCAGGTTCCTCGGAGGAAACCAAGGGGGCTCTTCTTCGGTTNGCACGTGGTAATACTCTCCTTCTGCAGAAAGGGGGNANATTTCAGGATGCGAGCGAGGAGCTCGGGGTGACAATGGGNCGTTGGGCGTGGAGTTCCATGTTCGCGGATATCAATAATGATGGATGGGATGACCTTCTTGTAGCCAACGGATATATCACCACTCCCGACACTGGAGACTTGTGAAGTTTTTTCTGGCGACAGGTCGTGTCGCGGTCTCATCAAGCTACCTCCAGAGAGCCGTCCTCTGCTCATATCGATCTGTCGACGATGATGAAAAGGGGCCGTTCATGGAGTGGCCGAGAGCGTCATTGCATGTATCTACACCTTGGAACAAACGACAAGGGAAAGGTGAAGCGATTCGCCAATGTGTCCGCGATTTCAGGAATGGACTACCCGGAGGACGGTCGGTCCTTATGCCTTGTTGACTGGGATCATGATGGAGATCTTGATTTCTGGATCTCGAATCGTACCGCTCCCCAATTACGCTTCCTGCGAAATGATGCGCCCCGTGCTGGACGGTTTCTTGGNCTTCGATTGGAGGGGCGAAAGGGAAACCGTGATGCTATTGGCGCTCGGGTCGAGGTAGTAGTGCCCGGGAGAGGAAACGCTCTCGTAAAAACAGTGCGTNCTGGTGANGGCTATCTTGCGCAATCGAGCAAGGAGCTTGTTTTTGGGCTGGGAGAATTCACTGGAGAGGTTGCGGTGACTGTCCGGTGGCCGGGAGGCGCTGTGCAGGAGATCAAATCTTTGCCTGCGGATTCCCACTATCGTCTGGTTGAAGGGGGCATGCCNTTGCAGTGGGAGCGCCCANCTTCTGATCTTGTCCTCGAGCCAGGTGCGATGAGCCCTGGTATTGCCTCGGATGTGGTAAGAGTTCCGATGGTTACACTTTTGAGGGTTCCCTCGATGGAGTATCAGGAGATGAGTGGGNGTTCCGCAAAGGTNCCAACGGCNGGGCGGTTTACGCTCCTGAACTTATGGGCGAGTTGGTGCGCTCCTTGCCTCTCCGAGTTAGACAACTTTAAAGAGAGCTTTGAGGATTTGAAGGAGGCCGGCGTGGACATTGTTGCTCTTGNNCTCGATGGAGTTGGGAACGATGCCGGAGATCCCTCCGATGCGAAGAAGCGAGCTGCGCAAATGGCTCTTCCCTTTAAGGCTGGGATGGCGAACGAAAAGATACTTACCATTCTCGAGCGGCTGCATGTCCGCTTGACGCCGATGGAGCTGGATTTGGTAATCCCTCTGAGTCTGCTTATCGATAGGGAGGGGCGTCTGGCAGTTCTCTACAAGGGGGCCCCGGGGGTGAGGCAAATCCTCGAAGATCTAGGCCATTCATCACTGACTCGCTGGGAACGTCTCATTAGCTCTGCTGGCCTAGGGGGCGAGTCCCTAGAGAAAGTTGACCCTGCGGTTGGGCTGGCAGCGGACCAGCTGGAAGTCTCCCAGCGCTTCCAGTTCGCACAGGACATGTGGCAAGGGAAATGGCTCTCTGCTGCTGAGGTTCAGTTTCGGGATACACTTAGCGTGACCCCNGATTTCGCNGAGGCCGCTAATAATCTTGGTCTGGTGCACGCCACNGCCGGGGAACACGCGAAGGCTGTTGTCGCCTACAGGAAGGCTCTCTCGGTGCGGGAGGGCTTTCCCGCCGGCCATATGAATCTGGGCCTGTCGCTAGAGCTCCTCGGTCAGGTTCCAGAGGCGCAGGGCAGTTTGCAGAGGGCTCTTGCTCTGAATCCTGCTCTTCCCAAGGCCAATGACGCCCTTGGGCTACTCCATGCAAAGCTTGGAGAACTGTCGGTAGCGAAAAGGTATTTTAAAAAAGAGACCGAGGTAAATCCCGGCTTCGCGGAAGGGTTTAACCATCTTGGCCTGATCCATCTGTCTCTTAACGACGCTGCCAGTGCACTGGATCCTCTGAGGAAGGCTGTTGCTCTTGATTCTCGCAATGCTGATGCATTCAACAACCTTGGTCTGGCCTACAAGCGGCTTGGGCTCATCAAAGAGGCAGGGCAGTCTTTCCAGGCTTGCGTAAAGGTGAGCCCGCGATACGTCCCCGGCTTAATTAACCTTGGAGCATTTTATATCGATACGGGGAATCTGGCTGCTGCTGAACAATGCCTTCTTCAGGCTCTCAAGCTGCAGCCGAGTTCGCAGCAAGCTCGGCGATTCCTTTCTCGTGTCCGGGCTATGGGTGGACAGAAGTAGGTTGCTGCTAGGGCTTGGGGATGAGAATCTCTCTTTCTCCCTTCGGGAAGCGTGATTTTGTCACTGTGCCATCCGGCCATTGAACTGTTGAGGCTGTGGGAGCGACGCCTGACGGGGTCGTGAAATTGAAGATAGCAGGTCCTTGGGACAGGTAGCCTGCTCCCGCCCTTATTTCTCCTGTGCGGCTGCTGTCATCTGAGAGCCTGATGGAAANCCGAGCCCCAATACCACGGCGATTGCCGGGTGGTCCCTTCAGCGAAACCTCGTAGGGCAGCGGTCCACTGCTTCGCAGAAAAGAGCGAGTTGGGCCATCGTTGACTCCTACAAGGAGATCGAGGCGTCCGTCCCCATTTAGATCGGTGGTGATAACGCTCTTAGCGTCTTCGGGAATGATGATGCCACTGGTGGCGGCGGGGACCTCTGTAAATTGCCCGGTNCCATCTCCTTCAAGGATCAGGCTGAGACCATTTTTCATTGGACGGGTTTCGACTTGAGGACCAAAGAAGTTCTGTGAGAGGAAGATGTCGGGATGGCCATTTCCAGTGGCATCGAGAAATGCAGATCCAAACGAAGGAGANACCTGAGCCAAGCCAGGGAGGGGCTCAAAGCTGAAGTGGCCTTTGCCATCGTTCCGGAAAATTCCGGAGGAAAGAGTGTTAGCTTCCACGCGCAGGGATTTCCCGAGGCTGTTTCCAGGGTAAATTTCGGGGAGGGTGGCGATTGCGAAATTGTGGAAGGTTTTGAGTTTGGTGCCCACAAAAGGCATCGCGTTCCGGGAGCAGCTGAAGCCGCGATGTGGGTAGCAGGCACCGTCTTCAAAGCCCGCCTCNACGATGCGCTTACGACCTGAGTTGTCAAAGTCACCGTAGAAAAGAATCTCGGGTGTCGTAGAGCTGGCCTTGTACTTCGTATTCAGCCCGAAGTTGGTGGCAAGAAGGTCGATGTCTCCATCGTGATCAATATCGGACCCGTTAATTCCTGTCCACCATCCAAGAATTGAGCTGAGTCCTGCGGTCTTGGTTGCATCAACCAAGCGGCCCNTGTCGTTCCGNAGAAAGCGAATCGGACCCCATTCAGAGCTAAGGAGCAGATCAATCCATCCGTCGCCATCGGCATCTGACCATATCGCGCCTGTCACAATATTGCTGTCCGTCAGGGCTGGGGAGCTCTTGGTAATGTCAGTGAATTTGCCACCCGAATTAAGAAGTAACCTGCTGGGTGAGGCAGTCGGGTAGGCGCCGGGAACGCTGCGGCCACCTATGAAGAGNTCGAGGTCGCCATCCCTGTCGAAGTCTGCAGCAGCGATAGCTCCGCTACTATGGAGTCCTGTGGGGAGGGTTCCGGGTTTCGCTGGAGTGAAGGATCCCTTGCCGTTGTTCAGGTAAATTCGATCAGCGTAGGAAGGATTTGCGACAGGATGCTCGACGCTCCCGCTCGCAATCACCAGATCAAGGTCGTTGTCTCCGTCGCAGTCAAAAAATAAGGCTCCGAGATCCTCGCTGTTCTTGTGGGCGCTCGCGGCGGTGAACGGCTGCGTACTATATCTCCCNTCACCTTGATTCATGATTAGTGTTCCAAGGTATCCGGCGCATCCACCGAGGAAAAAGTCGTCGTCACCATCCCCGTCGATGTCCCCGCATGCCAGCGATGGGCCCCATTGGGACTGTCGATTCGGTAGGAGTGGTTGTAGACGGAAATCATTAAACGGCATTTCCCAGTGCCGTGCCGCCGCCACGGCGCTGCTTGAGCGGAATAATGGAGCGGAAGCACGCGTTTCGCTTTTCGGAGAGGTCGCATCACGCTCGTGTAGGATGTATTTNCGATTGGCTGCAAGGTTCTGATAGGTTGCCTCAAGGCCTCCTGGCCATTTCACGGTCAGGCTTTGAATGATATCAGTCTTTCCGAGGCCGAACTGAATGATGTCCTCGTCGCATGAGGAGAACCCCCGCATGGGATTGAACTGGCGGATCTGCTGTCCCNCAGTNGTTGTGATTTTTAGAGCAGCCCCAATGCCAGAGGTGTTTGGGCCGGTNCCTTCNAGTTTNAGGGTGATACGATTCGCATCNTGNGTGTTATTGCGGTGAATGGTTGGNGGTTCGCCGAGGTTTGCCACCGCAAGATCGAGATCGCCATCNCCTTCGAGGTCGANCCATNCAGCTCCGTAGCTCATGCCCGTTTTGGCGAGTCCCCAGCGCTTACTGTCATCGACAAATTTGAGTTNCCCGATATTTCGGAAAGAGAGGTTCTGCTCAGGTCGAGTTGGAGTCTGCTCGTAAAGATCCCATTCTGTTCTCCCGTGTAGCTTTCTGACATCAAGAGGATTGTCAGAGTTATTAAAATTACGAGTCATCCCATTTGACATGAAGACGTCGAGCAGTCCGTCGCAATCAAGGTCCCCCATTTTTACCGCCCAGGTCCAATCAGAGTAGGCAAGTCCGGAGTAGAAGGCAGTCTCATGAAAGTGCCCTGTCCCAGTGTTCACGTAGAGGCAGTTGCGCATGTATTGAGCCGGGACAGCATTTTGCATGAACCACGTCGACGCGCCCATCATACCCATTGTAGTCTTTGACTTGTAATGGGTAGTTCCAGCCATGTCAGAGGAGAGAAAATCAATCAACCCATCGTTATTCAGGTCTCCGCAGTCAGCTCCCATCGTGAACCAGCTCGTGTGGGGTAGTTGGTCCCGGGCGACTTCGGTGAAAGTGCCGTTCCCATTGTTCCGGTAGAGGAGATCAGGGTCCTCAAAGTCATTGCCGACATAGAGGTCGGGGAGTCCATCGTGGTTGAAATCCCACCAGGTGACAGAATTCCCGTGATAGCGCTCCGTGGAGATTCCTGCTGGACGAGTGACTTCTACATAGGTGCCATTGTCGTTGCGCAGCAGTTTGTCGGGGGCTCCCACATTATTAATTTTCATGTTCCCCCTGCGCTCAGATACTCCGTAGTAGTTCTCGAACTCGGGGAGCATTTGATTGCGGCCATCTTTTAAGATCGTCACCGGGCGATTTGGACGCCCGCCGGCACGGTAGAATCGGTGTCCCAGAAGGTAAATATCGAGGTCGCCATCGAGATCGTAGTCTGCAAATGCGGCCATCGCAAAAGCGCCACTGTGGGCGAGTCCGAATTNCGAAGCGGACTCGACAAATTTCCCTTTACCATCATTGATGAAGAGTTGGTTGGGAGAGCCGTAATTACATACGTAGAGGTCCAGGTCTTTGTCGCCATCTATATCGACTGCCGCAACTCCGGACCCCCATGCCGCCCCCCCCCCGACGCCTGCATCAATAGAGATATCTTCGAATCGCCCATTNCCTTTATTCCGGTAAAGAGTGTTACTCCGGGCTCCGGAGACAAAGTAAAGGTCGCACTGGTTGTCGCCGTCAAAGTCCCCAGCAGCAACCCCGCCTCCTCCGAGTGCAGAGGTATAGAGGCGTTTCAGCGGGTGGGAGGTGTCAATCGGGTTTATCGATGAGATNCCGGTCTCCTCCGGAGGCAAGGTGGAAAACCGGAGTGNTGAGTTGCCTCCCGAGGAGGGAATGGTGAGGGGTGAAGAACTAGGTAGTGCGCCCACCCCTTGATGGGGCGCGGAGAGTAATATTGAAAGAGCCAGAACGGTCCAGCGGAGCATGGTTCAGGAGAGGGTGTGTTGAGGGGGGATCCGACATGAGATCTTTATATTGTCCGATGTCAAATTATTAGTGTTTAGGGGATTATGCATGAAGCTAGATCACAAGTTGGAACGGAAATAGAGCAGAATCATATTGACCTCGAGTTCGGGCTTGTAACCATGTCCGGCAATATATTTGCAGGCAGTTCAGCCCCATTTTGCCCATGGAAAATCGGGCGATGCCTTTCTCCTTANAAAAACCCATAGGACTCTTATGAAGATTCGAAACCAGCTTATTNTTTTACTCTTCGCCTTAGCTCCCACCCTTCGCGCCCAGAACGACAGTATTCTGATAGATGTGGATGCTACCGCCCTTGGGCTTCTGGATGGGGCGTCCGTAGATACCTTGACCAATTCTGGAGCAGCAGGCGATTTTACAATTCTCATCGGACAGGTTGAATTGACCAGCCATCCTGCCAATGCGAATGCCGGAGCCCTCGTGCAAGGGCTTGCCTTTAATAACGACAAAATGGTTTCTACGAACTCCCAATCCTCCACGACGATGGAGGGTAATCGCCCCTATACAGCCATGGCGTGGGTCTATAACCCAGGCTTTGGAAACGAGGAGGCGATCGTGTCATGGGGGCATCGGGGAGGTCCGGATGGAACGAACTCGGGGATGCATCAGGGCAACAATGCTACTTTTGGAGCGGTTGGGCACTGGGGTTCTCCGGATACTGGGTGGGGCCCCTCCGGTGTCGNTCCTGACATCAACGCTACGGCCAATCGATGGGCGCATTTGGCCTACACTTGGGATGGAACAACTGAAAGTGTCTACATTGATGGTGAATTAAGTAATTCGGAGGTCCACATTCCCTTGAGTCCTCACCTTAGCTTTACGGATGGAACACCTACTCCTTTCGCGATAGGTTCTGAGAGTGATGCCGGAAATGTAAACAGCACCCCGATTGCCTATTCGGGAACGATTGCCAAGGTTCTGGTGGAAGACGTTGCTCGGTCAGAGGCAGAGGTGCGCGCGGCTTTTAATGCGGAGAGTTCTCTTTTTTTTGATGGGGTGCTAGACGTGAGTGACTTGGATGGTGATGGAATATTCGATGCGATAGAAGACCTCTATGACTGTCTCGATAAGAATGTTGCAGATGCTGATGCGGATCCTGACGGAGACAGTCTCTCTAACAGCGCGGAATTAGGACTTGGGACCGATCCCTGTAATCCGGATAGCGACGGTGATGGCTTAAGTGATGGAGAGGAGTTAAACCGCCTGGTGGGTGGGCAGTCTGCTCCAACCGATCCTTTAAGTGAAGATACTGACGGAGATGGTTTGCTNGATAGTGCTGAAACCGGAACGGGGGTAGTCAATGGAACTGAGGATACTGGGACAGATCCTTTGGTTTCTGATACCGATGAAGACGGTCTTGGCGATTTGCAGGAAGTAGAGCTGGGCACTGACCCCTTTAATACCGATACTGACGGAGATGGAGCTCAAGACGGCGCGGAAGTAGCGATCCAGACAGACCCCCTTGATGCTAGTAGTAAGCCGGCATTTGCCAGCGACCAGATCGTCAAGGTCGATATGACCTGCCTTGATCTCGCCGATGGTAGTATTGTGGATACGGTGGTAAACCTTGGCCAAGCGGGGTCATTCACCACCCTGATTGGGCAGGTTGAGGTAGCTAGTCATCCGGCGAACGANAATCCAGATGTTCAGGTGCAGGGCTTGGCCTTCAATGGAGACAAGATGACTGCCGCGGTGGATGCGCCTACGCTCGGTCTGGTTGGAAATCAGACTTATACTGTCCGGGCCTGGGTGTTTAACCCTGCATTTGGTAATGAAGAGGCAGTGGTTTCTTGGGGGCACCGGGGCGGCCCGGTTGGCTCCAACGCCGGTATGCACCAGGGGATCCACCCTACCTTCGGGGCAATCGGCCACTGGGGTGGTGGGCCGGTGGATAATCCGGCCGAACCAGATGTCGGTTGGGGTCCGAATGGGGATGGAACTGATATTGTGGCGACACAGGGGCGCTGGGCCCAGTTGTCGTGGGTCTACGATGGTCTGGAAGACCGGGTTTTCATTGATGGGGAGTTCAATAACAGTGAGGAGCACCCGAATTTGCTCGATGTACATTCATCGTACAATGACGGGAATCCTACCTTGGTATGCCTAGGTTCTGAGAGTGATGCAGGGAGCGTAAATAANNTACCCATCGCCTATTCTGGGACGATCGCCCGGGTCGAGATTTATGACTCGGTCTGGACGGACGAGGAGATCCAAGCGGCTTTTGAACAAGAGCGNCCTCTCTTCTTTGATGGCATATGTACAAGTCCCGGGGATCAGTATCAGTTTGTGGTATCGAGCCCCGATGGGGGAGAAACCATTGATTTGGAGTGGAACAGTTCGGCTTCCGAGGTCTACACGGTGGTGGCNAGTGATAATCCGGTGGGAAACCCCGATCCTGCGTCNTGGGCGCCGGTCGCAGGTCTTGAAAGCTTATCCGCTACACCGCCACTCAANACTCACAGTATTGCGAGGCCGGCAGGAGATCTCCGCCTGTTCAAGCTTATTGCCGGTCCGGCGCCGGCTCTTTTCTCTGATGATTTTGAGTCTGGGGTGGGAGATTGGACCAGCGTGGTAAACGATCAGGCGGGCAATACCCAATGGGAAATTGGATCTCCCGAGGGAACCAGCGGCCCTCTGACTGGGGCTGATGGATCCGGGAACGCGTGGTCAACCAATCTGGGTGACTATGCTCAGGTCTCAGACGTATCTCTTTTCTCTCCTCCGATTGATTTTGGCGGCTTGCAGGGAGCGGAGCTAACCTTTGATGCTTACCGTGATGCGGATGGGTTTGGAGATAGCGCGATGGTCGTTTTCAGGAGAGTTGGTGACGATGTTCAGCTCGGAATAGAGGTNGCCATTGATATGAGCCTCTTTGATACTGCATACGAGAGTCTTTCCATCGCTGTGCCTGAAGAAGTGATTGGTGAGATCGCCCGCGTTGAATTCAACTTTGTCAGTGACGATACGGTTGATTCTTTNAGTGGCCTTACGATTGACAACGTGGTTATTGAGGCGGCCAACCCCTAATTGCTGGAGGCTTGTTTTTCAGGGTGGTGGATCCCTATGGGTTCACCACCCTTTTGCTCGGTTACGAAGTAGGAGCAGGATTGGTCTTGCCAAGGAGGGCGGACAACGGACTACTAAGTCCGCTAATCGCCTATGGATGCTATTCGTGCAGATTCAATCGTTAAAGATTTCGGGGACGTTCGGGCTCTTAACGGGGTTAGTCTGGGGGTAGAATCTGGGGAGTTGTTTTTTCTCCTAGGAGGGAGCGGATGCGGAAAGACAACACTGTTACGTTGTATCGCCGGACTTGAGGAGCCCACCTCGGGTCAGATTTTTTTTGATGGGGAGGATGTTACGGCCTTGCCTACTCATAAGCGGGAGGCGGCGATGGTCTTTCAGAGTTATGCGCTTTGGCCTCACATGACGGTGGGGCAGAACATTGGGTTCGGCTTGGAAGAGCGCAAAGTAGCTAAAAACGAAATCGCCGAGCGGGTACGGGAGGTTCTTGAGATGGTTAGAATGCCGGGGTTTGAGAGCCGGGGAATTGACCAGATGTCAGGGGGGCAGCAACAGCGTGTCTCGTTGGCCCGGGCTCTTGTAGTGAAGCCGAAATGCCTTCTTCTGGATGAGCCATTGTCCAACCTTGATGCCTTGTTGAGGCTGGAAATGCGCTCGGAAATCCGAAGGATCGTGAAAGAGAACGGCCTGACAGGGGTCTACGTAACGCATGATCAGGCAGAGGCTCTCTCAATGGCGGATCGTCTCGCGGTAATGGACGGTGGAAGGGTTCAGCAGGTTGGTAGGCCCGAGCAGATTTACCGGAATCCCCGGACAGCGTATGTAGCTTCCTTTATCGGAGAAACCAATCTTCTAGAAGCAAAGGTAAAGCATGCGGCTGATCGTCAGGGTGTCGTGGTGGAGACGGAAGCGGGAGAATTGATTGGGAGAATTACGGATGATCACTGGACTCCGGCCCCCGGGGAGAAGGTTCAAGTGTCCATCCGTCCAGAGGCGATCCGGATTTTGCCGGAGGGTGGGCAGCTTGAGGGGAGAGTGGTCGAGACCATGTATCTTGGAGAAAGCATCCAATATCGGGTTCGAATAGCGCAAGGAGTAGAGATGCAGGTCTCTCAAATGAATCCTAGGGCCGTCCTCGAGGAAGGAGCGAGGGTCGCGCTGGAGATGCAAGTAGAGGATGTGGTGGTGCTTCGTGAATAGAGTTCTGATTCAGGCACTTAGAAGTGATGAGTAACTGGAAGAAGAATCTCCTAATACTGGGGCTGCTTACCGGAGCGGTGGCAGCACCTCTTACTCTGAGGGACAAGGGAGCCGAGGGAGCTGACCAGGCCGATCTCCGGCTCGACGTTATTACGCCGCATACAGAGACCCTGCGACGGGAATTTGGAGAGGCGTTTTCTGCTTACTGGGAAAAAAAGTCCGGTGATAGTGTTTACGTAAACTTTCTTGTGCCCGGGGGGACCTCCGAATGCGTAAGGGTAATCGGTAACGGTTTTGAGGCTGCGGCGGAACGGGGGGAGGTTGGCTGTGGAATTGATGTTTTCTTTGGAGGTGGGGCCTATGATTTTGCGATCCAAGCCAAGCAGGAGCGCTTCGAAAAATTACGAATTTTTGAAACTCGGAGTGAGTTGTTTAAGAAGGGAGGTATTCCTGCTTCCTTGGGTGGAGAAACTTTCTACGACCCCGATCATACATGGGTCGGTTCGGTGCTCTCGAGTTTTGGTATCTGCTACAATACGGACCTTCTGCTGGAGCGGGGACTTCCTGATCCGGTCAGCTGGGATGATCTTGGGGATCCACGCTATATTCATGGTATAGCGCTCGCCGACACAACCAAGAGCTCTTCGGTAACAAAGTCTTTCGAGATGCTGGTTCAGCAGAAAATTCAGGAGGAGCTTTCTGCCGCTGGGCCTGAGGAAGAATGGGAGAGGGTGGTGGCCCGAGGCTGGGACGCCAGCATGAATCTCATCCAGAGAATTGGCGCCAACGCCCGGTATTTCACCGATAGTTCCGCCAAGATCCCCCGGGACGTGGCCCAGGGCAACGCGGTCGCCGGAATGTGCATTGATTTCTATGGGCGGACGACAAGCGAGACTCTGAAACAAGCAGATGGCTCTTCTCGCCTGCAATATATCATGCCCTCTGGAGGTAGCTCGATCAGCGTGGATCCGGTGGCTGTGTTGAAGGGTGCTCCCCATCCTGAGCTTGCTCAGGCCTTTGTNGAATTTGTCCTTTCGCGGGAGGGGCAGATGCTCTGGGCNGCGCCTCCNGGAAGTGTCCCNGGTCCGAAATACCGTGCTCTGCGTCGTCTTCCGATTCGCCCGGACCTCTANCNAGGNAGNAGCCTTGAGGTCATGATTGATGGCGAGGCGATGCCATTTGAGCAGGCNAAAAAGTTTTCTTACGATCGGAAATTAACTGGTCACTTGTTCTCACCTCTAAGGGCGATTATCCGTATCATGTGTATCGATTCTCATGATGAGATGAAGGCTGCCTGGGAGGCCCTGATTGCAGCGGGATTTCCGCCAAAGGCGACGGCCCGCTTTCATGATGTTAGTGCGGTGGGCTACAATTTGGCCGGGGGTCCGATCAAGGCTTCGTTAAAAGCCAGCAAGATAGAAGCAGTGAAGATCATGAATCAGCTCGGTGGGTTTTTCCGTGAGAATTATAAGGAGGCACAGCGCCTGGCGGAAGAAGGATTATGAACAGTCGAAAGGCCATTATTCTTACGGCGGCAGTGACCCTGTTCTTTGCTGTGTTTTTCCTCTTTCCGGTCATCATGGTGATCGGCGAAGCATTCGTCGACCGTGATGGAGGATTGACCCTCGCCTACTTCTCGCAGGTTTTTGTTAACCCAGTGTATCTTGAAGGGCTTTGGAATGCCCTCTTGCTGGGAGTAACCAGCACGCTGGCTACGCTGTTGATCGCATTTCCCCTTGCACTCCTGACTCACCGCTATCGGTTTCCCCTGAAAGGCCCGCTATCCGCTTTGATTCTCGTGCCGCTCGTCCTCCCTCCTTTCGTGGGTGCAGTTGGAGTGAAGCAGATGCTGGGAGTGAAGGGCGCTCTTAACGCCTTTCTTGAAAAGCTGGGATTGATGGATCCCGCTGCCCCGATGGACTGGTTGGGGGAGGGGCGCTTCTGGGGCATCGTGGTGATGAATGCCCTTCATCTTTATCCAATTCTCTACATGAACATTGCGGCATCACTCGCGCATCTTGACCCTGCTATGGAAGAAGCAGCACAGAATCTGGGGTGCTCGCCGTGGAGACGGCTCAGGCGAATCACCATGCCTCTAACGATGCCGGGCATTTTTGCTGGAGGCGCGATTGTTTTTATCTGGTCCTTCACGGAGCTGGGAGTGCCACTCGTATTCGACTATTCGAGAGTCGCGCCAGTCCAGATCTTTGACGGGCTGAAGGATCTTGAGAGTAACCCGTTTCCCTATGCCTTGGTGGCGGTTATGCTGATTATTTCCTCAGCAGTATTCCTGCTCTCTAAGGCCCTTCTTGGTCGCTCCAGGCTGGGTACTGCTCCGAGGCCCAAAGGGCGAAATGTGGAAAGAGTCCTGAAGGGGTGGAGGGGCTGGGCTATTACCCTCGTCTTTGCAGGAGTCTTCCTTCTCGCGTCCCTTCCTCACATGGGCGTTATTCTTCTTTCCTCCGCAACTGACTGGTATGGTTCTGTTTTTCCCGAGCAGCTCACCGGAGCTCATTATGAAGAGGCTCTGGGGCACCCCCTTGTAGTCCCTTCCATTCAGAACAGCCTGCTTTATGCATCCGGAGCGATGGTCGTTGATCTGGTGCTTGGGCTTGCGATCGCGTGGGTGATAGTCCGGAGTACGATTCGGGGTAGGGCTCTTCTCGATGCACTCGTGATGCTTCCTCTCGCCGTTCCGGGGCTCGTTCTTGCCTTTGGCTACCTTGCTCTTGCACAGGAAGGTCGTGCCTTCTCTTTTCTTGTCGGGATTAATGGGAACCCTGCAGCCTTGCTGATCATCGCCTATGCGGTTCGCCGATTGCCCTATGTTGTCAGGGCTGCTGTTGCAGGATTACAGCAAAGTAATGTGGCCTTGGAGGAGGCGGCATTGAGCCTTGGGGCACCGCCGCTCCGAATGATGAGGCGGATTGCTCTGCCGCTCCTTTCTGCGAACCTCCTAGCTGGAGGTATTCTAGCTTTCGCCTTTGCGATGCTTGAGGTTAGCGACAGTCTGATTCTCGCGCAACAGGCTGAGCATTTCCCGATCACCAAGGCGATTTATGCTCTTCTCAATACTCTAGGCAACGGGTATGAGTTGGCCTCAGCCCTCGGAGTATGGGCTATGGTCTTTCTAGGCATCTCGATTGTCGGAGCTGTGTCTCTGGCAGGAAAGAGGGGAGGCCTTTTTCGAATGTAGGGATCTGGGGTTCTTTGGTATTATTTTGGCTGTGGCAGGGAGTCGCCGTTTTTTTTGAACCATGGGTCCACGAAGTTGGCGAGGATGACAAGGAGTGCGCCAAGGTAAAAGGAAGCCTCTAGTTGGGCGTATTCCTGGAAGATTAAAGCACCCAGAAGGATTCCCCAGACGGGTTCGAAATTCATGGTCAGGTTAGCGGTGTATGCCGTTAGTCTGCGAAGAAGACGAATATTCCAGGTATGGGCGACTGTGGTGCAAAGCAGGGAAAGTGTGAGGAGAGGGATCCAGTCGTCTCCGGAGGGGAACTGAAGGTGGTGGGGAGATAGGAAGGGGAGAGTAATGGCGGACATGAGGCAAGCGCCTGCCATTCCGTAAAGAAGCATGCTTTTAGGAGGCGTTCCCCGGGCGACCAGACCACGATTGAGCACTGGGAAGATAGAGTGTAATAGCGCGCCCAAAAGCCCCACCAAAAGCCCCAGCTTATGATTTGAATCAATCCCGCCGGTAATAAGAAGAATTCCAGATATGACGATTCCACCACAGATAAGCTCTCCGGGTCGGAATGCTCGGCGCTCGATCAAGGGCTCTGTGATGGAGGTGAACAGCGAGATCGTGGCGAAGGCGGCAAGTGCAACTGAGACGCTCGAAAGGTTGACCGACAGGAAGAAGCAGACCCAATGCCCGCCCTGCAGGAGCCCCACATTGAAGACTGCCAATGCCCTCCGGGGGGAGAGGCGAAGCATTGCGGGGCAGGTCAGGGACAGCCAGACGAGCATGGCGAGTCCTGCTATCGTAACCCGCCAAAAGACCAGAGAGGGGGCCTCCAGCGAAATCACGTTTCCAAGGACGGCGGTGAGAGCGAGAATGAAAACCAGAAAGTGATACTGGAGGAGAGTGGGAATCGTGTATGATGGCGTATAGGTTAAAATAAAGGAGCGGAAGGAAGGGGTAGGATCTCAGTTTCAGACGGGCTGAGGAAAAGCAGAGAGATTTCTAGAATCAGTCCTAGGTGGAAGCTGAGCTGTTTTTGTAGTCTGGTAAATGATGGAAACGGGTTCAACGGGGCAGAATGTCTACGTGCTTTGCTTCATGTTGTAAGAAGAGCTGCTCAGAGGGGGGGCTGGAGGTAGGTTCTCGCCGCTTGCCGATACCTGATTCACTGAGTAGAAACCGGTGACATAATGAAGATTTCCAAGATCACTGCCTGGCAAGTCGACCTACCCCTGCACGAGGGTGATTATAAATGGTCCGGAGGAAAATCAGTCGCAGTATTCGATAGTACGGTGGTCAGGATCGAGACAGATTCCGGAATCCATGGTGCCGGAGAGGTCTGCCCTCTCGGGCCGGTGTATCTGCCGTCTTACGCCGGTGGTGTTCGGGCGGGAATCTTGGAGCTCGGCCCCCACCTGCTGGGAGAGAATCCGCTTCATCTTGACCAGTTGAATAAAACAATGGATTCAGCAATGAAGGGTCACCCCTACGTGAAATCCGCTATCGATATGGCCTGTTGGGATATTCTTGGTAAAGCTGCGGGCCTTCCCGTGAGTTCGCTTCTTGGGGGAGCCTACGGTGATGATTTTGTGCTCTATCGTGCGATCTCCCAGGAGAGCCCCGAGGCGATGGCGGAAAATGTAGCATCTTATAAAAGTGAGGGTTATCGACGATTTCAATTGAAGGTCGGAGGAGATCCCGACCTCGATATTGAGCGGATTCATCAGGTGGCGGCGCGCTTGGGCCCAGGTGACAAACTAGTTGCGGACGCCAACACTGGTTGGCTGAAACACGAAGCAATGAGGGTCGTTCGTGCGGTTAGTGATGTTGACGTGTATATCGAACAACCGTGTTTGCGATATGAGGATTGCCTCTCCATTAGGCGAAACGTGACCCACCCGTTCATTCTTGATGAGGTTATCGACGGAATCCCGGAAATCCTGCGGGCATCGCATGATCTCGCAATGGACGTGGTCAATATCAAGATTAGTAAGTTTGGAGGATTGACTCGAGCTCGGCAGGCTCGAGACCTGTGCATGTCGCTTGGTGTGGCGATGACCCTGGAGGATACGTGGGGGGGAGATATTGTAACCGCAGCAATCTCTCACCTTGCTCATAGCACTCCCGAAGAGTTTCTTTTCTCAGCTACTGACTTCAATAGTTATGTTACCAAGCCCATAGCTCACGGTGCACCGCAACGAAAAGACGGAAGAATGGCTTCGTCTGCGGATCCGGGGCTTGGGATCGATCCGATTATGGAAGTGCTGGGCAATCCAGTCCTTGAGATCGGGTAGAGATGAACAGCCCTCACCCGGGGCAGAGGCTCGATGCTTCCAAAAGTGTCAGGGCTACAGCTCTCCGCTTATCAGGTCCGACCATTGCTGTCTTTTTCTCGCAATTGAGCACTCTGTGCCGTCCACGAGTATTTCAGCAGGGAGAGGTCGGGAGTTGTAGTTTGAGGCCATGGTAAAGCTGTAGGCACCCGCGCTCATGAGCGCGATCAGATCGCCTTGTTGGAAGTCAGCAATCCTTCGGTCTTGGCAAAAGAAGTCTCCACTTTCACAAATTGGGCCGACTACGTCTCCGAGCACAGTGTTTTCTGATTGGCGCTCGAAGATGGGAACAATTTCATGGTGGCCCTCGTAGAGCGCAGGCCGAATCAGGTCATTCATCCCGGCATCCACAATCTTGAAGGTCTTAGCGCTACCCTTTTTCTCATAGAGGCAGGAGGCAAGTAGAACCCCTGCGTTCCCGGACATATAACGTCCTGGCTCCAGGACTATTTTCATTTTGAGGAGTTCGAGAAGTGGGACTAGCTCCCGTGCATAAACATCAGGCGAGAGGGGAGGGTTTTCATGCTCGCTCCACCAGCTCGATGGCCCCGAGGCCAGCGCCTCCTCGTAGACGATGCCGATCCCACCACCGATCGAGAAGAATTCGATGCCGTATTTGTGCTGTAGCTCCTGCACCAGTGGAATAACTCGTTTTACTGCCTCGACGAAGGGAGATACATTGGTGAGTTGCGAGCCAATATGCATCTGGATACCTCTGATGCTAATATGAGGGAGCTTGGATGCTCTCTCGTAGACCCTCATGGTTTCCTCATAATCGATTCCGAATTTGTTTTCTGCCTTCCCCGTTGAAATATATTTGTGGGTTTGAGCATCTACGTTCGGATTTATTCGCACCGCAACGGGAGCGGTGCGCGAGAGTGATTCGGCCACTCTGTTTATGAACTCGAGCTCAGCGAGAGACTCTATATTGAAACAGTAGATACCCTGCTCCAGAGCGTAGGTTATTTCCTCAGCAGTTTTTCCAACGCCCGCGAAGGAGCAGCGTCCCGGATCTCCGCCAGCCTTTATTACGCGAAATAATTCTCCTCCTGAAACAATATCAAATCCGCTCCCCAGTTCAGCAAGCAGGTTGAGGACAGAGAGGTTCGAGTTGGCTTTGACAGCAAAAGCGATGTGATGGTCGAGGTCGCCGAGTGCCTTGTTAAGTCTCTCGTAGTTGTCCCTAAGCGTCTGGGACGAGTAGACGTAAAGAGGGGTTCCATGATCCTGGGCGAGAGTTTGAAGGTTGACTCCCTCGCAGTGGAGGGTCCCTTGATGATATTTGAACTGGTGCATTGGAAGGGTGTTCGAGTCTGTCCGGGGAAGCAATAGCCTAGAAAATGCTGTGGCCAACAGGCCAAAAGCCAGGAAATACCCGGTATTTTGCAGTCTACTCGACTCGAAAGGAGCGCGTGCGTCGACCGAAAAAGTCTTCAGCGACAGCCTTCCCCTTGATGTTAAGAAGCTTGGTTTTGAATCCGGAGGCAAGCCATACGTGAGCGAAGAAGCCAGGTCTCCGGTCTGGCTGGGGAGGAAGAACTACAACCGAAACAACCTCTTTTCCAAGGGTGATTCTATAAACGCGGTTCGGTGGAAGGGTAATGCGGTTACGAACATTCATTCTCGTCAGGTGCCCCTTTCTCCGTTGAACGACATGGGTTCCATCTTCGATGGGCCTCGTGTTGGTTCGCATCCGGGAGCCAGGAAATCCAATGCCGCGGTATTCAGTCTCAAGAATAAGGTCTTCCCCCCCGGAGATCTCGAGATCCCCTCTAAGATCCAGATCGAGGTAGACTGTGTCGGGGAGAGGTCCGCCGGTGTCATCGAGTATAGAATTTGTGGAGGTTCCTGAAGATGGAAAGGCAAGGCATATGATTCCGGTGACGGATAGAAGGCTGAGAAGAATTCCAAAGGAAGCCCATCGGGGAAGAAGGATTGCTATTTTCTCAGGGGGCCTCGAATGAGCTGCTCGGTGGAGGCCGAGAAGTTGAAAGACTCCTGCGGAGCAGAGCCATGAAAGAGCAGCAGACAATAGGATGTCTCCGGCGAAACAGGTCCCCTGAACCATGCAGGCAATTCCTATTGCGGTCCCGTAGATGCTAGCGCCCAGAATTACACCAGTACCCCACTTTTTTCTGCCACGGCGAAGCATTAGAAGTCCGATCCCAAAAAAATAGAATCCTGTTGAGGCGAGTCCGCCTCCATGGAAATGCCCTGCGCTGGTGGGGTTTGACGCTATGATCCGTTTAAATTCCTGCGTGCCACCGAGCTTGATTATTTCAAAGGGTTGGGGTCTACCCCAAATCTGTTCGAAGAGATTCCCTGTTAACAGGGCTGGCCCGAGGATGAGAGTAAGAATGAGGAATAGAGCAAGCTTTCGACGTGGAGCGAATCTAGGTCGCATGAAACCAAGTGCGAGGACAGATAGTGCGATGGAGCCGGTTAGGATGGCTGGGAGGGCAGAGAAGCGGTGGATATGAGGCCAGGGCAACTTGCTGGAGAAAGTCCAAAGCTGTGCTTTCTCATTATAGAGCCGGG
>PBTP01000137.1 GCA_002729275.1 Roseibacillus sp. | reverse complement strand
ATCCGCAGGCGCAGTCTGCATGAGATCTGCGAGCTCATCGATAATTACCACGATGTAGGGGAACCTATCCGGGGTCTCTTCCTCCTCTTTCCACTCACCGCCCGTCGGACCCAGTTCGCCATCCTCAAGGGCGGCGGCAATTGACTCGACATGCTCCTCGTCGATCACCTCTTCCTCTTCTTCAAGCTCCTCTTCCTCCTCAGTAACTACCGGATCACCCTTATCCCTTACCCGATTATTGAAGGAATCGAAGTTTCGGACCCCTTCCTTGGCAAATACCTTGTAGCGTCGCTCCATTTCGTTAACGCACCACTTGAGCGCTCCAACTACTTTTCTTGGATCTGTCACAACGGGCACGACGAGATGGGGCAGATCCGAGTAGACCTGCATTTCCACCACCTTGGGATCAATCATGATGAAGCGCAGCTCATCAGGCCCAAACTTGAAAAGAATACTCGAAATGATCGAGTTGATGCAGACCGACTTTCCGGATCCAGTAGCGCCAGCAACCAGGAGATGGGGCATTGCGGCAAGATCACCAATAACGGCCTTGCCATAGACATCCTTGCCAAGGGCCAGGGGGATTTTTCTCTTGGAGCTCCGGAACTCGTCATCCTGTAGGAGTTCTCGGAGGGCAACCGGCATCCTGGAATCATTGGCAATCTCAATACCCACGGTGTCCTTTCCCGGGATCGGAGCAAGAATGTTGATTCTCTCCGCCTTTGTGGCCCGGGCCAGGTCCGGTTCCAACTGGGCAATCCGGCTCACCCTTAAGCCAATACTCGGATACACCTCATACCTGGTAATGGTCGGGCCGCGCGTGATGTCACCCGCCGTCACATCAACTCCAAATGCCTTAAGAGTCTCAACAATCTTAGTCTGCTGCGCGATGAGAATATCAGTATTATCCTCTGTTGGAGCTTCTTCCTCCTCGTATTCGAGCAAATCGAAGCCAGGAAGCTCATAATCCTCGAATCCCTCAGTGCTGAGGGCCGCATGCTGCGGGGACCTCTTTCGTTCGAAAGGCTTGGCTCCAGCCGCCATTATGGGTGTGATCCTCTGGGTCGCGTCGATAATCTGCGGCTCCGGGATTTCCTGTAAGGGAAGATGGGATTGACCCTTCTCGTCCTGCTCGTAACTCACCAGATCCTCTGCGCCCTCCTGCCCTCCTGCCTCTTCCTCACCCCGATTCTGGCGCCTTCTCTTTCTCGGTTTGCCCTTGGCTGAGGAGGGCTTCTTCTCCCCTTTCATTCCCGTGGCGGCCCTCTCCTTCTCAGCCACTCTGCTGCCCCAATCTTCCCTGGCCTGCCGGATTTTTTCGATACTCCAAAGCGCCAACGCCTTGACAAACTTGACCGGGTGAACGCCGAGGAGAGTAAAAAAGCTCAGCCAGTAGACAACACCGAGAAGAATGATCGCCCCAGTAGCGCTGAGCATACCCTTGAGGACAACAACGCCTAAGCCCTGTCCTACCACGCCTCCCGGACCTGCAATAAGGTAAGTTTCCCTCCATGTTGTGAAAAAGCTCTCCTGAACCGCCATAAGGCTCGCGCCGCTCAGCAGGCAGACGCAAAACCCCGTAGTAGTTCGCATGCTGTAGGATGCTCGCATGAAAAGCCGGCCAACCCCCAGCCACAGCATCCCCAGCGGCAGAATGAAGGCAGCCACGCCAAAGATTTGAATTTGAATAAAACCAAGCAATGTTCCGATTGGCCCAATCCAGTTTTGACGAGGGTCGTTCGCCTCCAGATCGAGAGCAAATCCGCTGAGCAAGGCCCAATCCGTGAAGGGAAACTTGATCGGCAAATCTCCGGGCGTGTAGGATACGAGCGAAAAGAGTAAAAGGATTCCGACGCCCGAAAGTGCGACACCCATCGCTTCACGGGACCAACGAGAGTCGGTGCTACCCTTTCGCTTTGACCTGTTCCTCGAACTCGCCATAAATTTTTGCGCAGAGCTTTGCGGAGTTCTGCCCTCCATATAATCCCCTAAAATCAAGGGCCAAACAAGATCGAATACCGCTTTTTTTGACTATCAACAAAAATTAAGCTCTTGGGCAAATTTCCCTCCAACCTTCCTTATATACTCCCAAATGCGCCTCCTCGTTGTTTTTTTGGAAGAACCCCGACCCGGTCGACTAGATCCCTCCTCCGCCGACATTCTGGCTACCGACAAGGCCGAAGTCGTCTACCGGGCGAAAATCCGGATTTTGCTCTCGCAGTTAAGCGGGCTCGAGAAGTGCGCCCTGAGATTCTGCTACCGCCCTGCAGGCGCCCATGACGCCATCCGCTTTTGGCTCCTCTCGGAGATTATGGATTATCCCAGTATCCAGCTGAACACTGAGACAACGGACTTCAAGCCTCAATCAGATGGCGATCTCGGAACGCGGATATCTAACGCCGCGAAGAATGCCTTTGCCGAGGGCTACCAACAGGTCGCCCTCATTGGCAGCAATTGCATCGAAATTTCGAGTCGCTGGATCCACGCCGCCTTCGCCCAGCTTAACAAAAACAACCAAGTCGTTATTGGGGCAGGTCATGAAGGGGGGTGCTATCTTCTCGCAATGCAGGATTACCTGCCCTCTCTCTGCCGCAACGTTACTTGGACCGTATCGAATTCCAGTCCGAGCGTTCTCCGGCAGGCTGCCAATCAATCTCATCCTGTCTTCCAGCTCCCAGAACTCTGTATCATTGAGACCTGCGCTGACTATCAATCCACTCTCTCAGGTCTCTTGGGCCGAAAGTTCCGGAACGCGCTTGAGGATATCCTCGAATCTTATTGAGGGTATTCTGTATCACTTGCCAAGCGGGGTGCGCTCTACCCTCTCACTGCTTGACTCTTCCAACCGGTCACGTCCATTCTCTACCCCCTCATCGTGTCACCGATCCACTTCCAGCCGCTCTACATGCCCCGCGTCTGGGGCGGAAGAAACCTGGAAACCCTCTTGGGCCGAAAGCTACCCGGACCGGGCCCCTGGGGCGAATCGTGGGAGGTGTCCGATCGGCCCGCGGAGCAGTCCGTGGTCAGCTCTGGGGAATGGGCGGGAAACAGCCTCCATGACCTATGGACCATGAGACGTGAAGAGATTTTCGGGGGCAACCTGCAAAGTGAGCGCTTTCCGCTTCTCATGAAGATTCTGGACTCTCGGGACGACCTNTCCATTCAAGTTCACCCTCCCTCACAGGTTGCCTCTCTCCTTGGAGGCTCTCCAAAGACCGAGATGTGGTATATTGCGAGGGCCCTACCCGGATCCAAGCTCTACGTGGGCCTGAAGGAGGGAGTTACCCGCGGACAGTTCGAGAAAGCGATTGGTAGCGGTTCCGTCGAGACGATAGTCCACTCCGTGGAGCCAAGGGCAGGCCAGTCCATTTTCATCCCCTCAGGGCGCCTGCATGCCATTGGGGCAGGAATGTTNATTTACGAAATCCAGCAGAACTCGGACACAACCTACAGGGTCTTCGACTGGAATAGAGTCGGCCTCGACGGACGGGCCCGCGATTTGCATGTTCGCGAATCGCTAGCCAGTATCGATTTCACGGANTACGAGCCCGCAATGGACCAGCNAGAGGGACAGAATCTGGCAACCTGCCAGCACTTCAAGGTCGACTACATGGAACTTCAGGCGGGCGCTGAAATTGGAAATCCTGACCCTGATCGCTTTTCGATCATCACNATCACCCGCGGAANAATCCGGGATAACAACGGAACCATCTATTCGTCTGGGGACTTTCTCCTTCTCCCGAAGGGGCCGGTCAGGGTGGAAGCGGAGAAGAGCACCGCCCTCCTGCAAACCACCCTTCCAGATTAGNTTCTGCGTATCAGTCGGGAAAAACGAGCGCCCGGTGATTATCGAGAATAATCCGTTCGTGCACATGATACCGGATTCCCTTTGCAAGTGCAGAACGCTCACAATCACGCCCCAGACGGATCAGGTCGTGAACTGAGTGGTAATGCTGCACTCGCTCAACCTCCTGATCAATAATAGGTCCAGCATCAAGGTCTTCTGTCACGTAATGGCATGTCGCTCCAATAAGCTTAACGCCTCTCTCAAAAGCCTTCCGATAGGGGTTCGCCCCAACAAAGGCCGGTAGAAAACTATGATGGATATTGATCATCCGCCCCTTGTAAGCCGCGCAAAGCCACCCCGGAACAACTTGCATGAAGCGGGCCAATACTACGAGCTCCACCGCCTGCTTCGTTAACAATCTATCGATGGTTCGGAAGCCCTCCTCCTTGTCCTCTCCAATCTCTACATGATGAAAGGGTATACCGGCCTGCTCAGCAATCAGACNGCAGTCATCCCTGTTCCCGATAATAGAGGTGATTTCCACCGGCAGTTCGCCAAGCTGCGCCCGCCACAGGATCTCGTTGAGGCAATGGTCGGTTTTCGTGACCAGCACTGCAGTTCGCATGCGATATGGGAGACGACGAAAGTGCCATTGNGCCTCCAGAAGACGNCCCAATGTNCCAAACCCTCTCACAAAATCNTCGGTCTCCACCTTGAGCCCGGAGGTATCNATTTCCAGCCGGGCAAAGAACCTGCTTCTGACCGCATCGGTAAACTGATTGAACTCAATGAGGTTGCCTTCATGCTCGGNGACATATCCAGCAATCTTGGCTACCAACCCAGCACGGTCAGGACAGTCAATTTTTAAAATCAGGCCTTCTCTGATCATGGGTTAACTCGGCTTCGCTAAATTTTTAGCACGCTCACGAGCCAATTCCAGAAAATCTCTCGCGATGGGCTTCAGGTTCTCCTGGTGGATCGCGCCCACAACGACCGGAGAAAATCCTTTCAGACGGATTGCCCTCAGACCACCCGGAGGCTCCTTACCAGGGATCTCCACTCCCATTCCCATCCCAAATCCCCATGAGACATAATCTCCAACAAGGTCCAGGGAATCCACCTCCATATTTGGAACAAGATCGACGCCTCGCTCCTCAAAGGAATCGAGAAAAATCCTCCCAAGGACGTTACCCGTGGGCAGACCGACGAGGGGATACCTTGGAGCCTTCCGTCCCGTATCCTCATTCTTAACCATCAGGTCACTCAGCCCTCGCACTTTCCACTGCTCCGGCACCAGCAGCACAAGGGGTATTTTCAATAGTTCTACCGTCTGCAAGCCCTCGGTGATCCGTTCGCCGATAATACTTATGGCAAGATCAACCTGCTGGNTCTTAAGAAGACCCTGCAGCTCCGCTGGCTCCACCTCACGCAGAGAAAAGCGGGCTGACGGACGCTTCGCACGCACTTCAGCGAGAATGTCGGGAAGATGAATACGCAGAGCAGAGCCGGAAGCCGCGATGCGTAGATGAGATCCTTCTTCCCCCTTCAANCGAGCCTCCACCTCTCCAACTTGAGAAAAGAAGGGATACACAAAGTCATACAATTCATCTCCGGCAGGTGTCAGCGCGAAGGGCCTCCGGTTGAAGAGCTTCACTCCAAGCTCTTTTTCGAGCTGAAGAATCTGCCCACTCACTGCCGGCTGCTGAATNCCATAAGGCATNCGCCGNACTGCAGCCGTGATACCTTCGTATTTGGCGACAAAGTAGAAGAGTTCNAGATGGTGAATATTCATTTTACACCCATNAAGGTAGCAGCCATNAGATCAGCATAATCAATCTCTTGNCTTTNTTTATCGAGAACAAAGATCCTCCCAAGAGGCNNTCGGACTGCNGACNGCAAGNCCGAAACCGAACATAGACACCTTTTCCGTCTCTTTCCCTACCCCTTGTCAGGTAAGTTTTCGGAGCTCACCTCGCCAGCAGATTGCTTGAATCATTGCCGCTGAGAATCATAATCTGGGCATGCGGGCGGTCATACAGCGGGTCTCAAATGCTTCCGTCTCTGTCGAAGAAGCGGTCATCTCCTCTATTCAATCCGGACTTCTTATCTTTCTGGGCGTTGAAGCCGCTGACGATCCCACTGATATCGAGTGGCTCACAAGAAAGATCACAAGCCTCCGTATTTTTGAAGATCCTGAAGGCCGCATGAACCGCTCTCTGCTCGATACCGGCGGAAGCGCGCTTGTGGTCAGTCAGTTCACTCTCCATGCAAGCACACGGAAGGGAAATCGCCCCTCCTTTATCCGGGCTGCATCTTCCGAACACTCCGAACCACTTTACGAGCAGTTCTGCGCGGTCCTCTCCGCTCACCTCGAACGAGAGGTCGAGCGAGGGCGCTTCGGAGCGATGATGGGTGTCTCTCTTGTAAACGACGGACCTGTCACTATCCTGATCGATTCACGAAATCGCGAGTAACCTTCCTGCACAGAGATACCTCAACCCTTTAATCGGTTTTTCGAGCCGCAATACATGCAGCGAAAACTTGAAAATAGAAGAGCGTCTCGTGCCGCGGCAAAACCGAATCCCAAAATTGATCGGACCGCATATTCATGCTTTTGGCAATTTTTACTAACGAAACATTTCTGCCCACAGAACTGGCATCTTGCCCGAATACCCAGAAGCAGGTAGAGCATCAGAGCAATCGGGAATGGCAGAAATGCGAAAGCGATACGTGGGGACGGCTGGAATCCAAATCCAAAGGCCATGATTCCAACTGTGATCAGCCCAACCAACGACAATATCCCCAGCAAGGTTACCGCTACCGTGGCTGCTGCAGCCCAACGAACAAATNCNGCCTTAGGATGAGGCATACCCCGGTTCCGACGCTCCCTCCGTGGTTCTACCTTTTGATTGCCANCTANACTGCGGAAGGNCTCACCGGCCTTCTGTCTCACTCCGGGAGCAGGCTCACCCACAAGCNCATGACNCTCAATCTTGCGCTTCCAANCCCTCGAGTGCTCGATTTGTGCCCCCGGTTCTATCGATGATTCTAATTCGAAGACCTTGCCAACAGGCAGGGAGCTGATCGCCACCCCAGCTTTCTCCAAGCTTTCGGGCGAAACCTCAACCGCCTCTCTGCCTGACAATCTCACCTCCTTTTCAAGCAACTCACGGCCTGTCATCTGCCAAGCCTCGATAAGATTCTGAGACGGGGGCCTTGTCTCTTCTTCAAGACGCATCCCAACCGCCTTCAGCCGCTTAAGAATTTCAACCGCATCGCTGGCAATAAATTTTTCGACCGTCTTCAGCCCCGCCCCATGAAGAAGGGCGATGGCCTTTTCTTCAAGGCCCGGAAGTTCCTCTATATCCCTCATCCTGATCGTTACATTCTGAATTTCGTAGAAAGGAGGACTCGCCCCGTTACGAGAGAGCTTCCAAGAGCTCCTCCAACTGGACCATTTTCTCTCGCCACTCCTCCAGTCGATCCTGCTCCTTCCTCACAACCTCAGGCTTTGCGTTCTCCACGAACTTTGGATTTCCCAGCATTCCCTCACTTCGAGAAAGCTCCTTTTGCACCTTGGCAATTTCCGCACCAATTCTTTTCCTCTCTGCGTTCAGATCAATCAGACCCTCCAAGGGAAGGTAAACCTCTCCTATTACCGTTACTGCGACCGGGGTTCCCTTGGGCGCTTCGTAACCCGCGGAAAATTCTACTCCCCTCGCGCCGCAAAGCAGCGCCACGGTAGCCGCCTCCTCTTCAGCCCAGCCACTGCCCGCTTTGACAATGAGGCTAACGTTCCGATTAGCCGCCAGATTGTATTCCGCCTTCAGGTTTCTAATCCGCGATACGGACTCATATACCTCTGCCACCTTCTGCTCCGCCGCGTGAGACTCCTCCTTCGATAAATCAAACTTTTCCCACGGAGACTTTTCTGGAAGCTCTTGCTCCATGAGTAGAGATCCACCCGCAAAACCAAGTTGCTCCCATAATTCCTCGGTAAGGTGAGGCATATAGGGGTGTATCAATTGAAGGTAACGATCGAGAATAATATCTATAACTTCAAGAGTCGAAGCCTTACGCCCAGGGTCAGCCTCTTCCCCAAAGTCTCCTTTAACCGATTCAAGGTACCAGTCGCAGAACTCAGACCAGAAGAACTGATACAGCTGCTGCGCGGCGTCATTAAAGGCGTAGTTCTCCAACGCCCGCCTCACGCCTTCTTCAAGAGCTTTTAATTTCGCAAGAATAGCAATCGCGTAGATGTTTGGCTTGGCAGAAACCCCTTCCACGGGACCCTGCATCTGCCGGTAGCGGCAAGCATTCCAAAGCTTGTTGGCGAAGTTCCGCCCCTCCTCAATCTGCTTTTCATCATACTTCACGTCCAACCCCGTCGGAGCAATTCTCATCAGACCGTAACGCAGAGCGTCAGCCCCGTAATCAGACATGAGGTCGAGAGGATCCGGCGAATTTCCAAGGGTTTTCGACATTTTCCTTCCCTCAATATCCCGAACGATACTGTTAAAATATACGTTGCTGAACGGGATCTCGTCTTTGAATTCCAACCCCGCCATGATCATGCGCGCAACCCAGAAGAAGATGATGTCTGGACCCGTGCAGAGATCCACCGTCGGGTAGAATTTAGCCTGCGTGGCATCGTCCATTGTCGCGTATGGCCATAGCCATGAACTGAACCAAGTATCCATTACGTCATGGTCTTGCACCCATTCCGCATCGCTCTCACTGGGAGGGTCTACCCCCACATGAATGTCCCCATTTTCAAGATGAGACAGATCGAGGCTCTCTGCCTCCTGTAACAAATTGACCTTGTCGCTCCGATACCACACCGGCACACGGTGGCCCCACCATAGCTGGCGACTGATACACCAGTCCTGAATGTTCTCCAACCAGTGGAGGTAGGTCTTTTTCCAGCGCTCGGGGCGGAATACGATTTCTCCCTCTGCTACTACCCTCGTTGCTCGCTCCACCTCTGGATACTTGAGGAACCACTGCATCGAGATACGCGGCTCAACTGGAACTCCTGCGCGCTGGGAGAACCCCACATTATTTTCATAGTCCTCAACCTTCTCGAGAAGACCAAGTTCTTTCAACTTGGCGGCCACGAGCTCTCTCACCTCAAAACGATCTCGCCCGTCCAGATCGGGGCAGCCGGGACAATTGATACTCCCGTCCGGGTTAAGCACATCAATAATCTCAAGATCATGACGGAGCCCGATCTCGAAGTCCGCCTTGTCATGAGCTGGGGTTACCTTGAGAACTCCCGTGCCAAACTCTATGTCAATATGCTCGTCCGCTACTATCGGAATTTCAGCTGAGGGGAAAGGCCTCCGCACCCTCTTTCCAACAAGATGCCCATAGCGTGGATCTTTTGGATTCACCGCGACACCTGTATCTCCCATTAACGTCTCCGGGCGGGTAGTAGCAATCTGAAGGTAGCTTCCCGGTTCATCAACCAACTCATACCTCATGTAGTAGAGCTTCGAGCTCTGCGGCCTCATTTCCACCTCTTCATCAGAAAGGGCCGTGAGCGAGACAGGACACCAATTGACCATTCTCTTGCCACGGTAGATCAGCCCCTTTTTAAACAGGTGAACGAAGACCTGCTGAACCTCCCGGGAGTAGCCTTCATCCATCGTGAAGCGCTCCCGGCTCCAGTCACACGAACACCCAAGGCGCTTCAACTGCTCGATGATAATCCCTCCGTGGTGCTCCTTCCACTCCCATACCATCTGAAGAAATTTCTCACGACCAACATCATGCTTTGTTTGCCCCTCGGCCCTCAGCTTCTGCTCAACCTTCGTCTGAGTCGCAATTCCTGCATGGTCCGTGCCCGGCAACCAAAGCACTTCCTTGCCTTCCTGCCGGGCCCTGCGACAAAGGATATCCTGCAGAGTATTGTTGAGGACATGCCCCATATGCAGAATTCCAGTCACATTCGGGGGTGGAATCACAATAGAGTAAGCGGGTTTTTCCGACGTCTCGTCCGCACGAAAACAATCAGACTCCAGCCACCTCCGGTGCCATTTCTCCTCTACCTCGCGAGGTTCGTATGCCTTGCTGAGCTCTGCCATTGCCGGCGGAGGAAAACCCACGAGCATCCTGATTTCAAGACATTCAGGCTCTCAGAAGGCTGGTCGGCCCGGAAAAGGGGGAGAGCGGGGAATGATCGCAAGCCCTCCCGTCTTCTGACAAGCAGGAATCGAAGGGCTAATCCGGCGTCTCAGCAACCCGAAGGCCCTCCGGATCGCATAAAGTGAGCAGTTCCCCAGGTGTTTCCACTTTTAATTCTCCATTCTCACCGAAACCACGAATTCGTCCTCTTCTGCCAGAGGCCGTCACAATCACTTTGTCTTTCCAGGCCAGCATCTCCCATGCCCTCTCTGCGATCAAAAAAGGCTCCAATTTCAGCAGTTTCATTAGATTTTCGCGTATCGTTCCCGCCAGCTGCTCCCGGTCTACCTCCCTCCCGAGAAGCTGAAAAAGTGAAATGGCACCAAGCTCCCGAGGAAACGCGCTCTCATTCACATTCAGCCCAATACCCACCACCGCACAGGGACCACGGGTTTCAATAAGAATGCCACAAATCTTAAGATCCTCCACGAGAACATCGTTTGGCCATTTGATCTTTGGACTCAGACCGAGGAGCTCCGGCCCTCCGGCACTTACTGCCAGAGCCGCGGTCAGACTGAGCCAACCCCAGCGTCTACGTTCCCAACCAGGACAAAGGATCACAGAAAAAGCCAACCCTTTCCCTGGCTCACAGATCCACTGCGCTCCCTTCCGCCCCCTCCCTGCCGTTTGCTCCTCTGCCCCAACAATCCATCCCTCGGCTTTCCGTCCGTGGTCCATGACAATCTCCAAGGCACGATCGTTGGTTGAGTCCACGCTTTCATGCCACTCTACCCGGTTCCCCAGTCCCGCAAATTTCTGGATCGCAGTCATAACCCGGCTCTACCGACTCTCATTCTCCCTCTGAGAAAGGAACGAATTCCAGCGCAAGATCCAGAGCCCCCGCCGAGTGCGTGAGTTCTCCAACCGAAATGCAATCGACCCCAGTTTCTGCAATTCCTCTCACCGTTTCAAGACTCACACCTCCGCTGGCCTCTAGAATAGGCCGCCTCCGCTCACCCCGCATCGCCACCGCCTTTCTCATGGTATTGTTGTCCATATTATCGAGGAGCACATAATCAACTTCAGCAATACCGAGGAAACCCTTCACTTGGTCGAGCGTGTCTGCCTCCAGCTCGACGGCTACATTGGGAAGCTCTTTCTTCATCGAATGAATTGAATTGCGCAAATCTTCCACCGCCCCCTTCACCAGAAGGTGATTATCCTTCACCATCGCACGGTCATACAACCCCATGCGATGATTGCACCCACCACCCGCAACCACGGCTTCTTTTTCAAGAAGCCTCCATCCGGGCGTTGTCTTGCGGGTGTCCATGATAGTCACCCCCGTGCCCTTCACAGCCTCGACAAATAAAGCCGTCCTGGTTGCCACCCCGGAAAGCCGTTGAACGAAATTGATAGCGACTCTCTCAGCAGTCAGTAAGGACCGGGCTTTACCAGACACTTCAAGAATCTGGACTCCGGGAGCAACTTTCAACCCGTCCGAACGCAACACTCTAACTTTGCACTTCGGGTCAACTCTGTGGAAAACTTCAGCCCCGATCTCGGTCCCCGAAACTACCCCCTCCGACCTTGCTACAAGAAAGGCCTGACCTTCGCGCTCCTCCGGAACGAAATATTGTGAGGTCACATCTCCCGGCCCGATATCCTCCATAAGGGCCAATTCGATCAATTGTGACACCTTTTCGTCCACGCCAGAGCCTAGTGCGCTGGTTACAACCCGTGCAACCAGCAAAGTTGAAACTACAAAGGATCTCGAGCTTGAGGGACAAATCGAACCCACCAGCAGATTGCAAGCCTCACCTAGGCTCCCACCACACTGACCACGATGTCCCTCTTGTGGCTCGCCCTTCTGTGCTCAAAAAGAAAGATACCTTGCCATGTCCCAAGCGCCATCCGCCCCCGGGCAACAGGAATCACCTCGCTGGTCCGAGTCAGGGCCATCCTGATGTGAGAAGGCATATCATCAGGGCCCTCCATGGTATGAATAAAGTAATCTGAATCCTCCGGAACCAGCCGTTCGAAGAATTCCTCAAGATCCCTTCGTGCACTAGGATCCGCATTCTCCATGATCACTAGGCTAGCGCTGGTATGCCTGACAAAGACCGTCACGCTACCCTCTGAAACGCCCGAGCCGCTTACGATCTCTGCCACCTCATGGGTGATTTCGTAGGTCCCCTTACCTTGAGTAACGACCTCGAATGCTCCTGTCTTCGCAATCACCTTTCAAACATGATTCAAGGCCCTGACTTTTCAAGACCCAAGCTCTCAGCCCGGCCCTCATTGGAGCGTTGTAACCGACAAACTATTCCTTTCCCTCCTCACTCTTCTTTTTTTCCTCTCTCAATCGCTGCATCAGATTTTTCTTCTCATCCTTCTCCAAGGTGAACCTGAGCTCCTCAGGCTGAGCCGGCCACTCATTGTTAGTGCGATCCGAGTCAGCAATTTCAAGATTTGGATCAAGTTCAATACTGACCACCTTCTTATTCGAAACAAGGAGCTTGGACGTCTCTCGCGAGTCCCTTTTCCATAGCTCCGCCGGCAAGCGCATTATTTTGGCTTCTCCATCCTCATAGAGAACCTTCAACACAACAGGCATGACCAGACCTCCTTCGTTGGTCAGGTCGATCTGATAAAAATATCGGTTTTCCTCCAGAATCTCCCTCTCGTGCTCCTCCAGCTTCTTGAGGAAATCCTGAAAGTCATCTCGGTCCTTCTTCGTAACACCGTATTCACCATTCGCATTATAGAAGTCCAACAGATCCGGATACCGGTCCGTATACCGCTTGATTCCGATGTTGCGCTGATTCGTCAGCAACTTGGCATCCTCCTCTTCCCTCTCCGCCTTTTCCCGGGTTTTTTCTATGTCCGGGTCCTTTGTGTCCATCTGATAGAGCTTGACCCCCTTAATGGCGAGATCGACATGCTCCGAGGTGTAAAACCAACCCGTCCAGAACCAATCGAGATCCACTCCCGAGGCATCCTCCATCGTTCGAAAAAAGTCGGCGGGAGTCGGACGCTTGAATTTCCATCTGTTCGCATACTCCTTGAACGCATAGTCAAAATTTTCCCGACCAAGAACCGACTCCCTGAGAATATTAAGGGCCACCGCAGGCTTGGCGTAGGCATTACTGCCAAAATAGCGAAGGGACTCCGAGTTTGTCATAATGGGCATTTCATCGTCGCGCTTCATGTAGCTGGCAATGCTCGGGGGCATACCTCTCCGTGAAGGATACTTTTCTTCCCACTCCCGCTCTGCGAGAAACTGACAGAAGGTAGTCAGCCCCTCGTCCATCCAAGTCCACTGGCGCTCATCTGAGTTGACAATCATAGGGAACCAATTGTGCCCCACCTCATGGATAACAACCGAGATCAGCGCATACTTGGTTCGCCGCGAATACGTTCCATCATCTTCCGGCCGGGGCCCGTTGAAACAAATCATGGGATACTCCATTCCAAACACCGGTCCATGGACCGAAATCGCTACCGGGTAGGGATAGTCAAAGGTATGCTTCGAGAATACCTGTAGAGCGTGAATGACAGAATGCGTGGAGTATTTGCTCCAGAGCGGTTCGCCTTCATTAGGAAAAAAGGACATCGCCCAGACTCGGTCTGCCCGACTCCCCACCTTTACATGAGCAGCATCCCAGACGAACTTTCTTGAAGAAGCCCACGCAAAATCACGAACATTTTCTGCCCGGAAAACCCACGTCTTGCTTCCCTCAGCCTTACTCTTCTCATTTTCCTTTGCCTCTGCTGGGGTCACAACATACGTGGGCTCGTCGCTGCCCTCCGCCTGCTTCAACCGCTCCTGCTGAACATTGCTGAGCACTTCTCCGGGATTCGCAAGCGTGCCCGTGGCCGCGACGATATGATCAGCTGGAACGGTAAGCGAAACCTCATAATCCCCAAACTCGAGGGCAAACTCTCCGCGACCAAGAAACTGTTTATTCTGCCATCCGTTGATGTCAGTAAATGCCGCTATCCGGGGATACCACTGGGCGATAGTGTATATATAATTATCATCCTCCTTGAAATACTCGTAGCCACCTCTCGCCCTGATCGCTTTTGCGTTCACGATATTGTGCTCCCAGTCGATTCCGAAGGTCGTGGTAGCTCCTGGCTTCACAGACACCTCTACCCTCATCATGGTGTCAATAATGGAGTAGCTGAGCGGCTGCCTGCTGTCGTCATGGACGGACTTGATTTGATACCCGCCCTCGAAGTCTTCGCGCGATAATTCGCCGCGAAGTGTCCTAAATCCAATGCTATCGAAGTCGGGGGCTTCCATGGCCTGATGCCCCAGGGCCTGCTGCTCAAACCGATTCTGATCAAGTTGGACCCACAGATAGGTGAGCGCGATGGACGAATTGTTGGTATAGGCAATAGTCTCCGAACCGCTGATCCGCTGCTCCTTATCATCGAGAACTACTTTGATCTTGTAGTCTGCTCTCTGCTGCCAGTATTCGGGTCCGGGGGCTCCATTTGCAGCTCGAATCTCATTGGGATCAGGAAGGAGCTCGTCGATTTGCCTAAAAGGATCCTTGGCGTAGTGCCCTCCAGGATGAGCTGCTCCCATCAGGCTCAAAAGGGCTGTCAGTGCGCAGGCCAGAAGTAATTTCATCTATCTGCAGTCATCGACCAGCATGAGTTACTTTGCAACCGCTTAACGGCGGACCTGCATTGCCTCGGGTTGGATCCTCTTCAATTTCAGCCTCCGAAGACCACCCGATCGGCACCCGCATATACGTTATAGCGAGGAGCTCGCAAGAACCCCACTAGCGTCTGGTTAGACTCTCGCGAGAATTCAACTGCCAGAGAAGAAGGTGCAGAAATGCCTGCGACAAGCGGCAGGCGCCCAGCAAGCGCTTTCTGCATGAGCTCAAAGGAGAGACGACCCGACATCAGCACAAAGCTCTCAGAAAGATCCCGCCCATCGAGAAGCGCCCATCCGAGTAATTTATCCAGAGCATTATGACGCCCCACATCTTCCCGCAGGGCGAGGAGACGACCCTCCCTGCTAAAGACCCCTGAGGCATGAAGCCCTCCCGTTTTCTCGAAAGTGGCCTGGGCGGACCGCAACGCTGCCGGAGCTCCAAGAAGGCTGGATTCCGGGAAACCGGGCCCATCCGGCAGCGAATCATGCAGAGAGGTAATCGCATCGATACTGGCTTTACCACATAGCCCACACGAAGAGGCACTGAAGAGATGCCGCGTAAGCCTGTTCAGATCCACCTCTACTCCCTCCTCCAAAAATACAAGTGCGTGATTTTCCTTCGCTCCAAGGTCCACCTTTAACACTTGGTCTGCTTTGTTAATAATTCCCTCCGTCCAGAGAAAGCCGACGGCCAGTTCCTCGTCGTTCCCCGGTGTCCGCATCAGCACTGCGACCGCATGCCCATTAACAACAAGCTGCAAGGGCTCCTCCAGAGCCACGCGGTCAACATCCTCAATCCCCGGCTGACCAGCACGCACAACTCCCACCTCCTTATCTCCTCGATCCGGCACATCGAAACCCTCGCTTCAGCACGCCCGCTTGGCAAGTCCCGCCGCACTCATCCGGGCTACCCTCTCATGATAACGCTCGGCTTCGGAGCTTTTCCCATACTTTTTTCATCTCGCCCATGGCCACGACACAATCGCTCCAGACCGAGGGCCACGTGCTGATCCCGTAGCCGCTGGAGACCGGCCCAAGCTCCGGGACCACCCACAGGACATTCTTAGGGCGCGGTCCTTCAAGCCAGCAGGAAAACGCACTGGCTACAAACGGCAGATAGTCATTGAACTCCGGGGTCAAACCTCCCTTCCCATCTGTCACCGGGATCTGGCAGTGGTGTCCGTTAAAGGGGCGACAGTGAAGAAGGTTCCCGTTCTGCAGCAACTCAGGTCGGTCCAGCAATCGTGACTCGAAATCAGCTGGTCGCAGATGTTTGACGATCGCAGGATGAGAGTGATCGATATTCATCCGAAGTATTTTCCCAGTGGCCCGACGATAACCGTCCGCAATCGCATAGGCCTTCTCCGGCGTCTCTGTACAGGTGTCGCGGTGAACCTCGAGGTGAACGTTCGCATCCTGACGTTCGTCCTCCTCCATAAGGAGACACGTTTTCTCAATCGCCTCGGCCACGGGGGTGTCGTGGTCGCATAACTGAACATTGATCGTTGAGGACCCGCAGTTCACCTGGGCCCGGATGAGATCGCCGTATTCTGCTGGATCATCAGCATCGAAAAGCCCCGAAAATCCCAGCTCGTATTTCTCGAGAAAACCCCGTAATTGATCCGATCCTCTGTCATTCACTCCATCGAAACCGGCATCCTTAATCGCCGAAACTTTTTCCTCCAAGGTCCACTCCGCATCGGAAGACGGCTGATCAGTAAGAGTCCAGAGATTAGCGACAAACCGGATCTCGGGAAAGCTACCGTGCATTGATGCAATAAAGCTGGACCGAGCCGGGATAGCGAACAAATCCTTTCTCATCCGCCAGCCTTGAGATGACCCTGACCCTGCGCTATCTTACGTCATGAGCCTGAGGTTTCACGGAACCATACCTGGGACGACCTTGCTGAGCATCCTTCTCCTGTTTGGAGCGAGGCACACCCTGGACGCCACCGGCTATCGGAATTTCAGTCTTCCTTGCCTCGCTCCGCTGCTCGAGNAGCTCGACACGGAGAAACCTGCCACNGTNGCACTCTCCTTCCTNCATGGGCCTTGGCGCACCCCCACTGCTCGCGAAGGCCTTGGCGCGGTCAGCTTTCCCATCACCACGACNTCNCAACAGGCTCAGCGCTGGTTCAACCANGGGATTGCCCTCCTGCATAACCAGGCCAACGCNGAAGCGGAACGCTCATTTCGACAGGCGCTGCTCCTCGATCCNCTACATCCGATGATTTTCTGGGGTTTGGCAATGGCGAATGAGCAACGCCCCGGACGAGCAGAGCTCTTCGCGCGAAATGCTGTCCAGCGAATCTCCAACNCTACTTCAGNTAGGGAGAAAAAATGGATCAAGGTTCTCAGTGACTTCTACAACCTTCGAGCAANCGCACNGCCNAACAGCCCTCGCTCCACTCCGNAACCGGACAGGGGNNAGCAGGCCTACCGCNTGCGAATTCGNAACCTTGAGAACCTNGCCNTGTCCGANCCAAGCGANNTNGAGGCAAANGCCCTTCTGCTGCGCCAACTNGTTCTCGATCTACACCGNTCCGGNATCAAGCTCACTAGCCATCTGAGCGTTGACCATCTTGCAGCCGACATTCACCGGCNCGCACCCCTGCACCCTGCCTCTCACTACCGGATCTTTCTCTGGCTCACNGAAAACCCTGAGCAAGCCCGCTTCCACTCTCCTGCGAGCACAAGTGCTGCCCCCGGAATTNCTAGCTCGTGGCGCTTCGCAGCCGAAGGATGGCGCGCAAGTGGCGCACAACATGAATCCATCCATTTACTCGAGGTTGCTCTCCGCACTCATCACCNNGAGATCCAGTCCCATCTCCGNATGCCGGGAGAAGTGGCAGGNCTCACCGCAAGTTACACCGCCCTCGGGGAAANCCTGATTGCGATGGGCCGGCTGGANGAGGCCCGTAGGATAGCNGACACCATACTACGTTTTCCTCGGACTCTCTCCGCNGCGGGACCCTCTGANGAGGCTTCAACCCTGACCCTTCTTGGNCGACGTCTCCTGTCCCGGGTCGAGATNCACGCTGGAAAAATGCAACGCGTTATCGATCTCTTCACTGAGGACNCCCGGTTTCAACCNGCCTCCAGCTCGCCAAGGGAGATTGCCCAGGCCGCATACTGGNGTGGCATGNCGCTCTGNGCNCTCAACCGCCCCAATGANGCGGAATCACACGCCCAGACCCTCGAGGNCCTCAGCNACAAGGACCGCACCCCTGAGATCATTGGGAAATGGGTNAGGGGCTTGCGCTATTTTCAAGAACTCTCTCGCGGGAAGAANCTCAGCGAATGCCTCTTNCCCCCTNACTTCCCCGCAAAGCCTCATGCCNAGGCCTGGCAGAAAAACGNNAACCCTGAGATGGCCCTGAAGGTGGCCCGGGANANCCTTCAACAAAACCCCCGAGGNCTCTTTTCAACCGCCCTCTATTGTAAGACGAATTTCNAAAACGGAAATCTGGTTGCTGCTTCGCAAGCCTTCGATCGCACCTTCCGTCAAAANGTTCTCCGCGCAGACAAGTCAATGCAGACCTTCCCGGANCTCGACAGACTAGNCACCGCCCTGAGCCTTCCCGGNAAATGGAGCCTNCCCCCNGAAAAGCTCTCNCCGGNGCTTCTCCCCGAAAANCCTGCAANCCTCGGCCCAGCAACGTGGACGCCTCCGNCTGCCCCGGGGTGGACTCTNAAAGACCGCGCTGGACGCTCAGTGTCTCTTTNGAATTACAGCGGAAAACCCCTTCTCTTGAATTTTTTCCTCGGGGTCAATTGCCCCTTCTGTCTTACCCAGATTGAAAANTTTCGNNCNNTTCTCCCGGACTTCCGTAAANCGGGNATAGAAATGGTCTCCATCAGNATTGATGACGTNGAANCTNTCTCTCAGAGGATGGGGGGTCCCGGNCAAAAAAAGCCAGAAGCTCANAAGACTTTCCCATTCAAGGTCCTNGCAGACCCGNAGTTCAGCGCCTTCAAAAACTATGGAGTGTTCGACCAGTTTGAGNACGGCCCAATGCACGGCACTTTCTTNATTTCGTCGAAGGGGCACGTCCTCTGGAGCGATCTCGGTCATCAGCCATTTANGCACCCANANGCCCTGCTCGAAGAAGCCAAGCGCCTGATCGCNCTGGAAGAGAATCGTGGCCAACNNCTTAAATAGAGCGCTTTGACCTGATTAAGAGCAACCCCATGCCTAAAGACGCTATTTTCTGCAAGGGACAGACCCTCAATCGGGTAAGGTCGTGATTTTTGACTTGTTGAGCAGTAACCCCTGACCGGGTAGTATACCGACCCCATCCCAACCTCTTTCTGAATGAAAGTCCGACCTTTCCCCAAAGCGCGCGCGCTCGCCACCTGCCTTCTTGCAGGTCTGATATGTCCCACTTTGCTGCAGGCACAGGCGATCAATCTTGATTTCGATGGGGATGGCCTTGTTGACACCTGGGAAATTCAGCATTTCGGGGCGATCAACCACCCCGATGGAGAGGCCCGCCTGGACCCGGATGGCGACTCCTGTTCTAACCTGAAAGAAAGCAGGGATGGAACTGATCCAAACGATAGACTTGACTGCCTGAACGCCACCGGGACAAACCTGAGACCCGGCCAGCTCTCCGTAGCGTGGAACACCAAGCCGGGAAAGCGCTACCAAATAGAAATTTCCAAT
>PBTP01000032.1 GCA_002729275.1 Roseibacillus sp. | reverse complement strand
AGGATGGGGCCCTTTTCCCCACCATGACGGTAGCCGAGCAGATTGGTTTCGGATTGCAGGTTCGCCGGGAAGGGAAGGAACGAGTGGAAGAGGTGGTTTCCCGTCTGGCGGAGGATCTTGGGGTTGCCCACCTTTTGGAGCGAACGATTCATGGTCTTTCTGGAGGAGAGCGGCAACGAGTGGCCCTTGGGCGAGCCCTTGCGATCGAGCCGAGAGTGCTTCTCCTCGATGAGCCGATCTCGGCTCTCGATGAAGACATGCGTGACGATATGATGGCCCTTCTCAAGAGGGTTCAGGTGAAGCACGCAATTACTGTTCTCCATGTGACGCACAGCAGTCAGGAGGCCGAGCAACTCGCTGACTGCGTCCTGCGAATGGAGGGTGGCTCGATTGTGAACCGAGATTTGCAGAGCTGAGGAGCACTCCTACTGGAAATATTCTATCCCGCTCTCGAAGAGCGGCTGGTGTTTCTCTCCTGGTATGTTCCGGCCGACATTCGTGCCGCGACGCTCGGAGTGGGCCATCTTGCCAAGAACCCGGCCACAGGGGCTGGTGATCCCCTCAATCGCGAAAAGAGACCCGTTAGGATTGTGAGAAATGTCCATTCCGGGAGTTCCCTCTGGATCGCAATATTGAGTTGCGATCTGGCCTCTGGTGGAGAGTTCGAGGATCTGCTCGAAAGAGGCGTAAAACTTACCCTCACCATGAGATACCGGGATGCGATGGAGGTCATCGACCTCGCAGCGGCTGAGCCAGGGCGAGAGATTGGAGGCGATCCGAGTGGTCACATAGCAGGAGACATGGCGCCCGATATCGTTGAAGGTGAGAGTGGGGGCATCAGGTTCGGGATCCCGGATCTCGCCATAAGGCACGAGGCCGGTCTTAATCAAGGCTTGGAAGCCATTACAGATTCCGAGGGCCAGCCCATCCCGTTCGGTCAGGAGTTCCATCACCGCATCACGGACGACTGGACTACGTAGGACCGTGGCAATGAATTTGCCGGATCCGTCCGGTTCATCACCGGCGCTGAATCCGCCCGGTATGAAAAGGATTTGGGCTCTCCGGATGGCTGAGGCAAGGGCCTGCAGGGATTCATCTACGGCCTGGGAGGTGAGATTTCGAAAAACGAGGATTTCTGCTTCTCCTCCTGCGTCCCGGATCGAGCGGGCAGAGTCATACTCTGAGTTGGTCCCCGGGAAGGTAGGGATGATTGCGAGGGGCCGTGCTGCTCCGCTTTTCGGGGGGGCAATCCGGGGTCCTTCACGGTAACGGAAGGTTTCCATCGTCTGGTGAGGCGAGTCTGCCTGGGTGCGATAGATCTNCTCGAGNGGNGATTGCCATTTNTGAAGCAAGTCACTAATAGGCAATGACTCGGNTCCTATATCTATGCTTGGAGAAGAGTGAGTTTNCCCAATAGGGANNGCGCCTTCCACCTCCAAGGGCNGGCTNGATTCGACNAGGAAGGAGGCGTAGCGCTCGTGGAACAGCTCGGAAGCTTNGGTCGGATCGTCAGCTCGAAACCCGATTTCGTTTCCGGCGGCCATCNGAANCAGTCCTNCGGCAAGTCCACCTTCTCCGAGGCTGTGCATGGANAGGATCTCTCCNGTNGAGGAGAGNTNATGGAGTTGCTTGGCGATGCGCTTNAGGGCCTCAAAATCGGGGCGCAGGTGGGTGTCACGAGGGACACTGACAAGTGAAACGATGCTCNCNGTCNTCTTAAATTCCGGGGAGATGGTGGTGCTNCATTTAGCTGGGGCAACCGCGAAGGAGACCAGGGTGGGAGGGACATCAAGGTCGTTAAAGGANCCCGACATGCTGTCCTTGCCCCCNATGGCNGCNANTCNGAGGGCGTTTTGCACNTGNTANGCNCCNAGGAGAGCGCTGAAGGGCTTNCCCCAGCGCTGTGGGGTCGTCGTGGAGCTTCTCGAAATACTCCTGCAAGGTGAGGCGGATNTCGGAAAGCTGGCCTCCGGTGGANACAATNCTGCAAACGGATTCGGTGACGGCGTAAATNGCTCCGTGGTAAGGGCTCCAGCTTGCAATCCGGGGGTTGAAGCCCCAGCTCATCAGGGTGCAGGTATCGGTTTCCCCNTTCAGCAGNGGNATCTTGCAGGCCATNGCGTCNGGTGGGGTAGACTGNGTNGCGCCACCAAAGGGCCACAGCACNGTGCCGGCGCCCACTGAGCCATCAAACATTTCCCCCAGCCCNTTCTGGCTTGCGGAGTTCAGGTCNGAGAGGACTGCGGCGAACTGNTCCTCGAGANTTCCGCTCTCNNAGACCGATTCAANAGCCTTCCCAAGGGGGNTCTCCTGTGAGGGTGCGGNTACCTGAACACGCCCGCTNCCCTGCACGCCGTTNGTNTCNAGAAACTGACGGCTNAGATCTACCACCGGTTTNCCCCTCCAGNTGATACGGAGTCGTCCGTGNTCNGCNACGTTGGCNACGTGGGTGCACTCGAGATTNTCCTTGTCGGCNTCTGNGGTGAAGAANTCGATATCGGTAGCCTCCACNAGGATGGCCATCCGTTCCTGAGATTCAGAGATGGCCAGCTCAGTGCCATCGAGNCCGTCGTATTTCTTGGGNACNTTATCGAGGTCGATCTCGAGGCTATCTGCGATCTCTCCNATNGCGACCGAGACGCCGCCNGCTCCNAAGTCGTTACAGACCTTGATGCGCTTCGCGAATTCCGGGTTACGGAAAAGNCGCTGNATCTTGCGCTCNGTGGGGGCGTCTCCCTTCTGGACCTCAGCGCTGTTTTCGAGGGCGGTATCGGTATGNTCCTTGGAGGANCCGGTTGCNCCGCCAACTCCATCGCGGCCGGTTCGTCCNCCNATCAGAAGGATNGCATCCCCCGTNGCAGGTTCTCCCCGNAAGACGTTTTCTCGTGGGGCNGCNGCAATCACCGCTCCTACTTCCATGCGCTTGGCGACATAGCCGGGNTGATAGACCTCGGANACNTGGCCAGTGGGAAGGCCGATCTGGTTGCCGTAAGAGCTGTAACCATGAGCGGCAACCTGGCAGATCTTNCGCTGGGGCAGNTTGCCCGGGAGGGTCTCCTCAAAAGGAACTCTTGGGTCGCCTGCGCCAGTCACCCGCATGGCCTGATANACGTANGACCGCCCNGAGAGGGGGTCTCGNATNGCNCCACCGAGACAGGTTGCNGCGCCGCCGAAGGGCTCAATCTCAGTGGGGTGGTTGTGNGTCTCNTTCTTNAACATCACCAACCATTCCTCNTCNCGGCCATCCACATCGACTGGAACNACGATGCTGGCGGCATTGATCTCACGNGAGACCTCCAAATTGGCNAGCTCACCGGACTTCCGGAGTTGCTTCATNCCNAGAAGNGCGATGTCCATCAGGGTGATGGGTCGTTGGTCCTCACCNTAGACNAATTCGCGGGCNGATTGGTAGAGNTNGTAGCTCTCCTGAATCGCATCNGTGCCGGGGTCGAAGGATACTTCNTCGATCTTTGTAAGAAACGTGGTGTGGCGNCAGTGGTCGGACCAGTAGGTGTCCAGCATCCGGATCTCGGTGATCGTCGGGTCTCGTTGCTCCTCATCCCGGAAGTAATTCCGACAGAAAGCGAGGTCGGCCACNGACATGGCGAGGCCNAGGTTCGCTCGGAGGGTNGCAAGGGTTGATTCGTCGCGTTCACGAAACCCCGAGAGGATCTCGACATCNGGAGGNGGAGAGGGTGTCAGGGCGAGAGTCTCCGGCGGTTCGAGGGGAGCCTCACGGGAATCGACCTTGTTGATGATAAATTCCTTGATGCGGATGAGGTCNTNCTCCTCCAGAGANCCCTTCAGGATGATGACCTGGGCAGAGGCNATGAGNGGCCGNTGTTGNTGGGTCAGGATCTGGACGCACTGGGCNGCGGAGTCTGCNCGCTGGTCNAATTGCCCGGGGAGATANTCGACTGCGAACCATTGTTCGCNGCTCCCGATGGAGAGNTCACCNCTAACGGTGTCGACCTGAGGNTCAGAGAGAATCAGGCGGGAGGCGGACTCAAACTGATCTTTCTTNAGGCCCTCGAGGTCATAGCGCTGGACGATGCGGAGGGATTCGAGGCNTTNCAGCTGCAGGCTGGTCCGGAGATCACGATAGAGGGGACCGGCAGCGGAGTTGAACTCGGGTTTCTTTTCGACGAAGAGACGGTCCATGAAGGTGTGCTGCCCGGTTTGCCCGGAAGAGCTCGAGATTAGGACCGGCTGGGGTCATGGCAAGGCCAATGCAGCGCTCTGTAGCCGGAATTGGCTGCCGGGGTGCAGGACTAAAAAGTTTGGGCGCATTTTGCGGGGAAGAGACACTATTTTTAACTGGAAGAGGGGAATCTGAGAAGATGAGGCCCCACCGAAACGAGATCCTGATCGTCGGGCGTATGAACCTGTCCTACAACACTCGTGAAGTAATGGATTTTCTCCGCTTAGCCAGAGTTCTGGTCGTTCTTATCGGGGGACTCGGTCTGCTATCGGCTGCAGAGCCGGATGGTGAGATCGAGGCCCTGGTGGAGAGATTGGATGACGAGCGGTTTGCGATCCGGGACAAGGCGGACCACACGTTGCGCGAGATTGGGAGAGCAGCCTTGCCGGCTCTGAAGAGGGCGAGCGAGAGCGATTCCCCGGAGAAGCGGGTCAGGGCGCGAAACCTCGTCCGAAAGATTCAGCGGGAGATCGTCCGGCGGGAGTTTGAGCGAATGGGGAAGTTGGCCGATGCGGAGCTTGAGGTGGAGCATGCGATGTGGGCGGTATCTCTGTTTCTTGACCCTGAACTGGATAAGGGAGAGGTCGTGGGAGCCCTCGACGAAATCGCGGTGGCGGTCCGGAAAAAGATGGGGGCGGGGAAGACGCCCGGAGATCTTCCCCCGGCGGAAGCGATGAAGGCGCTAGTCTTTGTCCTGAAGGAGGAATTCCTGCTTTCCGGCGATANTGTGACCTACCAGCATCCGGACAACAGTTCGGTGCATCGGGTTCTCCGGCGAAAGAAGGGCTTGCCGATCCTGCTCTCGGAGATCGCGGTAGCGGTGGCNCGTCGGCTTCAAATGCCGGTAGTAGGTTTGGGAATTCCAGGGCGCTACATGATCAAATACGATGGAGGTCGTGCGCCCGCTGGGGAGCCTGCGGGCGACATTATCATTAATCCGTTCGAGCAGTGGCGGGAAATGACGCTCAGGGATCTTGTCTTTTCCGTTCCGGGCTTCGACGCGGACGAGCATTTGCAGGAGTCTCCTGTGCGTCTCAAGATCCTTCGAATCATGCGAAACATGGAAAGCCATGCCCAGATAACCGGTCGCAGAGACCTGCAGGGGGAGATTCGGGCATGTTACACCTTGCTGGCAGGGCCGGGAGCGCCCCGGTTCCGCTAGGCGAAAGATGGTCTGTTGAGGTTACGGGGTGCCTTTGCCTTGCCATGGCATTTCGTGGAGGGGACACTTTCAACATGAAACCCCATCGATTGCTCTTACTGAGTTTCCCGTTCCTGATGGGTTCGGGGGNGCTCGTGGTTGGTGACGATCGGGCGGATGAGAGTTGGTGGTCTCTGCAGCCGGTGCCCCGGCCAGAGGTCCCAGCCGTAAAGAACGCCGGATGGGTTCGTAATCCTATCGATGCCTTCGTGCTTTCGAAATTGGAAAGAATGGGTCTGAATCCGACACCGGAAGCTGGCGAAGGGGTTATTGAGCGGCGCCTGCACTTCGGTCTCACCGGATTACCCCCTGTGCCGGGTGTGACTGCGGATGTGGATGCTCTTCTTGCGTCTCCGCATTACGGAGAGCGCTGGGCTCGGCACTGGTTGGATGTGGCGCGCTATGGAGAGAGTAACGGATTTGAATATGACCAGCTGCGCCCCAACGCGTGGACGTATCGGGACTGGGTCATCGATGCCTTTAATGAGGATATGCCCTATGATCAGTTCGTGAAGTGGCAGATTGCCGGGGACGTGCTGGCGCCGGATCACCCCGGGGCGATCGCTGCGACTGGGTTTCTCGTCTGCGGGGCCTTCGATGGTCTCAAGCCCAACGGGGACAAGCAGCGCCGGATCATGCGGGAAGATGAAATGGAAGACATCGTGGGAACGGTAGCCCAGAGCTTCCTGGGATTGACGGTGCATTGCGCCCGTTGTCATGATCATAAGTTTGATCCTATCGCGCAGAAGGAATACTTCCAGATGGCCTCTGCGCTCGCGGGAGTGCACCGGGGAGACCGCAGTGTCCCGGCTGGTCTGGGGGTGGCCGAAAAGAGGAAGAAGATCGAGGAGCTGACGAGAAAGCTCGCGGAGGCGGATGGGGTGGTTCGTGAACGCCTGCTTGCCGGGATGGAGAACGACGGCCGGAATAAGAATCGGGACGGATTGCCGCAGCCGGTCTCGCGGTGGTCTTTTGACAAGGACCTGCGCGATGAAATAGGGAGTCTGCACGGACAGGCTCGAGGAACCGCCCGGGTCGAAGGTGGGGCCCTGGTTCTGGATGGGAAGACCGGGTTTGTTCTGACTGCTCCCCTGACCAAGACGATCAAGTCCCGGACTCTTGAGGCGTGGGTTCAGCTTGGTAGCCTCGACCAGAGAGGTGGAGGGGTTATTGGATTACAAGGGGTCTCCGGGGAGCCATTTGATGCCATTGTGTATGCGGAGAAGGAATCCAGACGCTGGATGTCGGGAAGTTCCGGGCATCGGCGGACCGCCAGTTTTGGTGGAGAGGAAGAAAAGGAGGCGAAGTCACAGTTCGTGCACCTTGCGATTGTCTACCATGAGGATGGAACAATTGTGGGTTACCGGAATGGGCGGCCTAACGGGACAAGTTATAAGACCGGATTTATGATTTACGGGGCTGGGGAACACCAAGTCATCCTCGGGATGCGTCACGGGACTACGCCCGACAGTAAGCGTATGCTGTCCGGGCGGATCGACCGGGCCCAGCTCTATGACCGGGCCCTTACCGCTGAGCAGGTTGCGCTGTCCGCCGATGTGAAAGTCGTCACGGAAGATGCCTTGATCGCAGCTCTCAGCGATGAGCAGAAGGTGACCCGCACCAAGTGGAAGGTCGAGATTGCCAGCCTGAATGCAGAGGTTAGCAAGCAGGGGCAGAAGAAAGTCTACGCGGTCACGCCCCGGGGAGCCCCGGTGCGGCATCTGCTGGTGCGTGGAAGCCCGTTCGAAAAGGGCGAAGAAGTTGCCGCGGGGGGAGTGGCTTCGGTGCGTAACGGACTCTCCTCCCAGTTCGGGCTGAAGTCCAATGCTCCGGAAGGGGAGCGCCGTCGGAAACTCGCGGAGTGGGTGGCTCATCATGACAATCCTCTTCTCGCCCGGGTGATGGTGAACAGGATCTGGCATTATCATTTTGGTCAGGGTCTGGTGAAGACTCCTAACGATCTCGGGTTTAGTGGAGGCAAGCCCTCGCACCCTGAGCTTCTTGACTGGCTGGCTGCCGAATTTCGCTCGCGGAAGTGGAGCGTGAAAGAAATGCACAAGCTCATCGTTTCCTCGGCCACTTACCGGCAGGGCTCGCGGGCGAATTCCGAGGCGCAGGCCATTGATGCCGGGAATGTCTACCTCTGGCGACGAGCTCCCATGCGATTGGAGGCAGAATCGATCCGGGATTCCATTCTGGCGGTCTCCGGGGCGCTCAATCCGCTGGCAGGGGGTCCCGGCTACCGTGATTTCAAGATGTATAATCACAAGGGGTCATGGGTCTACGACCCGATCGATCCAGAGGGCCCCGAGTTCAATCGGAGGAGTATCTATCGAACGTGGGCCCGGGGAAATGTGCACCCACTTCTCTCGCCGCTGGATTGCCCGGATCCCTCCGCCGCAGCACCGGTCCGGAGCGTGACGACTACCCCGTTGGGGGCGCTCTCTCTCATGAATACCTCCTTCGTGCTCCGGATGTCCGAGGAAATGGCTAAGCGACTCGAAGCCATGCCGGGAGACAAGGCTCGGCAGATCGAGCATGCTGTTAAACTGGCCTTTGGTCGTCCAGCGACTACGCAGGATCTCAACCTTGGTCTCAGCTTTGTGAAGGAGAATGGCTTGGCAGCATTCTGCCGGGTCCTCTTCAACGCTAACGAATTTCTTTACCTGAACTGATCGGCCCTTTTTCTGTCATGAGTCTTTCCCAGAACAGCCAACTACCCGGTGGATTGCCAAGCCGCCGGGACTTTTTCAACTGGACCCAGCGGGGTCTCACCGGGGCGGCCCTGTCTTCGCTGCTCATTCGTGAGGGTTACGCCTC
>PBTP01000031.1 GCA_002729275.1 Roseibacillus sp. | reverse complement strand
ATCATCTGCGCCGTGCCATAAGCAGAAACAAGGTAGGAGAACATTTCCACCTTGTTCCTGTTTCCTCAATTCTCGCCCTTAATCATCAGGGTTGGATCAAAACCTCACAGAGCCAACCGAGCGGGAATGCCTACCTGCCCTACGCCACAGCACTTCTGCTGGTTCACTATCATCTTCATGGTGGAGCAGGACGCCGCGAAAAGACCTCCGCCCATCTCGGAAAAATTCAGCGGCTCTCTCCTCGGGATAAGTCGCCCTCCTTTCCAACAGACGAAGCTAGCGTGATCCAGAAGCGCCTTGTCAATTATTGGTCTTCCCGGGGTCTCCAGCTGGTCTTCAGGGGCCAGTAGGATGGGGCACAGCGCACCCGCCACTCTCTAATCTAGCGAATACCGGGCGGCCTTGATCGTATTGCTCATGAGCATCGCAATCGTCATCGGCCCCACTCCACCGGGCACAGGGGTAATAGCGCGACACTTGGGAGCTACTTCCTCATAAGATACGTCCCCAACCAGCCTGTAGCCTCTTTTTCTGGACGAGTCATCCACACGGTTGATGCCCACATCAATCACAACCGCACCCTCTTTGACAAAATCTGCCGTGACGAACTCGGGCCTGCCGATTGCCGGAATCAGGATATCCGCCTCGCGACAAACCTCCGCGAGCCCTCTTGTTCGCGAATGCGCAACCGTGACGGTAGCATTAATTTCCTTGCCCATGAGCAGAAGGGCCATGGGCTTGCCCACAATCATGCTTCGACCAATCACAACCGCGTGAGCCCCGCTCGTTTCAATCCCAGCTCGCTTCAGAAGATGGATACACCCTTGTGGAGTACAGGGAACAAAACCGCTCTCGTCTTCCATCACGAGCTTGCCGACATTAACCGGGTGAAACCCGTCTACGTCTTTTGCGGGATCAATCAGCCGGATGATCTCATCCTCATTAATATGAGGTGGGGGGGGTGATTGCACGAGAATTCCATGGATTGATGAATCTGCATTGAGCTCGGCAACCACCTCAAGAACCTCCCTCTGGCTTGTCTCTTCTGGCAGCTCAATCCGTCGGGAGTAAATTCCCAAGTCGGCACACGTTTTCACCTTGGAGCCGACATAGACATGGGAAGCAGGATCCTTCCCGACGATCACTACTGCCAACCCCGGGGTCACGCCCCTGGACAACAGGCCCTGCACTTGTTCCCGGCACCCTGCCAGGGCCTCAGCGGCGATCTCTTTCCCGTTCAGAATGGTCATGTAATGGTAAGTCTAGGTCATCTGCTCCCCTACGCATCAAATTCTCAACCTCGATACGCTTGGCTTCGAAGGCATCGTCATCCATCTGCCGCGGCACAGCAAGCAGCTCGTCAAAAATGATGGTCAGCTTGCTGAAGGGAAGAGGCACAACGAAACGGTCCCAAGTCCTGAGTCGAAGCGCTGAACTGAAGTGGAGGTGAACTCCCATTATCGGGGACCTGGTCACCTGGGCTAGCTTGATCAAGCCTGGACTCAGCTGATACCTTGGCCCTCGCGGACCATCCGGAGTCACGCAGATATCAAGCCCGCACCCCACAGCTCGCACCATTTCCCTCAAAGCGGCCGAACCCCGCCGGGAACTTGAACCCCGTATCGATTCAAGGCCAACCACTTTTGCCACCGCCGCGAGCGCAGCTCCATCATGGCTGGCACTGGTCAGGACCGCCCCTTTTCGCCAACCGAAGATCCGACGCCGAGCCATCAGCGTTCCCGCAATCCGGTTATGCCAGAGACACCATAAAAGCGGATTCTTGTGATTTGCCGAATCGGTAAGACCGCAGCGATCCACAACCTTGATACGGAGGGTCACCCCGTATAAGCGCAACAGCCACCCCACCAGCGAGCCGAGAGCCCGCACTTTGAGGCTAGTTCGAATCTCATGGCCCTCCTGCTTTTGCTTCATCACACGGATCGTCTCCCATCGCGGTGCTCAATCTGGATTTTCAGCCCCGTCTCAAGGAAAGTCCTTGCGGGTGATTCTGCCATAAATCAGCTCGTTTCAAGCATCTCTCCAGAGCTTCGGCACGCAAAGCCCATGAAATGAACACCCCTTGATTCAAAAGACCCGCGGGACATCTTGCAAGACTGATGAGATACTGAAGTAGAACGCCGTTCGCCTCATTCTGGTCCCAGAACAGCCCTCAATCATCAAAGGAGCCTTATTTTCTCGTTTAAACCTTTGGAGCATCATGGTTTCTTCCGGATAGAAATGACCAATTTCGAGGACAAAGCTCGCGAGGCCATGGCCAACCCCCGGAACGTGGGCGAAATGGAGGATGCTGATACCGTCGGCACTGCAGGTTCAGCCGATTGTGGGGACATGTTACGGATGTGGCTGAAGTTCACCGAGAAAGACGGCCAGAAGGTCATTGACCGGGCCTCTTTCCAATCCTTCGGATGTCAAACTGCTATCGCCGTCGCCTCAATGGCAACCGAGCTTCTGAAGGGAAAATCCGTCGAGGATGCCCGTAAACTTTCCCCAGACGAGCTAACCGGGGACCTGGGACCACTACCCCCAATGAAAATTCACTGCGGGCAACTTGTCGAAGGTGCTCTTCAAAACGCGCTCGGTGAGACCCGCGAACAAGAAGGCGAGGCTTCTGCGCCTACCCTCGCCCAATCCTTTTCCGGCCAACAGCAGGGCAATATCAGAATCGTCCCACTTGAGGATGATAAGGAATAACCGTAGAACTCATCACCCCCATCCCCATGAACCAGGAAATCCCCCTTACTCGCGATGTTGAAGCAATTCAGATTCCCTCTGGCGATACCATTTCTCTCCCCGCTGACACGCCNGTCGTGATCACCCAGAGCCTTGGCGGCACCTATACTGTCGCAACCTCAGCAGGTCTCGCCAGAATCTCTTCCAACGATGCAGATGCACTTGGCATCGATCAGACTGACAAAGAGGAGAGGGTCCAGAAGGACGAGGAGATGAAATCCGCGCCGATAATTGAGCAGGTTTGGCATCAGCTCAAACAGGTCTATGACCCGGAAATCCCGGTGGATATTGTCAATCTGGGTTTGGTCTATGATTGCACCCTGGACGANGCAGAGGACAAAAAGGTGGTGAACGTTAAAATGACCCTGACGGCTCCAGGATGCGGAATGGGGCCAGCCATTGCTGCCGACGCCCAAGCACGAATCATGACTGTGGAGGAGATTGAAGATGCCCGGGTTGAGCTCGTATGGGATCCGCCCTGGAATCAGGAAATGATCACCGAGGAAGGCAAGATGAANCTCGGAATGATCTGATTAATAGGCTCTTCAGGCTCAATTGGACTTCCCCCTTGCCAAATTTGGGAATTCAAACTAGCGTCCCGCCCCCTCATCAAGGCCTGATTCCATGTCTAAGCATAACAGTCTCAAAATCAGCGGTGGAAGCACCGGAAGTCGCTCCGTCCTGAAACGCTTCGAGCGCGTCAAGATCCTNAAGGAGCGCGGACAGTGGAAAGAAGGACAAAGCCCGGTTGGGCTGCCCAAGACCAAGTCTGAGGGCTAGGGNATTTTCCCTGCCCTCACTACAGCTCGTAATTTTTGAACAGGGCGGGACCGGAAGGTTCCGCCTTATCTTTCACAAAGTTGTCTCATGCTCGATGGCATCCGCCTGAACAAGTTCCTTGCCTCCTGCGGAATAGGCTCTCGACGCGCGTGCGACGCACTGGTCCAACGGGGTGGTGTTACTCTCAACGGAGAAGCCTGCACCAATCCAGCCACCCGCGTTCAGGAGGACGACATCTTACGAGTCGAGGGGAAAAGAGTCTCTCCTAAGAAAACCACGACGATCCTCCTGAAAAAACCACGGGGCTATGTTTGCTCGAAACACGATGAGCTGGNAAGGGCGACGATCTATGAATTGCTNCCCCCNAAGTTTTTCCATTTGAANCATGTTGGACGGCTCGATCGTGATTCNGAAGGACTTCTAGTGCTTACTAACGACGGGGACCTCGCTAACCGCCTGACTCACCCGAGTAATAAGGTTGAGAAGGAATATCGAGTCACTCTAACGAGCTCGGTTGATTACGCGATCCTGAAGAAACTTGTGGCAGGAGTTCAAACACCAGAGGGATATGCCCGTGCGAAATCTACCAAAAGGCTGTCTCCTCGTCGCGTCTCCATCATATTGGAAACCGGCCTCAAGCGACAGATCCGTGAAATGTTCAAAACTCTTGGATATGAGGTTGAGAAGCTTTTCCGGATAAGAATTGGCCGTCTTACCGACCCAGAGCTGCGCCCCGGCCGTTGGCGACATCTTGAGCTCCACGAGGTCGAGCTGCTCAGCCTTGATCCTCCGGCCCAGACCTGATTCAGCTCCCTGCCTTGCAACCGGTCATCCTCTTGGGTAAACAACTTGGGACGGNAAATTTCCAGTCAGGCACATGAGCAAAAAGATCGAGAGCCACCTCTCAGAAAACCGCGTTTTCAAACCCTCCCGGGATTTCTCAAAGAAAGCCCGCGTCTCAAGCATGGCCCAGTACAGGCGAATGTACAAGGAATCGATCGATAAGCCGGCCGCTTTCTGGGCTCGCGAAGCCAGGGAGCTACACTGGCAGAAACGCTGGAAAAAGGTTCTCGATTGGAAACCTCCATTCGCAAAATGGTTCACTGGAGGNCGCCTCAATGTCTCTGAAAACTGCGTTGACCGTCATCTTACAAACGGTCGGAAGAATAAGGCTGCCATTATCTGGGAAGGCGAGCCGGGTGACAAAAGGGTTCTCACATACCACCAACTCCACCAGGAGGTATGCCGCTTTGCCAATGTCCTTGAAGCAAATGGGGTCAAGGCCAAGGACCGGGTCCTTATCTATATGCCCATGGTTCCTGAAGCCGCGATTGCAATGTTGGCCTGCGCTCGAATCGGAGCTGTCCACTCGGTAGTATTCGGAGGCTTCTCAGCTGAATCCATCTTGGATCGTCTGGAAGACTCTGGCGCCACTGCCGTCATTACCGCNGATGGTGGATACCGGCGTGGTAAAATTGTAGAACTTAAAACGAGCGTCGATGAGGCCCTCCGGAAATATAAAGGGGTTAAGCGCTGTATCGTTTACCAGAGAACCGGTGAGAAAATAAACATGCGGCGAGGCCGGGATGTCTGGTGGCACAAGGAGGCCGAAAAGGCATCATCCTCTCACGAACCGAAGGGATTCGACAGCGAGCACCCGCTTTTCATCCTCTACACTTCGGGGTCCACAGGGAAACCAAAGGGCATCCTGCATTCAAGTGGGGGATATCTGGTCGGAACTTATACCACCTGCAAATACATCTTCGATATGCGCGACGACGANGTATATTGGTGCACTGCAGACGTCGGCTGGATCACCGGGCACTCCTATATTGTCTTCGGTCCCCTCGCCAACGGAGTAACGCAGGTGATGTACGAGGGCGCTCCAAACTACCCGGACTTCGGTCGTTTCTGGAACATTGTCGAGAAGTATGGGGTGANCACATTCTACACCGCTCCTACGGCGATCAGGGCCTTCATCAAGGCAGGAGATAAATTTCCTGANCGTCACGACCTTTCCTCACTGCGGCTCCTTGGCACAGTAGGAGAACCCATCAACCCTGAGGCATGGATGTGGTATCACGAGAAAATCGGATCGGGCCGCTGCCCAATAGTGGACACATGGTGGCAGACCGAGACCGGAGCCATCATGATCTCTCCACTCCCCGGGTGCACCCCAACCAAGCCGGGAACCGCCACCCTTCCCTTCTTCGGGGTTGACGCTGCAATTCTTGATGACGAAGGCAACGAGTGCAGTGCAGACGAAGGCGGGCGGCTGGTCATTCGTAAGCCCTGGCCTTCAATGCTCCGCACTATTTACGGCGACAGGAACCGCTACCGCAAAACCTACTGGAACGACTACAAGGGGATTTACACCGCTGGAGACGGGGCCCGGACCGACAAGGACGGAAACTTCTGGATCGTGGGAAGACTCGATGACGTCCTGAATGTATCCGGGCATCGACTCGGAACCGCTGAGGTGGAAAGCGCACTCGTATCTCATCCAGACGTTGCGGAGGCCGCGGTAGTGGGCCGCCCACACGAAATCAAGGGGCAGGGCATCGTGGCATTCGTGACTCTCAAAGAAGGGGTTCGCACGGCACAAACGACCGATAAAATTCTCAAGGGCCACGTCGCTAAGGCCATCGGAGCAATCGCTCGCCCAGATGAAGTTCATCTAACCCCAGCCCTGCCCAAAACGCGTTCCGGGAAAATTATGCGACGGATTCTCAAGGAACTGGTCGCTACTGGCGGAGTAACAGGAAATATTACTACCCTCGAAGATTTCAGCGTAGTGAGCAACCTGCAGAAAAACCTTAANAAGTAGCCACTCATCTCCATTGCATGGTGCATCAATGGCTCCTGTGAGTATTGAAAAATAATGACGCAGACCCGCTACTTCATCTGGCGCACCGCACAGACCTTCGGCATTGCGATGCGTCGCCGTCACGCAACTCACGCTGCCGCCGAGTTCCATCTTTTCCGGGAGGCCGAAGAAGTTCTTGGACAGCTCGCCTGGGCAGAAACCGAGCATATCGACGAACTCTCCGTGGAGTATTGGAACCTCCGCCGCATGTCGATGAAGCAACGGGAACTCGTCAGCGAAATCGAAGTAGCTAATGAAGACCTGCAAAAGTCCCAGGATCAACGGGCAGAACTTCTTGGAATAGTCGTTGACCGCACCAAGCTTCTTGTTGAGGAGAAAGAAGAAATGAAAGAGGCGGGTGAGAGGCTCCGGTCTGAACACGATGTGCTNATCTCCGATGCCAGATCAATTCGAAGGCACCACGAAGGCATCAAGGCNAANCTCGAAGTTCTNATCGCTGAGGGCTCCGGGGANACTCCAGAAATAGCCGCCTCAAAGGAAGAGCTCCTCAAGCTCAAAAAGCAGTTCAAGAGCCTCCGGGAGCGCCGTGATGCAGTAGTCGCCGAAATNGAGTCTTCCGATCGCTCCTTGAACGATATGGAAAGCCAGATCGAAACCAAGCGCTCATCAATCCGAGGAGAGGCTCTCGGCAGCTACCAAAATCTAGGCAAGGCGAATCGTGACCTGTCTCAAACCCGCCTCGAACTAAACTCGCTTGAGGGCCAGATGAACGGTTTCTTCGCGGAAGTGGGCCGTTACATCGTGGCACGGCATCGTGAACCCGCTCTCTCGAAGATCACCTCCAGACATCACGGGCTCATTAAGCAGATATCTGCACTTGGTCTCTCCATCCGACTCAACAGGCGCCTCGCGGGCGAGAAAGATGATCCCTCTTTCTAAAAAGGGCTGAAACCTTTCTCTGTATCCTCCCCCGGGNGGCCCGACGCAATCCTCCGATAGCCCACTTATTACTCCTCTCCCAGCGTTGAGAGGAGTAGATCATGCAGCCCACCGAATCCTCCGTTGCTGAGGACCGCGATAACGTCGTGCTCCCTTGCATGCATCGCAACATGCCTTGCGATCTCACCTACCGTAGGAATATAAACAGCATTTCCGCCCAGGGAAACGACATCCCGGACAAGCCGCTCTGGATCAAGCCTCTCGCACTCCGCGAATTTACCAGGATCAGGAATAGCTGGCACGACCGCACGATCAGCACCTGCCAGCGCCTCAGCTAGCTCCACCTGAAAGATATTGCGNCTGGTCGTGTTGGAACGGGGCTCGAAAATAGCCCAGATCCGAGCATCCGGATAGCGCTGCCGGAAGGCCATGATTGCCTGCCTGATAGCCGTGGGATGGTGCGCAAAGTCATCGATTACCTTCACACCCCGGACCTCTCCACGCAGCTGCTGGCGNCGGGCGATTCCGCTGAAACTCACAAAGGCCTGTCTGATTTGATCTGGGCTCAACCCGGCGAATAGCCCCCCGGCTGCTGCCATTGCCGCATTCCGCACATTAAATTCTCCCACCATGGGAATGAAATAATGTTCCCCAGCAAGACTGAAACTGCTCCCCTCTTTTTGATAAGCAAGATTCTCAATCCTCCATTCACAGCCCTCTCTCAAACCTATGGTCCGTACTGGACAAGGCGATTGATCGATCACTTCAACCACATTGGGATCGTCTCCATTGACGAGAGCCAATCCTCCCTTGGGCACAATGTTAAGGAGCCTTCGGAAGGTCAGCTTGATCTCGTCGAGTGACTCGTAGATATCCGCATGATCAAACTCAATGTTATTGATCACTGCAAGCTCCGGAAGGTAATGAAGAAACTTTGATCGCTTGTCGAAAAACGCCGTATCGTATTCGTCCCCCTCAAGCACATTGAATTCAGAATCCGTAAAGCAGGCTCCCTGTCCGAGATTCGCGGGAATTCCCCCAATCATGTAACCCGGGTCAAGCCCTCCTTCCTTGAGCACCCACGCTAGCAGGGCAGCGGTCGTCGTCTTGCCATGAGTTCCCGCTACTACAAAATTGCGCTTTCCCCGGAGGAACTGCTCCTTCAACACCTCCGGGAGACTTTGGTAAAGGAGCCTTCGGCTTAGAACCTCCTCAGCCTCTTCATTACCCCGGCTGATTGTATTTCCGATCACAATCACATCCGCGCTTTCAGGCACATTTGAAGCACTATAGCCCTCGAAAATCTTCACTCCACTATTGTTGAGAAAGGTCGACATCGGCGGATAAACCTTCTCGTCAGAGCCCGTCACCTTAATCCCCCTCGCCTTCATAGCAGAGGCAACAGCACCCATCGCCGTGCCGCAAACACCAATAAAATGATAGTGCTCCTTACCAGCCATCCTTCAGCAATGAGTCGTCGCTCGCATAATGTTCCTTCCGACGTTGCAGATTTTGAAGCAGGTTAAAACCCAGGAGCAGCAACGGTAGCATTGTCCCTTTCTTCCCTGCGGCGCTCCATAATTCGATCTGCTGTTTCCCTTACCATTCCCTCCAGCAGGTTCCGGAGGTGGCTCCCTTTGCGATAGTCCGCGGGAGCGATATGCTTCACCCGATCCGCATAAGCGCACAACTGATAACACTTCTGGAAACTTCGCCCGCTCGTATCGGCAGCATTATAAACAGCGATGGAATTTCCTCCATTTCTCTTCATAACAGTAAAACAGGGAACATCAGTCGGCCCATCACCCACATAGATCATATTTTCGAAGGGAATCGGTCGTAATTCAGGCGGCATATGATCATTCACATCGTCACCATGCTTGAGCATTCCCTTGTTTATCCGGAACAGAAATTGCGTCTTTGTGGTATGTGAGACTGTGCGCTTCGGAAATCCGATCCTTCCCTCATGATCCTCCCCAAACTCACAGCCGAATATTGCTGTCATATGTTGCGCAAGACTACTTCCCTCCAGCAGAGCCCGGAGACCCGAAGAAATGATAAAATGTTCAATCTTGATCCCTACCGCATGATGCTCGGGCCTGAGGACGGCCGAACGGATTTCATCAAAGAGCTCAGGAACACCTGGGTAGTAGGTTAATCCCCGCCCAAGTTCAGTCAGTCGAGCATTGGTCACCCCGTCCATTTGAAGATAGTCGAGAAGACATTTCATATAAGCCAATTCACCATCCCATTGATTCTCTTTCACGAGCGAATCACACCGACTCCAGAACTGCGCGGGATCGATACCAAACTCAGGGAAAAGCACCTCATCCTGCATGTAGCTGGGGCTCAGGGTCTGATCGTAATCATAGATCAGAGCTATCGTACTTTGTGGAACCGCCATGGCATCAGGTTGTAGGGCAGAATGCAGCGCAGGGGTGACGAAACAAGGACAACTTCCTCCAAGCCCCATGGGGAGTGCCTCATGTTTGAATTGCCCCCACAGGGAGGGCCTCACCCAAGACGATCATTAACCAACTAGCTTCAGAAGCACCGAGGACGGCCCCTACGTGCCCATGGATACCAGCGTGCTTAGGGTGCCTGCAGGTGATACCTGCAGCACTTCTCCAGCCCTAATCAGTCCATTTGCACGACAATTTTATTGTTTCGAGCCGTCGAATGAGAGTCCATCCCGCCATGCCCTCGCATCCCGTGACAGGCTGGAGCCAGCAAAATACCGATCTTCTGCCGAGGCGGATGGTTGCTCTGCTCTCCTGTGGCCTTCTCATGGCCTCTTCGGTGACCGGCATTGCCCAAGAGGTTGATCCGCCTCCAACTGGAGATGCATTACTCTCGATTCCCGAGGGAAACAGCCGCGGGAGACCCCGTGAGCCTCTTGGAATTGTTCCCTCCATGCCTCAAAATTTTCGGATTACGGGTGAGGACTACGAAACTCGATGGGACGCTGCGAGTGGGCAGATTCTCTACAGGGGTAACATGCAGTGCCGCACCAATGATGGCATCCAGCTCTTCGCAGAACGTATCGCGATCGACCTGAACCAGAAGGTCGTCAGATTTTCTGGAAATGTAACGATTTACCAAGGTGCGGTCCTCCATCGCGGAAAGTCAGCAGCCTTCTGGTATGAGGAGGAGAGACTGGAAGGCGACGGTCTCCGAGTTGGCATGGACCCCATGCTTCTCGAGGCCGGCAAGTTCCGGATGATCGAGAGAAACGGACGCACAATTTTCCTTGGCGAGGATGCAGGCGTTACCACTCATGACGTTAAGGATCCGGACTTCTGGCTCCGAGCTGCCAGAACAACCGTCATCCCGGGAGACAAGGTCATTTTCCGTGATGTCAAACTCTACGCCGGGGAGAAACCTGTGTTCTGGCTTCCCTACCTCTCCCAGACTCTGGATGTGGGCCTCGGATACCGGTTCGTTCCCGGGGCGCGCTCACATTGGGGCCCTTACCTTCTTAATCGCTATGGCTTCATGCTAGGCGGAGAAAAAGACCACCTTACCGGGGAGAGAGAAGATGCATGGCTCCTCTCCCAATGGCATCTCGATCTGCTATCGAGACGAGGAGCAGGAACTGGAGTCGACCTCACCGACACCCGTCTGGAAGAAAATCCGAACCTAGGGTGGCTAAAACTTTACCATATCCATGATTTCGACCCGACTTTGGACCGAAGCGGAATTCCACGTGATAAAGTCACCGAGAATCGCTTCCGGGCGCAGCTCCGCCATCGACTTGAACTAGGAAAGCTCATCCCGGGTGGAACCAGCTACCTGGATGCGGACCTGACCTACCTGAGCGACCGCTTTTATCTCGAGGACTACGACCCTGAGGCGTTCCTGATAGAGCCCACCCCGGATAATATTGTCGCCCTCACCCACCAGAGGGGACGAAATCTGCTGACGCTCTGGGGCAGAGTTCGGCTCAACCCCTTCTACCAGACAGATACACGCCTGCCAGAGTTTGCCCTCGACCAGATTCGTCAGCCATTACTCGGCTCCCCGGTGCTCCACGAGGGTCAATTCATAGCTGGAATCTACAACGAAGTGCTCCCCGACTTTAAACGTCGTGAGCTTACTGCGGAGTCGGATATTCTGGATCCCGGTGACCCTCGCAGTGACGAAATCAACACTATCCTCAGCGAGCGGGGTTACACGCGATTGCACCTCTGGCAGGAGCTGTCCCTACCCATGAGCCTAGACGGCCGCATCAATCTAGTTCCCCGGGCCGGCCTGGGAGGAACGGTATATAGCAGCGTAGACGGCCTCGGCGAAAGCGAAAACAGGAGACACCTTTATGTCGGAATTGATGCCTCCTCGAAATTTTCCCAGTATTTCCCCGAGGTCCAGAGCAAACAGCTTGGGCTCGACAGCCTTCTTCACGTAATTCAGCCCTACGTTGGAGCATCATGGATTGCCACCGACAAATTGGATTCCAGTTTCCCTCGAATTGACCGCCTCACTGCGAGCACTCGACCTAGACCCCTCGGAGTTGGCCGTTTCACGGCCATCGATGACCTGGCGGACTGGACCATTCTTCGCCTTGGCGTTCGAAACCGATTCCTCACCAAAAGAGACGGAGGATCTCACGAATGGTTGTCCATCAACTCCTACCTCGACTGGTTCCAGAAAGATCCAGAATTTGACCGTGAATTCTCCAACTTCTACAATGAGATCTACTTTCACCCTGTTCCCTGGCTTGAAATGGGACTTGAGACCCAGTTCCCACTGCTCAGCAAGGTCGGAGACTTCACCGAGATTGTCGGCTCCTTCCGCTACATGCCCAGTGAAAATCTCGAACTAACGCTGAAGCATCGGTTTCTTAATGACCACCCTATCCTGCAGGACTCAATCCGGTTTGAGTATGGAGCCTTCAACAGATTTAACGAGAAATGGAGTGTAGGATTTAAACACCGGTGGGAATTTGACGACAAGGTCCTTGAGTATCAGCAATACTCTGTCCATCGCACCTTCGACAACTGGGTTGTCTCGCTCGGACTATTCCACCGCGACAACCGCTACGAAGATGAATTCGGCGCTCTGATCGGACTGACTCTTCGCGAGTTTCCGTCGATTAGTCTGCCGCTCAAGGCGGGAATTGAATAAGCCCCCCAAGGAAAACACCGCAGTAGCCCTATGGGGCGGCCGGCACAGGGTTGACTTGAGAAGAGCCATTAGCCTCCTCAGCGCTTACTGGCGCAAGGGGCGGCAACTCGTTTCTTGCGACAGCCTCACTACGATATTGAGGGAAGATTATCCTGATCTCCTTCAAAATCGCAAATGCCCTGTCCTGCTTCTTATCACGGTAAAGCACCCGAATACGGCTCCCGATTCGCTCTTCCTTCACAATCAGCTTCTTCCGCATATGGGCAATTGCCTCTTCTTCCGAATTCATCCGCCACTCGTCGACAAGATTCAGGTTGGCTATCACTTTTTTTAGGATTGCTTCACTCTCCAACAGCTTCTCCTCGCGCAACACCACTGCCTGCATACTCATCCCCTCAACCTTGCCCACCTTGTAGGACAACAATGCCACACGATCCTTACTCAGGAACATCCACCCAAGAACCCCGCCACCCGACAACCCGAGAATAAAAACCGCGGCGATGACGAAGATAACAGGCCTGGACATGGGCACTTCTAGCAAATCGCCTTCCCTCGCCAAGGGAATTTGCTAAAGCTGTGCTGTCGGCGGGTAGCGTGGAGAGATCCCTATTGACCTTCTTCCTACAGGCAGCAACAACCTCAGCACCCACGCAAATATAATGCAATTTCCACCGACCAACGCTTCCCTTCATACTCTTTCAAACGGGCTGCCTGTCATCATTCAGGTGGATTCTAATGCCCCGGTAATATCTGCTCAGTGCTGGGTCTCGACCGGAAGCCAGCACGAAAATCAATTTGTCGGAAGCGGGATTTCTCATCTTCTCGAGCACATGGTCTTCAAGGGAACAACCTCCTTCACCGGCGCGGAATTGGCTACCGAGGTTAATTCCAAGGGGGGACAGTGGAACGCCTATACCTCCTTCGACAGGACCGTTTATTATATCGATGGTCCCAGCCTATCCTGCGACACCTTCATCCGTGTCCTGTTCGAGCTGGTTTTCCAACCACGCTTTCCCGCAGAAGACTTCGAAACTGAGCGCGATGTAATCCGACGGGAAATCGACATGGGGAAAGACGATCCCGACTCGGTCGCAAGCGAGCTTCTCTTTCGAACTTTTTTCCAGCATGACCCCCGGCGCCATCCCGTAATTGGACACCGTAGATGCTTTGATGCACTGACATACGACGATATGGTTGGGTATCACCGCGGGCGCTACTACCCTACTAACTGCATTTTTGTTTTATCGGGTGACTTCGATCCGGATAAAGCCCTTTCAGCACTCGAGAAGATGGGCGAAAGCCTACCATTTAAACCACTTGAACAGACTATCGTATCCGGCGAACCACGCCAAATCGGACAACGGATCGAGCGCATGCCCTTTACCATTCCGGTAAGCAAAACGACCCTCGCCTGGAAAACTCCAGGACTCGACCATCCAGACTCTCCCGCCCTTGAATTACTCGCTGGCGTCCTCGGAGGGGGTCGCTCATCACACCTCTATCGACGTTTTCATGAAAAAGAGGGAATCGCCCACCATCTAGGGGCATGGGCTTGGAGTCCGGTCACTGGACCCGGAATGTTCAGCATCTCCGCCGAGGTTGATTTTGAAAAGCGGGACCAGCTCGAGAAAGAAATTCTCACTGAGTTGACTCCTACAGTTGGAAGCGAACTCCAATCTGCTCTGGACAAGGCCCGCAGGCAGGTTTTTGCACAACAGTTCAAGACTCTGGGTACTGCTTCCGGCCGAGCAACTGACTTGGCATCGAACTGGCACGAGGCGAGAAACCTCAATTTTACCCGCGACTACCTTCTTAGCCTGGACCACGTTACGATCGAGGACTTGCACAGGGTCTCGCAACAATACCTTTCCCCTGATCAGGCAACCATCACCTCTCTGGATCCGCACCGCAAATCGCCAGAGGCCCGCACAGGCGCGACCTCAAGGCAAAAGCCCGAAATTACAACACGTGTTCTGGGTAATGGGCTTACGCTGCTTCTCCGTTCTGATCCGCGAGTTCCCACCGTGAGTTTCCAAGGCGTATTCAATACCGGGCGCCACGTCGAAACCCCCGAGAATTGCGGTATCAACCTCCTCCATGCCTCCCTCCTGACCAAGGGCACTCATAATTACTCGGAGGGAGAATATGCCGACAGGGTAGAATCGCTAGGCGCTAACATTCGAGCCAGCGCGGGCAACAACACCAGCATCATCTCCTCGTTCTGTCTCGCGCCAGATCTCTCAACAGTTCTTGGCCTGAGTGGAGAGGCTCTCTCCTCACCGATCTTTAACGAAGGATCGGTTCAGAGAGAAAAGGAAGTTCAGCGAGCAGACTTGCTTGAAAGTCTCCAAGATCCTCTAAAGACCTCCTTCCGGCTACTTCGCGAGAGTCTATTCGGCTACCAGGACTATGGCCTACCTCGTCTTGGGACTGAAGAATCGCTCAACAAGATTGATAGGGAGATGCTGAAGAAGCACCATCAACAGTTCATCACCCCCCAGAATGGCGTGCTAGCGGTCTTCGGGGACATCAACCCGCAAGAAACGATAGAATTATGTGACCAGTTCTTCGGCGGCCTCCCGCAGGGAAGGAAAAGTGACTCCCCTGGAGCAAAACTACCACAACCTGCCTCCATGGAAATAAGCCATTATCTGGACAAGGAGCAAACTGTCATTGCGATCGGATATCCCGGGGCTCATATCACCTCCGAGGATGTCCCCGCCCTCGAGGTGATTCACGAGTATTGCTCGAATATGGCCGGCCCCCTTTTTACCCGAATGAGGGAAGAGCTAGGCCTCGCATATTACGTGAATGCCACGCAGTTTCTCGGGTTTGGAAAAGGCCTGTTTGCCTTTTATGTTGGAACCGCTCCAGAAAAGGCATCCCTCGCACGGAAGGAGCTTCTCGCTCAGATTGAAATCCTTACTCAAGAAGGGATTCCGGATGCGGCACTGTCTCACACCAAGACCAGCGTCCTTGCAGGAGATGCCCTGGAGAACCAGAGCAATCAATCCATGGCTCAGATGTGTGCGCTCAATACTCTTTTCGGCCTTGGGCCCCTTCATCACCTCACACACACGGAGAAAATCCAGTCCCTGAGTCGCGAAGACGTCATGAATACGGCCCAAAAATACTTTGGCCGGAAACCGGTAGTTGTCAGCGTGGGTCCGGAACCCAGCTGAAATCCGATTGAAGGGGGGCTGCTCAGGGCGCTATCCTGCTATCGCTAACAACTCGCATTCCAATTCATATAAGGTAACTATCCTCTCGAACCGACATGGAAAATGACCAACGCTTCGCTGATTTCGTGATCCTGCAGGCTCAGAATGCCGGGATGTTCCTGGGAAAGGTTCCAAACCCCATCAGCGGAAAGTTGGAAGTTAACGCCAAGGCGGCTCGCTCTGTGCTCGATTCGCTTGAGATGCTGGAGCTGAAAACCACTGGTAACAGAACTCCTCAGGAGGACAAATTACTCCAAACTGCCTTACTCAATATCCGCACTCTTTACTCAGGTCTTGAGGCTGGGGAGAGCAATAACTCCGATCAGATTTAGCTGAGATAAAATCCCAAGGTTGAATCGTCAGCTTCGTTACGGCACCCTGTAGTCTCCCCATTTATGGCAAAACCCTTCACAATACAGAATATTGAAGTCGGCGGAGGCGCTCCTTTCTTCATCCTTGGTCCTTGTGGTTTAGAGAATGAGGAGTTCGCTTGGAGTATGGCGCGCAGCTTGAAGGAGATCTGCAAGAGACTGGAGCTTCCTTTTATTTTCAAGGCTTCCTACGACAAGGCCAACCGGACATCAGTTGATTCCTTCAGGGGGCCGGGGGCAGAGACTGGATGCCGCATCCTCGGAGCGATCGGGAAGGAGTTGGAGATTCCTGTTACGACCGATATTCATACCGCCGGAGAGGCCGAGATCGCCGCTGAATTTATTGATCTCCTGCAAGTTCCTGCCTTTCTTTGCCGCCAGACGGATATCCTTGAAGCCTGCGCCGGGACAGGCCGAGTGGTGAACGTGAAAAAGGGCCAGTTTCTNGCTCCNNCTGACTGNGTCAANATCGCTGGGAAATTAAAGTCCTTTGGCTGCGAAGAGTTTCTCATCACGGAGCGGGGAACTACGTTTGGATACAACAANCTCGTTGCCGATATGCGCTCTCTTTACTGGATCCGCNAAGAGGGNATCCCGGTCATCTTTGACGCTACTCACTCTGTGCAACGCCCCGGCGGCATGGGAGAAACCACCGGCGGCGATGGNGANCTGGCACCGGTTCTCGCNCGTGCNGCAATGGCGACAGGAGTCGATGGGGTTTTCATGGAAACTCACCAGAACCCAGCGCAGGCTCTTTCCGATGGNCCTAACCANGTNCCTCTGGAGCAGATTGAGGATGTNCTGCTNTCTCTNCTCAAGATTCATCGCGCGNTCAACNCATGAGAAGCTCAGCGAGTGCGCGCCATAATCAGGNATTCATGCGTGCCTTNTTTCTTTTTATGGTGNCCGCTCTCCTNGGAGNCGGGACCGGTCTCGCCTCNGCTCAGGGNGTANTCGGAGGCAAANCCCAGGAGCTACCCTACGAGAAGCTCGGCCCCATGATGAACAANCTCCCNGCCGGGAGNATGCTCCGGGAAGTNCGAATTCCAATCTTTGACAAGCAGCTCGAGCGGATGGCCCTCCTGCAATCCAGCTTTCTCAAGGTTGTTACCAAGCGGGACCTCGTCGCCGAAAATATTGCACTCCGCTATTTTCAGGATGACTCCATCNTGATCCGGATGNAAATGATGTCCGCNGACTTTTCGCTCACAACCGGAGTGCTAAAGGCNCACCANACCGTTAACNTCGAAACCGAAAAANTGAAAGGCGGNGGCACTGGCGGGGTATTCCANCTNGAATCCCGTTCAGGCTTTGTGCGCGGGCCAGCATTTACCCNTCTTANCTCCGANAGCCCAAAGCAGAGCGGNCGATCTGTTCCCNGNGCTGAATCGGACCCTCCAAAGCTCCCCTCCCCANGCGGNCTCAGCCCTCTCGCAACAGCCTTCACCGGACCCGAAGGCCTCACTGNAAGGGANAGACGCATNGTAGANNNCCTTCTGAAGTCACGGACTAAATCTGTNCTCGCCAACCGGGCTCCAACACGAAACTTCATGACCCAAAGTCGCCAGTTCACTGGTCGAGCTGANACTGACCTGCGCAGCTTTTCCAANACNGTTGAGATTTCTGAGGCAAGGCTTCTTGCTGGTGTCCCGAAGCCNCCCTCCAAACCACTCTTTCCAGAATTGAACCATGCAGAGGTTATGATCACTGCGGAGGGNGGCATCTTCCTCAACCCACANCGCGGTCACATTTCCTATCTTCGCAATGTTCAGATCCTTGANCCACGCTTCACCCTTACAGGGGGCGGTCATCTCAAGGTCTTCTTTCCTCCCCAGGAACTCACCAAGGCCATCAGGGAGTCAAAACAATCGGCCGATGTGAGCGAGGCAGAACCNGGGCGAGNNACAGACGAGNTNCCGAGAAAGACCTTTTCCGAACTCGTAGACCCATATCTTTTCGTTGTTTCAGGTGGAGTNCGGTTGGAACTCGATGATCCATCNGGGATAAACCCTCCGGTGGTGGCTACCGGTGAGACCGTCGTAATTGACCGGCGGACCGGGGATATTGTTCTTCAGGGCGGAACGCCCNGTATAAGGCGNGGATTAAACTCCCTTACCGCGAGGGACCCGGATCTCTACCTCAGGATCTATGAAAATGGAGACATCTATGCCGAGGAGGGGCCATGGACAACAACTGGCCACCTTGCNCCAGATAGCNGGCTTCCGGAAAACACTCCCCTTTCCCNTCGTAATGCTTCTGAAGANNAAAAGGCTACTGNCCCGTTGGTTACGATNTCCTGTCATGGGGGCCTCTACCTTGACGCCAGCGAAGGGCAGGTTGTCTACTTGAAGGANATNCAAGTNCTCCATCCAGAATTCCGCGTTNANGCCGAGGATGAGNTAAAGCTCTTCCTCGGAAAGAAATCAGGTAGCACCTCTGGNCCGGAGGCTTTCTCAGATCTTGAACATATCATAGCCAGCGGTAGTGTTCGACTGGTCCAACATACCAAAGCTGAAGGAGACTCTCCAGTTAAGGCAACCGCTGAGCACGTTATTGTCGATGTGCAGGGAGCCCATATTCTTCTAAAGGGCGGAACCCCTTCTCTTGGAGTTGGCGACAACTTCCTGCGCGCTGGAGCGCCAGACCTCTACCTGCGTATTTACCAGAACGGAAGCCTCTTCGCCGAGCCGGGGCCCTGGACGACAAACGGAAACCTCTCCCAATCTGATGAAGCGGAAGAAAAACCGGAGAGGCACACAGATTATCTTACGGTAACCTGCGAGGGAGGCCTCTCCTTTGATGCCCTCAAGGGACAGATCGTGTATCTTGGTGAAATCGTCGCGGAGGAGCCCCGATTCCGTCTCCGGTGTGATAAGAGCATGCGTATCAGCCTAACCCCTAGGAATAGGACTGATGCCAGGGCCCCTGAAGGCCCTGAGGCCTTTTCTGAAGTCGACAAGATTGTCGCACTTGGAAATGTCATGATATCACGACTACCTGGGGCTGGATCCCAGCCGGTGGTAGCAAAATCTGCGGCCGCGACCTACGAGGCATCCACCGGAACTCTCGCACTCCGTGGAGGACGCCCTGCCATTCGTCAGGGGAAGAGCTTTTTCGAAGCTCGGGAAGACGGCCTTTATATTCTCTTTTATCCAAATGGCAGCTTTGAACTCTCCCGGGGAGCATGGGAACAATTCTTTGATCTTCAGGATAAAAACTTTGAGAAACTCCGACAGCGAGCAGATGATCAGTAAACCGGCGTGACGTGGAAAATGAATCCAACCATACAGCGGTAACACCTGCATCCCCGAATACAGGCGATTCCGTTCTACAAGCTGAAGGCCTCCGCAAGGTCTATAGTGGCCGCCCCGTGGTGGAGAGTGTCAGCCTCACCGTTTTACCTGGCGAGGTAGTTGGTCTTCTTGGTCCGAATGGAGCTGGCAAGACCACCACGTTCTACATGATCGCCGGCCTCGTCCCTCCGGATTCCGGACAGGTTCGGATGGGAGATCGTAACGTGACACGAATGCCGATGCACAAGCGGGCCCGCTATGGCCTCGGTTATCTTCCCCAGGAGGAATCCATATTCCGTAAGCTTAGCGTAGAACAGAACCTTCTTGCTGTTCTCGAAACCAGACGTGATCTCAGTCGGAAAGAGCGCCGGGAACGCTGCGATGAATTACTCGAGCGCTTTGGTATTACTGAGGTCCGCCGGTCCTCCGCTCTTACTCTCTCCGGCGGGGAAAAACGGCGCCTCTCCATCGCACGATCCCTCTGCACGGACCCTAGCCTCCTGATGCTCGACGAGCCGTTCAGCGGTGTCGACCCCATAGCGGTTCTCGACATTCAGGAAATCATTCAGCAGCTCCGTAGTGATTACGGCATTTCCCTGCTGATTACAGATCACAACGTCCGTGAGACCCTTCAGATCGTAGATCGAGCCTATCTCCTGCTCGAAGGCCGTGTCGTACTTGAGGGCCAATCCGAAAAACTCGCTGAAGACCCTGTTGCCCGACGCCACTACCTTGGCGAGAACTTTTCCATGTAGAACTCTGCAAGATCCTGGGATCAGACGGCGAGGCGAGACTCGGAGAATTCAGGCCTGTCGAAAACCTCTCTGAAACTTGAAGATCAGCGCTGCTTCCTCTTCGCGCAAACTCGCGGAGGACTGAAAAACGGCACGATTAAGGTTTTACGAACTCCCCTCTGCGGTCAGATATGAGATTCAACGCTCCCTTCACCACCCTCAATCCTCTTCACATTCCCATTTAAAGCGCGAAACAGTGTGCGCGCTCTTGATTTTCAAAAATGAGATTTAGAATTTCTTTGGAAGTATTAACCTGTCGCCATGGCATCCAGGGTGAAAAAGATCACCTCTATCAGTGTTAGGCGTTTTTATGAGAGGCATCACGAGGCCCTCAAGCTCCGGTTGGTAGGTGACTCGGAAACAGGATTAGAAAGAGCTATTCGCGAACCAGCTCCCAACCGCCCGGGCCTGGCCCTTGCAGGGTTCTTTACATATTTCGCCAACAAACGGATCCAGGTAGTTGGCAACTCGGAGGCTTCATATCTTAGGAAGCTGGATCCCCATGTCCGTTCAAAGCGCTTTCGCCAACTTTGTGAGAAGCGGATCCCGTGCATCGTCACCTCGAGGGATCATGTCTTATCTGATGACCTCCTCGCCATTGCGGCGGAATACGAGCTCACTATTTTCCAGACACCGATGGTGACCATGAAGTTTCTCAACATGGCCTCCATTCTCCTCGAACAGGAGTTTTCTGAATCAACGTCCATGCATGGTTGCATGGTCGACTACCGCGGGGTCGGCATCCTGATCATTGGAAGTAGCGGCTCAGGCAAAAGCGAGACCGCGATAGGGCTTCTCGAGCGCGGAGGCGCTCTCGTGGCTGATGACATGGTGCGATTTCAACGTCACGGTGACGAGCTCATTGCTTCTTGTCCGGATCTTGCGAGGGGATACATCGAGATGCGCGGTATTGGCATCATCAATGCTGCCAACCTTTTTGGACTTTCCGCCATTCGTCCCGAGAAACGCCTCGACCTCGTAGTCACCCTCAAGGGAGAAAGCGATCTGAATAAGGTGGACCGGGTTGGCCTGCACCGAGAGGGCCACATGATTCTCGGACAATCGATTCCCCATGTGGAGATTCCAGTTGCAGCCGGCAGAGATACTGCCCGGCTTGTCGCAGTAGCAGCCCTCGACCTGCAGTTACGCCGCCTTGGCTACGACATGGCGGATGAATTCAATCAGCGACTGCTGGCAAAAATGCAGGGGAGTAACTCCGCGATCTAATTAACGCCAGCGGTCAGAAATCCGCTCCCCCGCCCGGAATCCATACGCTCCCTGAGCTAACAGATCTGGGAGGACTCGGTCCAAGTCGGGAAATTTACCTTCCCACCACACCACTGGGCCTCCTAGACTACCCGCACGTTCGCCTTTCCCATGCTGAGCAAAGAAGTAACAGTTTCCAACAAACTCGGAATTCACGCCCGACCAGCGGCGGAATTCGTCAAGACTGCGAGTCAATTCGAAGCTGAGATACGTGTGGAAAAGGACGGCGAAGAGATTAACGGGAAGAGCATCATGGGTTTAATGATGCTCGCGGCAGGACACGGATCGGTTCTCAAGCTGATTGCGGAGGGCTCTGACGCTGGGGAAGCCTTACAATCGCTCGAAGATTTGGTTGTTCGTAATTTTGGGGAAGCCTGAAGGTTTTAACCTGAATACCATCAACCGAAGGCCAGGCATTGACCACCTCCTGCCCTCTGGCCAAACTATGGTTGATGAGCGGAGTAGCAAAGGAAACGACCTATGTGGGGACCCCTGTCTCACGTGGCATCGTTTTCGGGCCTGTCCACGTGATCGCTCGTGGATTTGCAGCTCCAGAAGTCTACCCGATTGCAAATACAGCTCGCGAAACCGAGCGATTCAAGGATGCGCTCGCCCGTACTCGCAAGCAGCTTGAGGGGCTGAGACGGCATATGGAGTCCCTCTCCGGGAATGAAGAGGGCCGTATCTTTGAGGCCCATATGCTCGTTCTCGAAGATCCAGTCGTCCTCACCGGGGTTCCCAAAGCGATCGAGGAACGAAGTCAGAATGCAGAATACTGCTTCTACGCGGTCATGCAGAACCAGCTGGAGTCAATGCGGCGCATTCCAGATCCATTTTTTCGTGATCGAACAACCGATATCGAAGACGTTTGCCAGCGGGTTCTCCGCAATTTTGATGCGGAGCACGAGGAGGCTGCTCCAGATGAGCCCGACCATCAGCATCTGCTCGTCGCATACGATCTTAGCCCCTCAGCCACAGCGGCGATGGACCGCCATCAGGTCCTTGGCTTTGCTACCGAGCAGGGCAGTATCACCTCCCACACTGCAATTTTAGCCCGTTCACTAGGGATTCCAGCGGTAGTCGGCCTTCAAAATGCCGTGTTCAATTTACGCGCTCTCGACCCCTGCATTCTTGATGGCTACGAGGGGAAACTCATCTCCAATCCTACCCCGCAGACAGTTGCGAGATACCGTGAGCTGGAAGAGCAGCACCAACGCCGACGCAAAGAACTGGACAAGCTACGAGATCTGGAAGCTTCCACAGCCGACGGGCATACCATCACCCTCTCAGCCAACATAGAGTTTGAGCATGAAGTTGATCTCGTGACTCGATCTGGAGCAAGGGGTGTAGGCCTTTTCCGAACAGAGTTTTTCCTGCTCGAACATGAGGAATGCCCTGACGAGGAAGAGCAGGCAGCACTCTACTCGAGGGTTGCTGAACGAATTGCACCCCACGAAGTGATTTTTCGAACTCTCGATGCCGGCGGAGACAAAGTTCCCGGGGAGCCGTTAAGCGAGCCTGAACCGAACCCGTTTCTCGGATGGCGGGGCATCCGGTTTTCTCTCGACCGTAAAGACCTTTTCAAAGAGCAGTTACGAGCTATCCTGCGCGCCGGAACCTCTGGCCGGGTGGGCCTGATGTTTCCCTTGATTTCCGGAGTAGGCGAAGTCCGACAGGCCAAGAGCCTGCTCGCCGAGTGTGTTGTTGAGTTGACCGAGCGAGGGGTCGATTTTAATCCAGACATTGCAGTTGGCGCAATGATTGAGGTTCCTTCTGCCGCGATGGTTGCAGCCGAGATCGCAGCTGAGGTGGATTTCCTGTCAATTGGCACTAATGATCTCGTACAGTATACGGTGGCGGTTGATCGTGTAAATCCGCGGGTCGCAAAGCTCTACCGCTCAGCACATCCCGGAATTATCCGGTTAATTAAAAATGTGGTTGAGGGTGCATCGCAACACCAGATCTGGACGGGTATCTGCGGAGAAATGGCCGGCGACCTCACCTTGCTACCCCTGCTCGTCGGCCTTGGAGTAGATGAATTGTCCGTAGGAGCGCCGCTGGTTCCCCTCGTCAAACAGGCGGTACGCATGCTAGATTTTACCGAATGCTCTGAGCTTGCCACTCAATGCCTCGTCGCAGCTGAAACTCAGCACGTCGTGGAGCTATGCAGGGAATTCGCAACCGGTGTTTATCCTGACCTGATGCAGGAGGAGAGCAGAGGGCCTACCGCACCTTCTTTCGCTTCCCGCCCTGCATGACGATGGTGAAATGACCATTTGTTCTCTTTGCGAGGTCTTCCATCGAATCATGAGCCTTGGGCTGCATCATAGCGACACAGTTGATCTTGATTCCCTTGGTTTTTGCCTTGGCTCCAATCTCCCTGGCCCAGCTGTCAGAACCCTTGGCTGACCCATCGGTCATGAAATAAATCACCTGGGGTGGTGGATCCATTTCTAGCGCCATCTCCAGCGGGTTATCCCACCGCGTCCCCCAAACCAGCCTTGTTTCCTTAATAGTTTTACGGGACTTGGAGAGCTGTCCCTGAGTAGCACTCAGCCACTCTACCGGCTGCTTTTTTCCCACCTGTCGCCACTCATGCGCCGTCCCCGGTGATTTCCATTGATACTTGCGGCGCCCCTTCCCGATAACCGTAGCCTCGCCCTTGGTCCAATCAATCTCATCTCCTGCTACCCAGGCGGGACCAGCAAAAAATATCAGAGCGTAATTGGTTTTCGGAGCAATCCGGTCAACCGATTTTGTCAATTCCTTACGCATCAGATCTTCCCGTCCTCCTGAACGCATGGACGCAGAGTAGTCGATCACATATGCGATACGCTCGGCCTTGGAGGTGACTCCAAAAAAACTGGTCCCCCCGCCGAAACCAGAACCAGATCCCTGGCCCCATCCGTCGCCGAAATCATCACCATCCCCAAATTCAATCGACTGGTCGGGAGTATCCGTATCCGGAACAGGCACAGCCGTTGGTGTCGGCACGGATGTGGCGATCACCTTGGCGATGGCAGAGCTTGGCGCCGCTGGCTGACGTTGCACCTGCGGGGCAACCTCCGGACGGTCCACGACTTCTTCCTCCTCCATCTCAGCCGAGTAGGCAACGATCGGAGCCACCTCCATCCGCAATGACGGAAGAAGTAAAAACCCCAACAGGACAGCAACCTGGACCACAATGAGAATCGCGATAACGAGACTCATAATACTCGCCATTCGACGTTGTCGCCTCAAGGCCTCTTGGGCCTCAGGAGTCGCGTAGCTACTAACTATACTCATGACCTGATACTTACAGACAGCAGCCGAGGCATCCATCCAGGGTTCCAGTTTGGATCTCACCTCGACCGCTCACAAGGAGGAAATCTACCTTTACCTTGCTCCAAGTCATCCGGAACGTTAAGCGCTGAGGCATGAGCACAACCCCCTACGAGGCTCTCTGCAAGCTGGCCAGAGAACGCGCCCTTATTTCAACGACGGCCGCAGTCCTCGGCTGGGACCAGGAAACCTTTCTTCCCCCCAAGGCAGTGGATTACAGAGCAAGGCAACTGGGCTGGTTGTCGGGAAAGGCCCACGAATTAGCTACTTCTTCAGAATGGGAGAGAGCCCTTGCGGAGGCCGAAGCAGAAGATAGCACTAATGCCCTTGAGTCCGCGAACCTCAGAGAGTTCCGTCACCATTACGACCGGTCTGCAAAACTCTCGCGGGAATTAGTGGAGCTCGAAACCAGAACCTCTTCTCGCGCAAAAGCCGCGTGGATGCGGGCCCGCAAGGAATCTAATTTTTCGCTCTTTGCACCAGACTTGGAAACCCTTCTCGATATTGCCCGCCAGAAAGCAGATCTTTGGGGATTCCGAGAAGAGCCTTATGACGCTTTACTGGAAGAGTATGAGCGTGGCTCAACCACAGCCGAGGTTGCTGATCTCTTCAACAGTTGCCGGGATGCAATCATTGAGATCGCTCGGGAGGCCGTTGAAAATTCCAGTGCTACTCCTGCCAATCTGCTCGAGGGAGACTACCCCATTGAGAAGCAGAAATTATTAAATCAGGAAATTGCCGAGAGTCTCGGTTTCGATTTTGAGGCGGGGCGTATAAATACCGTCACGCACCCCTTTTGTACACATCTCGGCCCCGAGGACACCCGCCTCACAACCCGCTATGACGAGAGGGATTTTCTTTCCTCTCTTTTCGGGGTGATGCACGAGGCAGGACATGGCCTCTACGATCAGGGCCTACCCGGCAGCCAACATGGAATGCCTTCAGGGCAGGCCGTCTCGCTGGGGATCCATGAGTCTCAATCGAGGCTCTGGGAGAATCACGTAGGCCGTTCGAGACCCTTCTGGGAGAAGTGGCTCCCTAGGGCGTCAGATATTTTTCCAGACCTTCGTCGTTTTTCCCTGGATGAATTTCTCAAGGGTGTAAATCGTGCAAATTATTCCTGTATTCGGGTGGAGGCTGACGAGGCCACTTACGACTTACATATCCTTCTAAGGTTCTCGATAGAGCGACGCCTGCTGAACAGGGACTTGGAAATTGCGGAAGTTCCAGAGGCATGGAACGAGGAATTCCGCTCTCTCTTCGGCTTTCTGCCCCCTGATGATGCCAGTGGCTGCCTGCAGGATATTCACTGGTCAATGGGCGGCCTTGGTTACTTTTCAACCTACAGTGTAGGCAATCTCAACAGCGCCCAGCTCTATCGAGCAGCCACTGCGAACGAGGAAATTGCCGATGAATGCAGCAAGGCCAACTATCTTCCCCTTCTCGGCTGGATGAGAGAGCACGTTCACTCAGCAGGCTCAACCATGCTCCCTCAGGAGCTTATGCTGTCCGCCACCGGGGAACACACAAATCCCTCGCATTACCTAGAGCATCTTCGGAGTCGGTTCTGTCCGGGAGCCTGACTACCTAAGAACATTCCCGATCTCCGGGATTTAGAAAAGCTGTAATCGGTTAGCGAATTTCCATTCCTGTCTTCGCGTAGATCCACTTAACCACTTTTCCCTTCTGGATCAACGCCTTGGCCTGGACCGTTTTCTCACCAAAAATGGTTTGAGCCTTATAAGCCGCAAGACCCGTCTGATACATCTCACCATCCACGTTTTCTTCCTCACCTGCTTTCCATCCCTCTACCTGCTCAAACTTAAACTCCTTGATTCCCCCTCCTTTGACGCTCTCCTGCATGGCTGCGACAATTTGCTCTGCATTCAGATTAGTAGGCTCAGGCTCAGGCTCAGGAGCTGGGGCAGGTTCCGGCGCTGGGGCAGGTTCCGGAGCCGGCTTTGGAGCAGGGTCAACAGCTGGAGACACCGGCGGCGGCGTCTTGGCCGGGTCATTCTTTGCGACCGGCGGCAATGTGGGTGGTGGGACCGGTGCCGGATTCGCATTATCAGCAACAGCCGTGCTGGCGCCGAAATGACGCCGCGCGCGGTATGCTATGACCTGCTGGGCAAAGTCCGTCTCAACAATTGGGACTGAGCCTTTCAGAGGGCCCCCCGGAGAAACCTTCAGCAGGTAACTCTCGCCATCCAAGCCCCGCACCTCAACCGTCGATCCCTTTTCCAAGGCCACGGGCTGATCATCATTGTCCGTGGATACGTAGACCCTCTTGGCCAGCTTGACGGTCTTTGGCCATTCATTCTGCTTGATCGTTCCGAGGTTAATCTTGATCCGAAGCTCGGTGCCTCCGGCTCCAAATTTCACCTCCTGCATTGATTGAGCTCCCACCGCCGAGGACGAGCTCTTCCCAAGCAGGGAACCGCTGAGGGGCAGATACATAATGCGCCCTGCAAAGAAGCTGAAAATGATGGCGACAGCCCAGATTGCGTATTTGTTCATGGGGTAAAAATAGTCTGCCTTGGATAAAGCGCTATTTTGGACGATTTGTCAAATTAGGGGAAACCGTTGACCTCGGCACCTCAGGCCCGGATCCTCTGGGATGCAACGGCTCTTCCTGCTTGACGGTATGGCACTGGCATATCGGGCACATTTCGCCCTTATCCGGAGTCCCATCTATACCTCTAAAGGGGTAAACAGCTCCGCTCTTTATGGTTTTACCAATACAATCCTGACCATTCTCGAGACCGAAAAACCCACACACTTGGCCGTCGCTTTTGACACTCGGGCCCCAACACCCCGCCACGAGATCTACCCCGAATACAAAGCCAACAGGGAGGAGATGCCCGAAGACCTGGCAGCAGCTCTTCCCAGTATCAAGCGGCTCTGCAAAGCCTTCAGGATCCCCATTCTGGAAATCGACGGCTACGAGGCCGATGACATTATCGGGACTCTCGCCACCCAAGCGGACAAAGAAGGTGGTTTCAACACCTTCATGGTTACACCCGACAAGGACTTCGGACAGCTCGTTTCAGAGCACTGCGTCATGTGGAAGCCCGGAAGAAAAGGTAAGGAGCACGAGATCATAGACCTTCCCGGTCTGAAGGAACTCTGGGGAATTGAACGTCCAGACCAGGTAATCGATATCCTCGGTCTCATGGGTGACAAGTCTGATAACATTCCCGGTGTTCCCGGAGTCGGTGAGAAGACCGCCAAAAAGCTCATTGCTGAATGGGGATCGGTAGAACGGATTCTCCAAAATGTAGATTCTCTCAAAGGCAAGCTCCGGGAGCGCATCATGGAAAATGCTGATCAGGCAAGACTCTCCCGCAATCTTGCAACCATTATAAGGGATGTCCCAGTTGAACCATCCATCGAGGATCTTGCGATGCAGGGGCGGGACGACACGGAGGTTCAGTCCCTCTTCACCGAGTTTGAATTCAACACCCTCGGAAAGCGTCTCTTCGGCAAGGAATTTGCCACCGGGCGTGGCCATTCGTCAGTCACGACCGACGAAAAGGGAGACTCAACCCTCACCGCGGATCTCAAGACGATTGATGACCTCGATCCGAAATATACTCTCGTTACGACCGAGAGTGGACGCCGCGAGCTGGCTGCAAACCTCGAGCAACAGGAAACCTTCTGCTTCGACATTGAAACCACCTCCCTCGATCGCTTCAAAGCCACAATTCTCGGTATTTCATTCAGCTGGGAAGAGGGCTCCGCTTTTTACGCGACTCTACCTGATAAGGAGGACCTAGAAATATTCCGCCCAGCGCTGACCGGACCAGCCGAAAAAATTGGCCATAACCTGAAATATGACCTGGCAGTTTTGCGCAATCATGGAGTCGAGGTCACCGGCCCTTTCTTCGACAGCCTTATCGCGCACACCCTTTTGCATCCAGACCAGCGCCATTCCATGGACTATCTGGCAGAGTCTCTCCTAGGTTATAGTCCGATAAAGCTGAGTGACCTGACGGGCAGCGATTCATCTGGATTGGAAAAGGGAAGCACCCAAGGAGACCTTTTTTCCGAAAAGGACATTCTCGACGTCGCCTCGATCCCTGTGAAAAAAATGGCCCGTTATGCGGCCGAGGATGCTGACGTAACACTTCAGCTTGCCAACCTCTTGCGTCCTGACCTGGAGGAGAAAGGGCAGCACCGGGTGTTCTATGATATCGAAGCCAAAGTTCTCCCCGTTCTGGTGGCAATGGAAGATGAAGGAATCGCCCTCGACCTCGACGTCCTGGCTTCCTGCGGGAAAACCATGCAGAAGCGCATCGATATTCTTTCTACATCGCTGGTTAAGCAGGCCGGGAAGGATTTTAACCTGAATTCTCCAAAACAGCTGGGAGAGATACTCTTCGGCGAAATGAAACTTGTTGAAAAGCCACGCAAAACAGCAACCGGTCAATACCGGACTGACGAGCAAACCTTGACCGCCTTGGCAGTGAAACACCCCTTCGTGGCAGACGTTCTCTCCTATCGTCAGGCCAGCAAACTTAAGTCAACATATGTCGATCGTCTTCCCGAGTGGGTTGCCGAGAAAGATCGACGTGTTCACACCCAGTTCCATCAGCTGGTAGCAGCCACCGGCCGGCTAGCCTCCAGCGATCCCAACCTTCAGAACATTCCGATTCGGTCGGATCTCGGTCGTGAAATCCGAACTGCCTTCGTTCCTCGAGAAGGACGTTTCGTTCTATTCGCTGCAGACTATTCCCAGGTCGAGCTTCGCATCATGGCTGCCATGTCCGGGGACCCGGGGATGATTGAAGCCTTTGAGCAGGAGGTTGATATCCACTCCGCAACCGCCGCCCGGGTGAATGGTGTCAGCCTGGGGGAGGTAGAGCCCACAATGCGCAGTGCCGCTAAAATGGTTAACTTCGGCATCATTTACGGGATCTCAGCCTTTGGCCTGGGGCAGAGGCTCGGTATTCCCAGAGCCGATGCGGGCGAGATTATTAATACCTACTTCGAGCAATATCCCGGGGTGAAGAATTATATGGATGAGACAGTGGAAGAGGCGAAGAGCTCAGGCTATGTAGAAACCCTCACCGGAAGGCGGCGCCATCTCCGGGATATCAACTCTGCGAATGCCACCGTTCGCGGTAACGCGGAGAGAGCGGCGATCAATACCCCCATTCAGGGTAGCGCTGCCGATATGATCAAAGTGGCCATGATCCACGTTCAGGACATTCTTGAGAGTGGCGGATATCAAAGTCGGATGCTTTTGCAGGTTCATGACGAACTCGTCTTTGACCTGCACGAAGAAGAGTTGGGCATTTTGACCCCCCTGATCACCGAAGCCATGCAATCGGCCTTACCCCTGCCCCACGGCGTTCCCGTAAGAGTCGATACAGGGACCGGAAACAACTGGCTGGAGGCCCATTAGAATCCCACTGCGACCAAACGCGACGGAACTCTCAGATCGCCACGGCGAGGCGATTCCTGCCGAAATCTGATCCGAGAGGTATCGCTCGCCAGAAACGGACTGATTTCTAGCCATCGCTTCAAGCTAGGGTAAGATCTCCCCATCAAGATGAGTGTTTTCCGGGCAAAAGATCAGGACGGCGGCTCTGATCCTGAACCGGAGGGACCTCTCCCATCCAGCAGACAGCCTGCCAAAAAAAAATCTGGCCCCCGTCGATTCCTGCGACGTATCACAGCCTGCCTTGCCGGTCTCTTCGCCATTTATCTGATCTGGCAGGTTATTGCAGTCAGCCGTTACGGATTCAAGGATGACGGACGACAGGCCGATTGCGCGATCGTGCTCGGAGGGGCTGCCTGGCATGACAAGCCTTCCCCCGTCTTCCGGGAACGACTTAATCACGCAATAAAACTATATCTGGATGGCCGTGTTGGTGCCCTCGTCCTAACTGGCGGAAAGGGCGCCGGAGCTCCCTACTCAGAGGGCGAAGTGGCTCGTGACTATTGTCTCGAACGCAACGTCCCGGAGCATGCCCTCTTCATGGAGGGAAACTCCACAACAACTATCCAGAACCTGGAGGAAGCCGGGAAAATTCTAGACCGACAAAATTTTCGGAGCGCCCTTGTGGTAAGCGATCCTTGGCACCTCAGGCGTGGAGTGCTGATCGCCCGGCGGCAGGGCATCGCAGCATCACCCTCCGGCACCAGATCTTCCCGGTTCCAGTCCTTGAAATCTCGCAGCCGCTTCACACTTCGTGAGCTCTATCTCTACCACCGCTACCTTTTCCTGAACCGTTAGGATAGCGCCCCCTCCTCCGCCTCAGATCCTTGCGGGAAAGGCGCCCCCACGGAACCATGCCCTACTTGCGCTTTAACGAAAGGGTCGGCAGGTAGGCCTCCTCACCCTCCACCCCGGCACGTGGCACTAGGGTCCGCGAGTCCTTTACGAATCCCACCGGGCGGAGAGCCGCCTTCATTTCCACATCAAAATCTTTCATAGCCCTCTGCAGACGCTTCACCACCTCTGAATGCTGCTGCGCGACGTCTCTCTTTTCCCCTATATCGGACTCAAGATCATAGAGCCTCCCATCCTGAAAACATTTCCACCTGCCTGAGCGCACGGCCCGCAGGTTATCAGCCTGGTGATAGAAGAAATACTCGTGCGGACTCCTAGCTCCATCCCAGCCCAGGAGGATTTCAGAGATGTCTTTCCCGTCAATCGGCAGGCTATTTTTCCTGCGGGGAGCCTTCGCCATTTTTTCAAAGGTTGGAAGTAGATCCATTGTGCTCATCACTTCATCGCTACTGGTCCCTGCAGGAATAGTCCCTGGCCACCAGACCACCGTTGGCTCTCGCATCCCCCCTTCCCACACGGAGCCCTTCCCTCCTCGCAGGGGAGCATTGACACACCCCCGGGCTCCTCCGTTGTCAGACGTAAATAAGACCATTGTATTCTCTGCCAGGTTCGCCTCTCGAAGGCATTTGAGAATCTCACCCACGCTCCAGTCTACCTCCTCAATCTGGGCTTTCGTGGTATTCGCAGCCTTTTCCATGAACTGGGGCCGAGCCAGCCTCGGGTGGTGCACGAATGCGTGAGGCAGATACACAAAAAAGGGCTTCTGCTGGTTGCCCCTGATGAACTTGACCGCCTCGTCCGTGAACCGTTGGCAGAGCCTGGCCTGGTCATCCATTGTCTTGACCAGATCAACAACCTTGGCATCTCGTAGAACAGGAAGATCCGGGCACTGAAAGCGCCGCAGAGCAGGCCACATATCATTCGAGTATGGAATGCCGAAGTAGGCATCAAATCCCTGCGCCGTTGGCAGAAATTCCGGCTGATCTCCCAGGTGCCACTTGCCAAAGCATCCCGTGGCATAGCCCGCGGACTTGAACATTTCCGCCATGGTCCACTCCTCAGGATTCAGACCATGCGGGTCACCAGGAAAAAGGACAATATGCCCTGAACCCTTTGCCAATCCGACCCGCCCGGGGTAACAACCGGTCATGAGAGCCGCGCGCGCAGAGGTGCAAACCGGAGCTGCCGAATAAAATGACGTTAGCTTGCGCCCCTCGCCCGCCATCCGGTCGAGGTGAGGGGTATCATTGAGCTGAGATCCAAAAGGGCCAATGTCCCCATAGCCCATATCGTCGATGAAAATCACAACGATATTCGGCTTCTCCTTACCCGGCGCACCACTCCCAACGGCTAAAAATAGGATCAGCAGAAATATTTTCATCAAATACAATTCAGATTAGCCCTCACGTCTCTTTTGATTCCTACTCCGCTTTCAAAGGGGACAAATCCTTCGCCACGATATCCTTGAAGCGCACCGTGAGAGTTCCTCCACCATGCACTTGAAGACCAATATACCCCTCAAGCGGAATCTCGGGGTCCTTCTCCGTATAGTCGGCGCAGGCGACATCATTGAGCCACATGCGGATGCGTGGACCTTCACAAATAATACGGTAATGATTCCACCCATCTGCCTTCACCGCCTTGGCGAGAGCCTCGGGATCAAGGACTTTAGAGATGACCTTCCGACGCCGTGATTCATCGTAAATTTTTCCCCAGTAGTTCTTCGCTGCATCCGCTTGATAGCCAATCATCTCGTGATGGTTGGCGATACGCTGGCTTCGGATCTGAATGCCGGAATTAATCCCGCCCTTCACTGGCGTGATCTTGAACTTCAAATTCAATTCGAAGTCTTTGTAGGACTTATCAAACACGCAAAAAGTGTTGTGGGGAACATGCTCATCGAGCGATCCCCCCTCGATCGCACCATCGGCCACTTTCCACCACTTTTCCTCGCCCTTATTGACATTCCATCTCTTCAGGGTCTTTCCGTCAAAGAGGACCTCGGCCTTGCTTTCCTTATGGTTATCAGCGGAGGCGACCGGGAAAACCAAGGACATTGTGCCGGCGACAACTGCTACCAACCTTATCATGTCCCCACTTTGGAACATATCGGCAGGCCTGTCCAGAACGAGCCCGTCCCTAGGCTGAAGGGCGAGGGCCTCCCTCTTCCATCAGCTCCAGCAGTTTTCGCACACAGGCATTGGAGAATTCCGCGCTGTTGATCTCAACCTCTAGTGTATGCACCTCTACCTCGGCCTCTTCGCGGATCGCTTTGAACAGCTCAGCGTCGGCTGCAGAATCATGAAATGCCTCACCGGGGGCACTGATTAAACTGATCCCCCTGGCCGGTATCAGGATAGCGGTTGGCGCTTTGTTTGCGTTGGCTTTCCGAGCCAGAATCCTGCCAAGTTCGTCACACTCCTCCACACTGGTGCGCACAAGGGTAACCTGAGGGTTGTGCTGGTAGATCGCGCGACCCTCGAGTTGCTTCGGCACCGTGTCACGCTCCCCAAAGTTGATCATGTCGAGACATCCGGGCGCCAAGACTGCAGGCACTTCCGCCCTGGCCATAGCATCAAGACGGCTGGACCCGGCTGTCAGCATTCCACCAGCCACTTCATCCGCCCATTCAGTGGTAGTCACATCGAGAATTCCAGCCACCATCCCGCTCTCAATGAGAGCCTCCATAGTTCTACCCCCTGTTCCAGTGGCATGGAAGACCAGCACCTCATACCCTGCTAATTCCAGTTGCTCACGAGCCATCGAGACGAGATCGGTGGTATTGCCGAACATGCTGGCAGCAATGATCGGACGGGCATCACTGACATCGACCTTGCTATCCACCATTCCCGAGATCGCCCCCGCTGCCCGCGTAAAGACAGTTCGGGAGACCGAATTCAATCCCGAAACATCTACAATACTGGGAATCATGACAATATCCCGGGTGCCTACGTAGTGAGCGGTATTTCCACTCGCCAAGGTAGAAACCATGATCTTGGGAAATCCTATCGGGAGAGCCCTCATCGCTGCAGTGGCAATGGCCGTTCCTCCCCCTCCCCCGAGTGAGATCACTCCCCCGATCATTCCATTTTCTACCAGTTGTGCCAGCAGGATGGGAGCGGCACTCGTCATTGCAGCCACACATTCACCCCGATCCTTCCTATCCAGAACCGGCTGCAGATCAATTCCTCCCGCCTCCGCTACTTCGAAACGGGACACTCCTGGTCTCACTCCCGGGTCGCTGCCGGTCCCAACATCAATAAAAAGGACCTCATGCCCTCGCAACCGAATCTGCTCCGCCACGAAGGCATGCTCCGCGCTCTTGGTATCAAGAGTTCCGAGAACCGCGATAGCCGACATGGTTACTTCCGCTTGACTGGGATAGACTTGAACTCTCGCGTGAGACTGGTGAGGGAGTCTTCTACTGCCATCCGCTCAAGACTCGAGGCCCCCACGAACCCTACCGCGTCAGTATGCTCGTTGATGTAGGCGGCATCTTCGGGCTTGGAGATTGGACCCCCATGACTGAGGTAGATCACATCGTCCCTTACAGTTTTCCCTGCCTCGATAATTTCCTGGGTCCGCGCCGCCGCATCTTCAAGCGTCATGGTCGCCTCCACGACTCCAATCGACCCTCCGATGGTCGTCCCCACATGAGCAATAATGGCATCGGCACCAACTTCTGCCATGTCCCGGGCTTCCTCTGGCGAACCAACGTAGACGATGGAAAAAAGGTCCATGCGGCGGGCTAACCCAACCATCTCAACTTCCTTCCGCACGCTCATCCCAGTCTCTTCGAGAGTCTGCCGGAACTTTCCATCCACGATCGAATGAGTGGGAAAGTTATTCACCCCGCTGAAACCCATCTCTTTAACCTGACCGAGAAAATGCCACATCCGCCGCCGGGGGTCGCTCCCATGGACTCCACAGATAACCGGCACCTCTTCCACAACGGGAAGAACCTCGAACTCTCCGATCTCCATCGCAACGGCATTGGCATCCCCGTAAGCCATTAGTCCCGCCGTAGAACCATGCCCAGCCATCCGAAAACGACCGGAATTATAAATGATGATAAGATCAGCCCCACCTTTCTCAATAAACTTGGCACTGATCCCAGTCCCCGCACCTGCTGCGATAATGGGTTCTCCCCGCCCCAGGGTATCCTGGAGGCGCTCGATCACTTCTTCCCTCGTGTAGGGGTTTCCTTTTCCAGTCCAAGGGTTCGGCATTGATTCAAGACAAGATTGTTGCCCTCCCCTTAGCGCTCTGGTCCTCCGGTAACAAGCCTCCGATCCCGCCACTTGACCCCGGGGTTACAGTCCAGCCATGAACCCCGCCGGTCGGTTTCTCCTCATCCTCGGCTCCTTTCTCCCCTCCCTTCTAATGGCTGATCCCGTTCCGCCCCGCGCCAAACGCATCCCATACCAGGTGGTTGCTCCCCATGGTCACACCCGCGATGATCCATATTACTGGCTGAGGGACCGGAATAATCCCGCTGTCATCTCTTACCTCAAGGAAGAGAACGCCTATGCTTCCAGCATGCTCAGGGATACAGAGGACCTCCAGAAGGTCCTATTCGATGAAATTGTCGGACGGATCGTGCAGGACGACTCATCTGTTCCCTACCGGGAAAAAAACTATGAGTATTATCGACGCTATCGCAAGGGCGACTCCTACCCCCTCTCGTGTCGTCGGCGCGTTGGAACGGACAAGGAAGAGATCATGTTCGATATCCCCTTCATGGCCAAAGGGCATGAGTTCTACCGTCACCGCACAGGAGAACTGAGCAGTAACGAAGAGCTTGTTGCCTTTTCGACCGACACCCGGGGCCGCCGCATCTACACCCTCCAATTCAAGAACCTCACAACCGGAGAGATTCTTCCCGACAAGCTGGAAAACGTGACCGGTAACCACGCTTGGGCCAATGACAACAAAACGGTCTTTTATACCCGTCAAGATCCCGAAACCCTGCGCTCCTACCAAGTCTACAGACACATTCTGGGATCTCCGGTGCAGAATGATGTCTTAGTTTTTGAGGAGAAAGATGAAACCTTCCGATGCTACGTCTACAAGACCAAGTCAGGCCGTTTTATAGTAATTGGATCCAGCCAGACTCTATCAGACGAATTTCTCCTCATTGAGGCGGATCAACCGGGTGAGAAACCGCGGATCTTCAACCCCCGGCGGCGCAATCTGGAATACAGCATCGACCACGTTGGCGATCAGTTTCTTATCCGCACTAACAAGGAGGCTCCCAACTTCAGGCTGATGAGCACCCCCGCAAAAGACACTGCCGAGAAAAACTGGCAGGAAGTCATTCCCTCGCGTGACGATGTCTACCTGAGCAGCGTCGAGGTCTTTCAGGATTACCTGGTGGTAACGGAGCGGCACAATGCCCTGAATCGTATCCGCATCCGTAATGCAGAGGGACAATGGCATGAGGTCGACTTCGAGGAACCCGCCTACTCGGCATCACTCGGGGTAAACGCTGAAATGGACACGGAAACACTCCGTTTCAGTTTTGAATCGATGCGAATTCCCGACAGCACCTTTGATTATAACATGAGGACACGGGAAAAGTCTCTTCTCAAGAGGCAAAAGGTCCTGGGCGACTTTAACAGTAACGAATACCGCACCGAGCGGTTGGATGCTCCTGCCGGGGATGGCACGAAAATCCCCATCTCGCTGGTATACCATAAGAGTGTGAAGCGGGACGGGACTGCACCCCTATATCTCTATGGTTACGGCTCCTACGGCTCAAGCATGTCGGCTGGGTTTCGGACTACTATGTTGAGCCTGATCAACCGTGGATTCGTTTATGCCATCGCCCACGTCCGCGGCGGACAGGAACATGGACGCAGGTGGTATGAGGATGGGAAGCTCATGAAAAAGAAAAACACCTTTACGGACTTTGTTGACTGCGCTGAGCATCTCTCCAGAGAACAGTATGCTGATCCGGCTCGATTGTTCGCAGGCGGCGGTAGCGCGGGGGGGCTCCTCATCGGAGCCGTAGCCAATATGCGTCCCAAGATGTTTCGGGGTCTCATTGCAGATGTTCCCTTCGTAGACGTGGTTACCACCATGCTCGACGACACAATCCCTCTCACCACTTTCGAATACGATGAGTGGGGAAATCCCTCCGAGAAGGAAGCCTACCACTACATGCTGTCTTATTCGCCCTACGACAATGTTGCGGCAGTTGACTATCCGGCCCTTCTGATCCTAGCGGGGCTCCACGACTCCCAGGTCCAGTATTGGGAACCAGCTAAATGGGCGGCCCGCCTCCGCCACCGATCCACCGGGAGTAATCCCGTCCTCCTCAAGACTGACATGACGGCCGGCCACGGAGGGGCCTCGGGTCGCTTTGCCCGCTTCCGTGATACCGCGTTGGAGCATGCTTTCCTTATTAAACTGGCGGAATTGAAATGAATAAGGAGGGTTGGGCGGGAGTCTCACCCCACATATGTTACGGGTTTCCAGCCTCCTTTTGAATCTCAATGCATGTCGGTTCATAGCCGCCATGGCAGTCATGATTCTGGTATCCAGCGGCTCTCCGCTATGGTGGACAGCTGCCATTCCCTGGTTCTTGTTGAATCTGCCCGGACTGCTTCTCTTTATTATCCCCTCATTTGCGCTCTTTCTCCGCTCTACCAGGAGCCAACCCCTCGATTGGATACCTGAGTCTTTTCTGCTGATTCTCCTCGTAGTCCTTCCTACCGCCATATCGATGGCCCTGAGCTATTGCTGGCGCCCTCTGTTCAAAAGAACCGGGGCTCTTGGTCAGTTTTACTATCCGGGGTCCTGACTAATGGGAACCGGCGAACAAAGTGACTTTTATTCGCCTATTCCTGAGGATGATCTCCCCCGATTGGAGCATACAGGGTGGCGTGCCGGGTTAAAATTCTAAGAAAGATCCCGGGAAGGTGTTCTCTCCTTAGCGGTCATCCCTCTTGACCACGCCCATCATCACGTGCACCCCATCTTGATACCCTCGGTACGCTCATGAACAAACTACCTCGCTTCAACCACCCTGCGGCCCTTATCCCAGTTATTCTCGCAGCCCTAATTGCCTCGGTGGGCGCCCAGCAGGAGATCGGCTTTATCGAGGATTTTGCTCTGGCCAAAGATCGTGAAGACGCCCTCAGGAAACTCATTCCAGGAACCGAGGACTACTACTACTACCACGCCCTTCACTACCAGAACACCAGAGAAGAGAGGCAACTTGCTGACGTCCTCTCTCAGTGGCTCAAACGCTCCCCAAAGTCTAGCCTCCGCAATCTCATTCTTAACCGGGAAGCCCTCCTCAATTACTCTCGCGATCCGAAGAAATCACTGGAGCATATTCAGCGTGAACTGAATCTGCAGTTTAACCATCAACAGGAAGGCAAGGCCAGAGCTCAGGAATTCTCCTCGACCCTCAAAGAGGCAGACACTTCATGGGGAAAATTTCTCGCCGATGCCCTGCAGGGCACCCGCACCCTGCAGAACATCAATCCTGATGAATTCTTCGACCTCCTTGCCAGCGAGCATGCCCTTACCGGAACTCAAAAACGTGATCTTCTCAGTCGCGCTAATAACCCTGACCTTCCTGAACTGGTTACTCTGATTCTGGAGGACCTTAAAACCCCGGAGAGCCGAGGGTTCGGCGAGTTCAATATTCATCGTGCACTCACCATCGCCCAACTCGACGAACTACGTGGTGAGAGAAAGGGCCTCCTGCTCGACGTAAACTATGTTCATACTTACCTCGCCAAGCTACGCCCCGGTTCTGATGTCAATCCAGCGACTGAGCCAGAAGCTCGCAAATCCTATCTGGAACGTGTTTGGAAGTTTGCCTCTCAACTTGGACCCTCCTTCAATTCCCTGAAGGCACACCTTCTCTACCAGCGTCTGGTCTTTGATTACTCCCAGGGAGTTCATGATGCCAACCGCTTCATGACTTACGTCAAGCTACCTCGACGGGCACCCTATATACATCCGGACTGGACTCGAAAGGAGGGCGCACTCTGGCGTCACCCCGCAGATCTCGGCCAGGACTTCCGTAAGATCACCGGACTGGCTCCCATTNGCACTGACGAACCGGTAGTTCGAAACTATCTCCTTCATTTTCTCCGGGAATCCGCAGATTATCAGGATTATGCTCCTTATTTCAGGGNAAACTGGCTCAAGTCGGTCTTTGCNGAGGCCAAGATTGTCAATGGGGTCGGTGATCCCGAGCGGTGGGCCTCCCTGCTGAGCCCCAGCCAGTTCCAAGCCCTCAAGGACCGGGTAGATATCGAGTTTGCTCCCAGCAGTCCCGAGCACTTCGGCATCAGCGATAACGTCAGGCTCCGCGTTCATCTCAAGAACGTGGAGACCCTGATCGTGAAGGTCTTTGAGGTGAACACCCTCAATTACTATCTTAGGCACGGCGCCGAGATCAGCACTGACCTTGCTCTTGACGGACTGGTGACCAACCACGAACGCACCTTCGAATACCAGGATGCCCCACAGCGCCGCGTCGCCCGTGATTTCGAGTTTCCCGAGATCGAAAACCGGCGCGGGGTATGGATCGTCGAATTCATTGGCGGNAGCAAGAGTAGCCGGGCCGTCATTCGCAAGGGCCAGCTTCACCTCCTCTCCGCTACGACCAGCGGAGGCGAAGTAATCACCGTCCTCGATGAAGCGCGCAAACCAGCCGCTGGCAGTGCCATCTGGTTTGGAGGCCGCCGCTATGGCTGTGACGAAAAGGGACGTAGCCTCATCCCCTTCTCCAATGAACCTGGCAAGCGAAGCCCCGTTATCGAGACTCCGGGCGGCTTCGCCAGCCTTGCCCACTTCCAACACCCGTCAGAATCCTACAATCTCCACGCTGGTATTCGCCTCGAGCGCGAGGCTCTGCGTCCGGGCGCCAAGGCCACCATCATGGTCCGCCCCACCCTCACCGTGGCAGAGCAGCCTATCTCGCTCACAAGGCTTGAGAAGGTNCGCCTTGTTCTTGTGTCAACTGATCTCGACGGGGTCTCCACTACCAGCACGGTAAACAACTTCAAGATCGCCTCAGACCGGGAGTCTACCCACGTGATCCGGGTCCCTGACCGCCTTTCCAGCCTCAATATACGATTGGTTGCTACGACCAAAATGGCTAGCCAGGGGCAGAAGGAAATCGAGCTCTCCGCCAACCAGACCTTCATGATCAATGGACAACTTCGCAGTGACCGGATCAAAGATCTTTTCCTGAGCAGAGTGGATGGAAAATACATCGTTCAGCTTCTCGGACGCAGCGGAGAACCCGTTACAGGCCACCATCTCAATATCGTGATCCAGCGGCCCAATTTTAAGAACTCCCGGAGCTTCACTCTGAAAACTAATCCATCCGGCAGAGTGGAACTGGGCTCCCTTGATGGCATCACGAGCATCACCGCCCGAACCTCTGATAACCACCAGCGCGTCTGGCAACTTCACCGCNCCCGTCGTACGAACCCCGGGGTCATTCATGCCGCGGCCGGCAAGAACATCCGAATTCCCTACACTGGAGGCCTGACCCGGAGAGAACTAGCCCTCCATGCCATCTCCAAGACCGGAATCATTTCAGATGCGTTTAAGGCTCTCTCTCTCAAGGACGGCTTCCTCGTTACCGGCAACCTTGCATCAGGCGACTACCGCCTCCTTCTCAAGAAGAGCAACCAGTCCATTACCCTTCGGGTCGCCCGAGGGACGGTGGCCAACGGGCATATCTTTAATGGCACCCGGACCCTTGAGCTGATCGAACGGAATCCCTCGCATTTGACGAGCCTCTCCGCCGAGGGCAAGTCCCTGGAAGTCCAGGTCGNAAATTCTGACGATGCCACCCGAGTGCACATTATTGCCACTCGCTTCCTGCCAGACTTCGACCTCTTTGATTTTCTCGCCCACGCCCCCCGCGGGGGACTCTTCAGCGGCACCCCCGGCCAGCTGCCAAGCCTCTACGTCAGTGGCCGCAAGATAGGCGATGAATTCCGCTACGTCCTCGAGCGCCGCTACGCCCGAAAGCTACCTGGCAACATGCTCGAGCGCCCAGAAATCATCCTTAACCCCTGGGCTCTGCGTGAGATTGGAACCGAAGGGGAAATCCTCATGGAGGGCGAGGATTACAATCGAGCCCTGACGGGCCAGGCGGCCAAGGCTGAAAGAGCTTCCGAGCCTGCTCGGAACGAACAGTCCGGGGAGAACGTCCCGAGCGGAAGCAATGTGGATTTCCTCGTCAATGGCCCCGTGAGTCTTACCAACCTGCAACCTGACGAGAACGGCCGGCTTTCCATTGACCTCGATGCCTTCGGGGACCGCCAACACGTGCATGTCCTCGTCCTCGATCATCATGGCGCAAGCTACGCCGAAATTTCTCTGCCAGAACGAGCAACCGAAATCGCGGATCTGCGCCTCCGCCAGGCCCTCGACCCGGATCGCCATTTCACCGAACAGGACTCCGTCACCCTGCTCGAGAAAGGCGAGCAACTCGAGATCAGAGACCTGAGCACCGCGCGTCTTGAGGTTTTTGAGAATCTTTCCAGTGCTTACAGTTACCTCCTTGCTGTCCGGGAGGACGCAACCCTGCGGCAATTTGAGTTCATTCTCAACTGGCCGAATCTCGAGGAAGAGCAAAAACGCCTCAAGTATTCCCAGTTCGCCTGCCATGAACTAAACTTCTTCCTCTGGAAAAAAGACCCCCGGTTTTTCAGAGCAGTGATTGCGCCCTTCCTCACCAATAAACGCGACCAGACCTTTATCGACAAGTTCCTGCTGGGGGCCGAACTCCGCCCCTACCTCGAACCATTCGAATACGAACGCCTCAATTCGGTNGAGCGCATTCTTCTCGCTCATCGCGCGGAGGACCGCCTCGAAAGCACGCAGTGGGATTTTCGCGATCGACTNGCCCTCCGCCCNCCCGATCTCAACCGTTCCAGCCAGCTCTTTAATGGAGCACTCGCCACCGGCGGATTAAAATTTAGCGAACTGAATGCAGCCCTGGATCNAACTACACTCTCGTTGCAGAAGGACGCTGAAGCAATCTCTGCCCCCGAGCCCTCCCCGGCAGATTTTGGCGATCCTTTTGGAGCAGGAGAGGGTAGTGCCAAAAAACTCCGTAATGGGTCCCTGAGACGAAGCTTGGCGGCAAACTCCTTGTCCCGAGTTGTTCCAAGNAATGGTCCCGACTCAGTGTTCGAAACTGAGTTACTGGGACGCGTACAGGACAACATCCAAGCTGCTGCTGAGCAGGCCCAAGAACTCCTCAACGATCGCCGCAAGACCAGCCAAAGCGTTAAAGAAGGCGCCAGCGACCCGTATGCCTCATCCGACCTTACCACCGCGAACGTAGACGCACTCTACCGACCCGTGGAGACCACCAAGGAATGGGCAGAGACCAATTACTATCAACTGCCCATTGGCTCCCACACCCATGACCTCATTGCCGAAAGCCGTTTCTGGCTCGACTACGTCCGGAATGAGAAAGCAACACCCTTCGGTTCAAGGCATTTGGGAGAAGCCTCCCGAAACCTTCACGAGACGCTCCTCGCACTTGCCGTCCTTGACCTGCCCTTCGCTTCACCAGAGAGCAGCACGGAAATTGATGGCACCAAGCTGGTTTTTACCGCTGGGGACAGCGCTATTGCCTTCCATCGTGAAATCAAGGAAGCCCAATTGGCAGAAAANCGCCCTCCTCTTCTGGTAAGTCAGAGCTACTTTCGTCACGGAGACCGGCACCAGATCGAGAATGGTGAGAAGACCGACAAGTTCGTCACCGATGAATTCATAGCCAGCGTGGTCTACGGTGCCCAGGTAGTGGTCACCAACCCCACCAGCTCGAGGCAGAAACTAGACGCGCTACTCCAGATTCCCGAGGGAGCCATGCCATTAATGGGACACCGCGCCACAGCCACACGCAGCATCTCCCTCGACCCCTACACTACCAAGCGCCTTGATTACTTTTTCTACTTCCCGGCTCCCGGNAACTACCAATGCTACCCGGCCCATGTCTCCCGGAACGGCTCCGTCATAGCTCACGCCGAGAAGTTCACCTTCAAGGTCGTCAGCGAGCCCTCCCGGGTAGATGAGAGTTCCTGGGTCCACGTCAGCCAATGGGGAACCGAGGAGCAGGTCCTCGCCTACNTCTCAAAGAGAAATCTTCACAACATTAATCTCCTCCAGATCGCCTGGCGCTGCAGGGAAAGCAGGGACTTCTTCGGGAAAGCCCTTGAGATTCTCCACCGCAGGGGCAAATACCACCGCGAACTCTACAGCTACGGACTCTTCCACGGTCACGTGCCCATCGCCCGCCAGTTTCTTCTGGTGGACGGGCGCTACCTCAACAGGTGCGGTGACTACCTCACCAGTGAGCTTGTCACCATCGATCCCATCGCCCGTCGCGCCTACGAGCACCTCGAATACAAGCCCCTCGTCAACAATCGCGCTCATACCGTGGGAGGAACCCGCAAGATTCTGAATGGCCATATCCGCAGCCACTATCGGGACTTCCTGCGCATTCTCAGCCAGAAGCCCAGCCTCGACTCCTCTGACCAGCTGAGCACCACCTATTACCTCTTCCTGCAGGATCGAGCTGAAGATGCCATGCGAAGATTGGAAACTGTGGATGCAGAAGGTCTCTCCACTCGTATCCAATACGACTATTTCCGCGCCTACAGCGCTTTTTACCAAGCCAAACCGGGTGAAGCCCGCAACATTGCCGTGAAATACGCCGGGCACCCAGTGGACCGCTGGCGTGAACGCTTCGTCAATGTGATCGCACAGGCAGACGAAATCGAGGGCAAGGGTCCACAGATTACGAATGAAGAAGACAGAGACCAGCAGCAGGCCAGACTAGCTGCCTCGGAACCCTCCCTGAAGCTCCGGGTCGATGGATCACTGGTAACGGTTGACTACCAGCAGATCACTAACGTTCAGGTCAACTACTACGAAATGGATCTGGAGTTCCTCTTCAGCACTAATCCATTTGTATCCAGCGGGAGTGACGGCTTCTCCGTAGTCCGCCCCAACAAGTCCGAGCGCCTCCAACTCGCCGACAGCAAACGCTCCCACAATTTTGAACTCCCCCGCGAATACCAGTCCAAAAACGTTCTCATCGAGGTGATCGGAGGAGGAAAGAAACGCTCACTCGCGGTTTACTCCAATGAGCTGAATACCGTGATCAGTGAACGCTACGGCATTCTCACCGTACGCCATAGCGGTGACAATCGGCCACTGCCGGCCACCTACGTCAAGATCTACGCCCTGACTGATGCCGGACCGCAATTCTACAAGGACGGATACACCGATCTCAGGGGTAAGTTCGACTACGCCAGTGTGAGCACGAGTGACATCGGCAGCGCCCTTAAGTTCAGCATTCTGGTCATGAACGAAACCAATGGAGCTACTGTTCTGGAGGCTCCTGTTCCCCAACAATAAAATGCTACTCTGGCCAGTCTCCGTGATTGACGCGCCAACTGCCTGATCCATCTTGCTGAAACACAATGGAAAGGGCGCGCGGAGGAGTTGCATCTTGAAAAACCCACTCCCAGACCAGCGCCCGCCAGGGAGAACCAGCCGCTCGTCCATATTCCTTATAGCCAGCTTTGTCTGGAGGGCCGAACATAGCCTCGACTACCCCTTGAGGCATCCCAACCTTAACCGAGTCAGAAAGTTGAAGAGCATTCTCATAGCTGGGCTTGGCTTGGATGCCCTCCGTATCGCCAGATCCCACCGGAAGAGGAAGACTTGCCTCAATAGGGGGCACCTCCCCAGACCGCGGCATACACCCGAATCCATTCAGGGCTATAAACAGGAGAAGCAGGAAGCGGGGACTTGAGAGCATGTTCAACTCCAGCAAACAAAAAGAGAGCCGCCCGCACATCAAAAAAAAGAATCAAGGCCCTACGCCCCTCTCCAGAACGATTCGCTTGGGAGTGAGAAAGCAACTCCATTTCTGACCGCTTTGAGGTAAAATCTTCCCGGTTATTTTGGGTCGAGCGTGAATAGTAGGGTCTGCAGCGCCGCCATTCTTCCTTCAATGAGATAGACAATCGGCTGTGAAATTCGTATCTATTCGAAGATCCGCATTAACCTCCGGATGCTTATTCCCATCATGTCTCTCCGGCTTTTCTCTGTTCTTGGTCTTATCACCCTGCTGTCCCTGCCAACAGTTTCCGGGCGCACATGGATCAATTCCAGCGGTCAGCCAATTAAGGGTAGTTTTAGAGATCTGAGCAGCGGAATCGTGAAGATCCGGCTGGATGAGGGCGACAAGGTAGTCAGCGTCCCCCTTAAGGTTCTCTCAAAAGCTGATCAGGAATTTGTGCGGAAGAGAGCTATGACCGGGAAAGCCGACCTCGTGGCCCTCGCAGTCAAGCGGATCGATGCGGCGATCGATGCCGGCTTGGAGAAGCAAAATTTGCGGTATAATGAGGGGCTCAACGATCACATGTACTTGCGCCGGGTCTATCTCGACATCGCAGGCCGCATACCAGACTACGACGAGGCAAAGGATTTCCTGACCTCGCGCAATAAGAACAAGCGTCAGGAATTGGTGATCAAACTCCTGAAGTCTTGGGACTACGCCAGTCACAATTACAATTACCTTGCCGAACTCCTTCGGATCCAGACCACATTCCCAGGTACGGTATTACGAAACGATGCCTTTATCCACTGGATGAAGGAGCAGATCGACACCAATACACCTTGGGACGAGCTGGTGAGGGAAATCGTAATGGCAGAGGGACGAATCTGGGATAATCCCGCCGTAGGCTATCACCTCCGCGACAACGGAATGAAACTCGATCACGTTGCTTTCATGGGAAAGGTCTTTCTCGGCACGAACATCACATGTGCACAATGCCACGATGATCCCGACGGAGAATGGACGCAGTATCAATACTATGAATTCTCGGCCTACCTGGCCGATCTGGAAACCAAGGGGAAGGCGCAGCAGGCCAAGATGCCTAAGAAGAAGGAGCTTGAGGCCTACATTGCGACCACTCAAAAACTTGATCCAGGCAACGAAGAGCAAAAAAGACGCATCAACAATATCGTCGGTAATTATCAGCGCGCTCTCCGTGACATGAGCCGCGCCAGTGAGCTCAGAGTCCATACTGTAGCGGACCGCTCAATGAGACTTCCCGATAACTACCAGTATGAGGATGGCTTTCCCCGCGACAAGGTAGACCCGTGGATTCTCTTCGGTAAGGAGAACGGCTCAGCCGCTGCGGCCCTCAACCCTCGCCAGCGCCTCGCCGCGTGGCTCACCTCTCGCGAGAATGAGCGCTTCGCAATGAATATTGCCAACCGGATGTGGGCTCGCTACATGGGCCGGGGAGCTGCCGAGCCAATTCATAATATTGATCCAGAAAAAAGCCTTAATGCTGACCTCCTCAAAGTCCTCACCGAGGAAATGATTTCCCTCAATTTCGACCTGAAAGCCTTCGCATGGGCAATCGTCAACACCAAGGCCTACAATCGGCTGGCCAGCAGGAAGGAAGTCAACATTACCGATCCCTATTACTTCCCTGGCCCCCTCCTGCGGAGAATGACTTCGGAACAGGTCTGGGACTCTCTCATCACTCTGATGGTAGAGGACCCTAATCAATTTAAGCTGGATTCGGGCCGGCGCTACAATCAGCTCATCAATGCCTCTCAATCACCAGGCGCTCCAAAAGACTTTGTAGCCAGGGTAGACCAATTCAATAAGTTTAAGCCAGAACAGAGCCTCGTAAACGCCGCAGGCATCTCAATTCTTAACGCAAAACCACCCAAGGGAGAAAAGCCCTTTGGTCAAACCGCCCTCAGCAAGAAACCAACAGGGCCAACTGACGAGGAGATGATGATGGCCTTTATGGAGGAGGCTCGGAAGAGGAAGCTTCTACTCGCCCGCGCTTCAGAACTCCCCCAGCCTTCCGATCCCGCACATTTTCTCAGTAAGTTCGGCCAGTCGGACCGAACCTTTGTAATCAATGCGAGCTCTCTCAAAGGATCTGTTCCGCAGGTCATGGAACTGATGAACGGATATGCGACCGAAATTCTGACCCAGCCGGGCTCTCGAATCTTCCTCGAAATGAAGAACCTTCGGTCGAACTTTGAAAAAGCGGATGTCGCCTTCATTAGCATTCTCAGCCGAAGAGCAATCGGCAGCGAACAACACCTCCTCGACCAGGAGCTGCGCTCAGGCGGCCCGGAGGTCTTCTCCGACCTCATCTGGGCCCTGCTCAACACTCCTGAATTCCTTTTTATCAAGTAACCCACCCACGATCCCTCAGCCATGAAAGACAGTATCAATAAGCTCGGCGAATTAGACCGGAGAAACTTCCTGACCGGGGCTGCCGCTTCCACCCTCGGAGTATCCATCCTTCCGGGTATTGCCGGAGCAACAGAGAGCCAGGTTCTCAATCCTGCCTCTCATGCCACCGCAAAGAACGTCATCTTCCTCTACATGTCTGGAGGTATGACTCATGTCGACACCTTTGATCCCAAGACCACAAGTGGAATTTCAGGCCCATCCCAGCCGGTTGCAACTAATGCAGATGGCGTCCAGATTTCCAATCTTCTCCCCGAACTTGGCAAACAGGCAGACAAGTTCGCGGTTGTTCGGAGTATGACTACGAGGACAGGGGATCATGGAGGTGGCAACTACCTCATGCATACCGGATTTGCCCGTCGACCAGGTGTCTCTCACCCGCAGATCGGATCGTGGGCTCAATACTTCCTCGGACGCCGCAGCAAGCTCGTCCCAGACAGTGTGGTAGTCGGGGGAGGAAACCCAGGACCTGGCTTCTTTCGCCCAGACCACAGTCCGCTTCCGATCGGAGATCCCAGCCGTGGCATTAAGGACCTTCTGCCAAAGATTAATAAGACCCAATTCGAACGGCGCCTGAAGTATGCAGAGACCTTCAGGGAGTCTTTCGCGAAAGGATTCCCGCACGATGAAGTCAAGTCATACGCTGACTTCTACGAGGAAACCGTGAAACTGTTCGACAGCAAGACCACGGAACTTTTTGACATCAACAAAGAGTCGGCCAGCGTCAAAAATCTCTACGGTAATTCACGATTCGCCCGAGGCCTTCTCCTAGCTCGAAGACTGGTCCAAAACGACGTGAGATACGTAGAAGTCCAGCTTGGTGGCTGGGATGGCCAGCATGGAAATGCAGGAACCGCAGCCAACCGGACGAACGCCATGGATGCTCCAATTGCCGCCCTTCTCCAGGATTTATCATCCCAAGGAATGCTGGACGACACCATGGTCGTGCTCACAACCGAATTCGGTCGAACCCCAAAGGTAAATGGTCGAGGCGGAAGGGATCACTTCCCAAAGGCTTTCTCCATCATGATGGCAGGAGGCGGCGTGCAAGGGGGCAAGGTAATCGGAAAGACCGATGCAGTTGCAAGTAACATCGAAACCGAGTCCTACGAGCCCAAAGATCTTCATACTACTGTCGCATACGCTCTTGGGCTTCCGGTCGAAAAAAGGATTCACGCCATGGGTGGTCGACCTTTCTTCGTAGGGGATCGCGGAAAAGTAATCAAGGAGGCCTTCGGATCCGTCTGAGCAAACGAACTCTACGACCTTCTCCGCCTTACCTCTCGCCCGGCTCCAATGGATCCGGGCGATTTTTTTGAACCGCTCAGAATACGCCTCTATTTCTACGTGACTGGCCTGGAATACTCATAATACTCGCGGCTGATGGCCGGGGACCTTCCAACCTTCAACTACAGTGATATCCTTTCACGCGAGCCTTCTCTGCTTCAGAGTCTGAGGCATACCTGCCACCATATCGGATTTTTCTATCTCCGCTATCCGGAGCTGACAGCTGGGCCGCTCAAAACCATGTTTGACCAGACACGAGATTTTTTTGCGCTTCCAGCAGCAAAAAAGAATGCGATTCGCCTCAGCCGATCGAGGCATTTTCGAGGTTATTCCGTTCTTGATGAGGAAGAAACACAGGGAAATCCCGACCATAAGGAGACTCTCGATCTCGGATTCGAACGCTCTTCGTCACATTCGAAAAAAGAACATCATATCCTTCATGGGCCTAACCAGTGGCCTAACTCCTACCCCGGGTTCCGCGAGGCATGCGAATCCTATCTGGAGCAGCTTGGCCGTATCGGCGAAAACCTCGTTAAAAGTCTGGCCCTGTGTCTGGACCTTGAGGAGGACACTTTCTCCCGTCATTTTATTCCGCCTCACTGCATGCTCCGACTCATCGCCTATCCTCCAGTCGAGCCAGATTGCCACACCGGGCAGGGAATTGGAGACCATACGGATTTTGGTTGTCTGACCATTCTCGCTCAGGACGAGGTAGGCGGACTCGAAATACGTCGGACTGACGGAACGTGGATTACAGCATTTCCCAGGCCTGATTCCCTCGTTGTAAACCTGGGGGATATGCTGGAGGTCTGGACTGCTCATTACTTCATGGCTACGCCCCATCGAGTCCGTAGTCCCCGGGGGCACTCCACGAGATACTCTATTCCATTTTTCTTTGAGCCCGATCTCGATACAATGGTGAATCCTCTTTCTCTGGACTCTCTGCCGCCCTTTGAGAGAGACACTTCCAACAGTTCACCTCTTGAGCCAATTCTCTACGGAGAGCACATGCTAAAAGCATTTCACCGAAGCTACCCAGGAATCACTGCATGAGGAAATCGGGACCCTTCTCGAAGCCCGCCTTTACTTCCCTCCTGATTTCCGATCCAGCAAGAGAATCGCATTGCCATCTATCCGGATTTTGAGCTTTGAGAATTCCGCGATGTAGTTCAGGACCTGTCCCACTGGAATATTCTGGAGCTGCAACGTCACCTGAGAGGAAGAGTCTACTCCGGGCCCGAGGAGAATATTGATTCCTTTTTTCGATGAGTCTAGCCTGCGGGTCGCTTCGACCAGGTCTTCGACTACCTGCCCAAGATCCGTCTCGTCAAATTCAACCTTGGGCATTCTGATCTCAGCGAGCCGTCGTGCGATGACCGGACTCCCCCGTTTCAGGAAAGGCCTGACCCTAGCACTTACACTCCGTGGCACTATCCGGATAGCGTACCGGTCCTCACGATAATCAAAACCTCCGAGTTCCGCGGCGTAGGCAAAGGCTACTCCTTTGGTCACATCGTAAAGGCGAAGACTGACTCTCAATTCACGATTGACTCTGGGATCGACAATAACATTGCGAACCGTTCCTGAAGATCCCTCCCGCAAAAAGGAAATCAAGTCACTGAGATTCGCCTCATCGAATTCTACCTTGGCAATTTTTTTTGTGTCTGCATACCCGACCTGGGCACCAAAGAAAACAATCGCAGCCAGGATCACACCGATGCTCAGCCTGCTGATCAATCGCGTAGACATGATCAACCCTAACTGATTTCCATTATAATTCAACTGAAGCGACGGAATCAGCCTACTGCCCACGGAGATCATAGCAAACCAGTCTTGACCCGAATGCATTCTGGTTGACGTAAAGTAATCCCCGGCTCAGGGCGGGGACCCCCCACGTTTCAGGTGCTCGAAAAAGTTGTGTCTTGGCAAGAACTCGTGCCCCTCCCGGGGACAGATCGAGCCAGAGAAGAGTCCCTTGGGCTCCCAGGCAAAGAAAGGCCCCATCAACCCGGAGCAAGCTCGCCCTTCCCAGCCGGGTATTCGCAAGATCAATCCCATCCCTCCACTTTTCCTTACCGGTCCCAACCTCGTGACAGACGATCTCTGTTCCTGCAGTACCACTGACTCCATAAAGGTGCCCTTCATGAAAAACCGGCGTGGTAAACTGACTCCCAAAGCGCGGAGCCTTCCAGCGCATACGAAACTCGCCATCCGGAGCTACCTCAACAAGAGCTCCTCCCTCAGTATAACTCTCTGTGATAAAGACGGCATTGCCCACCGCCACAGGGGACGCCGCATTCACCGATGCGAACATCCGTGCCCGCCAGGGGAAGGAGTCATCAACCCTTCCATTGTTGGGGTCGATACTGAGCAACCCACCGGTCGGAGGATCAACCATTCCCCCGGTGAATACCAGGACCCGCTTCTTCCCATTCAGGACGGCCGGGACCGGAGAAGCATAACTAGCGTTCCACTTATGCTTTGTACTCCATAATAAACGCCCTGTTCTTTTATCAAATCCCCCAACACAAATTTTGCCACCAACATTAATAATGAGTTGTTCACCTTGAACCAGGGGGCATCCACCACGTCCAAAAAAGAAGGGGGCCGGCCCATAATCTTCCTCAAGATTCCTTTTCCATATCAATTTTCCACTCTCAAGTCTAAGGCAGTGCAGATCTCCCCGGATACCTACTACAAAGACGAACTCTCCATCAATCACCGGACCGGATCTTGGCGCATCCTCAACTCCATAACTGGAACCCAACCGAACCGGATATTCATACTTCCAGTATCTACGACCCGTCTCTGTATGCAGACATTCGATGACTTCTTTCCCGTCAAGAACATGGAACATGACCAACCGGCGACCCGAGATCACAGTTGGCGCATGCCCGGAGCCACGCTTGACCTCCCAGACTTTTGCCAGACCTTCCTCAGGAAAGACTTTCAGTAGTCTACTCTCCTTCGAGTGCAGGTCATGCCTTGGGCCCAGAAACCTGGGCCAATCCTCTGTGACGGCCTCAGCAGACAGAGACTTTGGAGCCCCATGAAAAGTAAGGCGATCAAAGTTCTCCAGCTCGGCCACAGCGAGTGAAAGTGAGGCTCCCGCCATGATCAGGAGGCCTTGGGCTAATCGAGGAATCATATGTAGGAGGATTTGTTGCACATTGAGAGAATCCCCGACGAGGAAAAATAGACATCCCGGCTCCTCATCATCGCATATTCCTTGATTCTTCGACCTCACTTTTTGGCAAGATGATTGTGACTCGCGAGAACAACAATAAACCCGTATCATGCCGTTGTTATCCCCCTCCCAGCAAATCCAGAATTATGCCCGCACCAACACCGGCTCCTGATCCGGACCGACTCCCCGGCTTCGTCCTGTGCCGCGGAGGCTTGGAAAGAGTAGTCGAGGAGGAGCTCAGGGAATTAGATATCGAGGTAGTCGCGAGACACAAGAGAGCCGTCGAGATTATCACAAATCTAGCGGGCTTTTACCGAGCCAACATGGGATTGCGTTCAGCACTAAATGTCCTGCGCCCCATCCGCAGCTTCAATGCCCGCAACTATGACCTGCTCTACTACCAGTCCCGGAAAACCAACTGGCACAAACTTTTCCCAGTGGATGCCCGCCTGCGGATTGACGTCAAAGGCCACTCTCCAAAGATCACTCATACCCGCTACGCAATCCACCGCGTGAAGGACGGCATCACCGATACCTTCCGTAAGCTTTGCGGTGGCGTTCGTCCCTCTATCGAAAAAAGAGACCCGGACGTTCACATCGTGGTATATCTCGAGAAACACCGGGCCACCCTCGCTCTCGACATGTCGGGCACTCCCTTATTCAAGAGGGGATACCGGATCGAACATGGCGAGGCCCCCATGAAGGAAGACCTCGCTGCCGGGATTCTCTCTCTCTCAGGATGGGACCGTCGCTCTCCCCTGGTAGATCCCATGTGTGGTTCAGGAACNCTCCTGTTTGAGGCCTGGATGATGGCGGCAGGAATTGCTCCNAATCTCCATCGAGGATTTGGCTTCGANTCGCTNCTCGATTACGATGAGGNTCTGCATCTTGCCGAGAAAAGAAAGCTNGAGNCACGTGAAGTTCACCCGGAAGGNCTCCGCTTGCTCGGAATCGAGNTCGACCCGAGGACAGGNGCGACAATGGANGGAATACGGGAAAGGTATTTCCCCAAATCCCCAATCCAGCTAAGGCGCGGAAAATTCCAGAATNTTGANCCCGGACCGGGNTTTGGTGCTCTTGTCTGCAACCCTCCCTACGGCCTTCGCAGCGGGACCGAAGCTGAAATCGTGCCGCTTTACCGTGATCTGGGNACCTTCCTTCGCTCTCATCTCAAGGAAGGATCAGCNGGAATCTATACNGCTAACCACGATGCCGCAGCCGCCTTCGGAGGGAGTCAGGNCTCTTCTCTTCCTCTCTTGAATGGCGCACTGGAGGGACGGTTATACCGTCTNAAGCCGCANCGCNCGGCTANNCCATGACNAGGCTANCTCTCCGATTCTNACAGAGAGGAAATACGCGAAGGCTTCCANGCCGATTCTCCAAAAATTCATCGNAAAGAGAANATTTACCGNTTGATTGAGGNGGAGAAGNNTCTCAAAAACTATANCCNGACCTTCACCCAGAATGATNAATCCGGGANTTGAANGANCTCAANANCATGGTCAGCGGCCCAAAGAATATTAGCGAGCCTCATNAGGAGATCCGGTTTACCCGGGGTGCCCAAGCAGGTTTTTTTGCTATCCTTGCCGCCGTCTCGGGAGGCGGATCGGTCTTCCTGCTTATNTTTTACCTGAATACTGGNACCGCTCCGCTGNCNTACCTATGGNCTCTCGCTCCNGCCTNCCTNAGCGTTATNCTTTNTCGGNTNTCCCTCCGATGCATCCGCCATGCATACCTGATCCTGACTCCTCTCGGCATCGAGATCTTCCCATTTTTTAATCCGCAGGAGAACCTNCGGGTTATTTACTGGTCTGAGATTTCGCAGGCAGGAATCGATGAATTCAACAGGCTCGTCATCCACCTCTCCGGAGAGCAGTCCTCCGGANTCATCGCATCATTAAAACCTCTCCTTCCTCGACAACGCGAACTGCTAGCCGGCGCTATCGANGGACGAATGACCAAAGAGTCAGGAAAAAGGGAATGATACCAAGCGGTATTANGGAGAAGAGGAATTGATGCTTGCAGTTNCGNCCTTAATGGAACTTTTGAGGCACGTAATTTCATAACCCTGATGGAATCACCTCCTTCTCTTCAGCTTCAGTCCGTAGCTCAGGCTTTTGGCCAGCAGGGATGGCACTGCGAACCCGTCGAAGGNCGGGAGGTCCTTGAGGCACACTTCGAAGCCCATCATACTCACATNCAGCTACACGCTCAGGCGTTCGCGCAACTCAANGCCNTNTCCATCGTNGCNGAATGCCCCCTGAGCTCTGAGCCCACTCACCTCGCNGCAACTCTTGAGCTAATGATGCGGGCCAACAAGCAGTTGACCCTCGGNAGCTTCGAATTCGACATCGACCGTCAGCAGCTGGTTTTTCGNATCACGAATCTTTTCGANCGAGAACGCTTTGACGCGGACATTGTCTCATCCATGGTTCACTGTGCTATTGCAGAACTGGANCGAATCGTGCCGCTGCTTGGNGTCCTGATGAAGACTCCGGCCGACCTTCTTGAAGATCTCTCCCTGCCTCTTCTNCTCGAGAGGGANGACCTCCTGCCCCCTGTTCCNGAGGAAAACACGGCAGACTCGCTGGANGGAGGCTGGGAGGAAGAGCTCTAGGGTNTCCTGCTTGGGTTTTCNTACCANATCAANCCAAGCCCGGCAACCTCCTCACAGGTCACGACATCGAGATCTCCATCCTCATCAAGATCNATCAATTCGATCAGGTCAAATTTGGANCCCTCGNTNCCACCNATATCATTCTCTTTCCACTTGCGGTCAGTCGGAGNTTCTCNCCACGTCTGCCANGCCACNCANTTNGCAGGTTCGGCTCCCCGATTNGTACTTACCACNTCAACNCTNCCATCNAGATNGATATCTCCAACNGCNAGCGATTTNCCCAGTGGCANCCCNAANGGCANNTCAAAGGCANGATTNTCCCAAGCAACTATTTTGCCTGATCTCCTCCGAAACCAGTCCATATGCCCATTACGATTCGTGCAAATCACATCATCGAGACCATCTTCATCGAGGTCTGCTATCTTGAGGAACATAACCTCTTTCCCTTTTGACCCAATCTCGTGCTCCTTCCAGCGACCGCCTTCCGCAGCAACTGCCGGACCTGGATGCTCGAGCCATTTCACTCCAGCGGCGCTTCCCGTTCGGTCCGATAGAACGATGTCCATGTCTCCGTCGCCGTCGAGATCATGGGGAGCTATAGTCATGATCCATCCTGCGTCGTAAAGAGGATGAAACTTCCAATCCGTCAGCACCCGTGGGTTTTTCGGGGCCTGTAACCAACCTACCGAAGCATCCGATCCCTTGGATCCGATCACAAGATCCACTCCATTCATCCCGTCCACATCAAGAGCGGAAGCAAACATCCAGCTCTGCTTCTTCCTCGTGGCAGGAAAATATGCGGTGGTCCACGCCTGCGCCTCGAGATATTGCTCCCTCTCTCTCGGAGCCCAGTGAATAAAAACGCTCCGATTCGAGCCCTCGCAGCAGCTCACGACATCCACTGCACCATCCCGGTCCAGATCAACGAATACGGCATCTTCCGGGGAGGCGACCTTGCCCACGGTCACCGAGGGCCACCGCTCTCTCACCCCCGCAGGCCCAGGATTCATCGTGACTCGCACAAGGCCTCCCTCTTCCCAACCCGTAGTGAGGTCGAGGTATCCATCCCGATTGACATCCTCAACCCGAACTCCGTCAGCCCCGCTAGAAGAGTCATCAATAATGTGACGCCGCCACTGTGCATCCGAGACAGTGGAAAAATGGAGAGAAATCACGAAAAACAGAATAGTCACACGATCCATAGCACCCGAATGCCAAACCCTTCCCGCTCGCCGGAGCAATCAAAAAACGTAATCAGCAACCATGAATTGAACAGCTTTATGGTTCACCCGTGCTATTGAGGAATTTCCAAATTTAGGCTACTAGTTCCCTGTCGGATGTCTTCCCGCTACCCATCACTCCTATTTCTCCTGACCCTGCACCTGGTGGCACCAGTCACTGCGGAGCCTCTGGACTTCAATCTGGATGTTCGCCCTCTTCTTTCCGACCGCTGCTTCAAATGCCACGGTTTCGATAAGAACACCCGCGAATCAGACTTGCGCCTTGATATCCCGGAAGGGGCTTTTGCCCAACGCGACGGCAGCCAGGCCATCGTTCCCGGCAAGCCCGAAGAGTCCCTCGTCTGGCAGCGGATCACCAGCACCGATCCGGATGACGTTATGCCTCCTCCCGAATCCCACCTCAAACTCAACGAGAAGGAGAAGGAGCTTATCCGCCGGTGGATCACAGAAGGAGCGGAATACAAAGAACACTGGGCTCTCATTGCTCCTCAACGCCCCGACATCCCCCAACCTACTAACGCCACCGTTAAAAATCCGATCGATGCCTTCATCGCCCACCGTCTCCTCCGCGACGGCCTTAAACAATCTCCCGCTGCCGATGAACGCACTCTTATCCGCCGCCTCTCTCTTGATCTCCGCGGCCTCCCTCCCACTCCCGAAGAAGTCACCGCCTTCCTCAACGACAACGCTCCTGACGCTTACGAGAACCTTGTCGACCGCTTCCTCGCGGATCCCTCATACGGCGAACGAATGGCGTGGCCCTGGCTCAACGCTGCTCGCTACGCTGACTCCAACGGATATCAAGGCGACGGCGAACGTACCATGTGGCCATGGCGGGACTGGGTCGTCGACGCGTTCAACCGAAACATTCCCTGGGACGACCTTACCATCTGGCAGCTCGCAGGTGACCTCCTACCCAACGCCACCACGGAACAGCGCCTTGCCACCGGCTTCCTCCGTAACCATCCCATTAATGGTGAAGGCGGACGCATCCCCGAAGAAAACCGCGTGGACTACGTCATGGACATGACGGAAACCACCGGGACCGTCTGGCTCGCCCTCACCTTTAATTGCTGCCGCTGTCACGACCACAAATACGACTCCCTCACTCAGGAAGAATACTACAGGCTTTCCGCCTTCTTTAACCAGACGCCCGTCAACGGCAGCGGCAGAGACCCCCGCACTCCTCCTATACTCTCCATCGCAACCGGCGAACGCAAAGCCGAAGAAACCGCTCTCCTAGAAGAAATCTCCACCCTCCGTGAGGACTTCGCCAGCTTCGCAAAGGACCTCACTACCAAACAACCAGCATGGGAACAATCACGCCGCACCGGAAACTCAGATCTCGACTGGTCCGCTCTCTCCATTAACTCAGCCAAAGCTGAGAAACAAAGGCTCGAGGTCCTCGCAGACGGATCAATTTTAGCCACTGGCGAGAACCCCAACAACGACGTCTACAACCTATCCACTGAAACCAAGCTCAAAACCATTGCGAGCATCCGCCTCGAGGCTATCCGTCACGAGAGCATGACCAAGGGCTACCTTTCACGCTCTGATAGCGGTAACTTCGTCCTTACGGACTTCAAGATCAGGGTCCAACCGCTGGGAGGGAATCCGATCCATCCCAAGTTTAAGTCCGCGATCGCTTCCTACGAACAAGGCGACCACCAGATCACCAAAACCTACGATGGCAAATCCGACACCGGTTGGGCTGTCTATGAGAACAACCAGATCACCCGTGATCACGAAGCGATATTCCACTTAGACAATCCTATCAAAGTCCCCGAACACGCATCCATCATTATCACGATGCGTCACGACTCCCAACACGCCAACCACAACCTAGGCCGTTTCCGCCTCTCCGTCAGCGCCACCACTGACGCCAAACTCTCCACCGGCGAACGCCGCCTTCAGGATGCCCTTGCCGTCGATCCTGGTAAACGCAGTAAGGCCGAGAGCGACCTCGTCGCAACTGCTCATCGCGAATCGGTCCCTCGTCATAACGAACTCAAAAAGCTGATTTCTGATAAAGAGAACGAACTCAACTCCAGTCGCAGAAGCCTTCCCAAGGTCATGGTCATGGAGGACATGAGCAAGCAACGGAAGACCTACATCCTGGATGTCGGCGTTTACGACAAGCGCGGCAAAGAAGTAGGAACCGGCACTCCAGCCGCCCTTCCCGCCTTCTCCAAAGACCTCCCGCAAAACCGACTCGGCCTCGCGCAATGGCTCACCGACGGGGAAAACCCCCTTACCGCCCGGGTCACTGTCAATCGTTTCTGGCAACAGCTCTTCGGCATCGGCCTCATAAAATCACCCGAAAACTTCGGGGTCCAAAGCGAGGTGCCAATCCACCCACGCCTCCTTGATTACCTTGCCGTCGAATTCCAGGAAAGCGGATGGGATGTGAAGCAACTTATTCGGATCCTGGTTAACAGCCACACCTATCGTCAATCCTCTCGCGTCTCTGCCGAACTTCTCGAAGCCGATCCCGCTAACCGCCTCCTCGCCCGCGGGGCCCGCTACCGCATGCCTGCCTGGATGATTCGTGATCAAGCCCTCTCTGCGAGCGGACTCCTCGTCGATAAAAAAGGCGGCGCTCCAGTTAACAGCTACCAACCCGAAGGCATCTGGGCTGAAGCCACCTTCGGCAAGAAGCGCTACAGCCGTGGTAAGGGCGACGACCTCTATCGTCGCAGTATCTACTCATTCTGGCGCCGCATCGCGGCCCCGCCCATGTTCTTCGACAACCCTGGCCGCGAGACCTGCTCGGTAACAATAAGCCTTACCAACACGCCTCTCCACGCCCTCAGCACTCTTAACGACACTACCTACGTCGAAGCTGCCCGCGCCCTTGCAGACCGAGCTGCCTCCTCAGCCGGCGAGAACAGCAAGCCCGCCGCCCAGATCGCACAAGCTTTCCAGCTCGTAGTAGCCCGCGACCCAAGCGCACAAGAACAAGAGATCCTCGAGAATATATACAACCGTGCCCAAGTTCGGTTCACCTCCGACCCCGGCGCAGCCGCCAACTTTCTCAAGAACGGCGAATCCCCCCGAAAGTCCGAACTCTCTGAACCTCAGCACGCAGCCCTCGCCACCGTTTGTCTCGGCATCCTGAACTTAGACGAAGCACTCACCAAGGAATAGGCCCCGTTTGGCTCATACGAACCGCTAAGCCCTATCCGATCCAACGCCGATGAATCCGCTTACCCAACACCAGCTCAACATCAACCGCCGCCATTTCTTTGGAAAGAGCGCTACCGGTATCGGCACTGCCGCCCTCTCTACTCTCCTCGGCAAGGAGGGCCTCTCTGCCGCCCCTCAGGGCAACGAAAAAATTCCCGACTACATCCGCCAAATCGCCCCTAAGGCCAAGCGCGTTATTTACCTCTTTCAAAACGGCGCGCCCACCCACTGCGACCTCTGGGACTACAAACCCAAACTCAAGGAACTCCACAACACCCCGGTGCCAGAGAGTTACGTCGGCGGCAAACGCTTTAGCACCATGACCGGTAATGCTAACGGCAAGCTCCTCCTGGCTCCAGTTGAACCTTTCAAGCAATACGGCCAGAGCGGAGCATGGGTCAGCGACTTCATGCCCCACATCGGCGGGATAGCGGACAAGGTCTGTTTCGTAAAGAGTATGCATACCGATGCGGTGAACCATGCCCCAGGCATCTCTTTTTTCATGAGCGGCGCAGAGCTGCCAGGGCGACCGACGATGGGGGCGTGGCTCAGCTATGGACTGGGCACCATGAACGACAACCTTCCCGCTTTCGTGGTGATGACCTCGGTCAGCAAAGGAACTACCTGCGGACAGATCTTCTACGACTTCTACTGGGGCTCCGGGTTCCTGCCTACTCGCCACCAAGGCGTAAAGTTTCGCCCCGCCACCGATCCTGTGCTCTACCTCTCCAATCCCGACGGGATGAGTAAACCCATGCGGCGTGAACTCCTCGACGACATCGGCCGCCTCAATGAGATGAAGCATCAGGATTACGGCGACCCCGAAATTGCAACCCGTATTGCGCAGTACGAAATGGCCTATCGCATGCAAACCAGCGTACCGGAACTCGCCGATATCTCGGACGAACCACAGGAAGTCCTCGACCTCTACGGACCCGGCGTCCACGAATCTGGCACCTTCGCCCGTAACGCCCTCCTCGCCCGTCGCCTTGCCGAACGGGGAACTCAATTCATCCAACTCATGCACGCGGGCTGGGACCAGCACCGCTCTCTCACCACTGAGCTTTACACCCAGTGCAAGGACACCGACCAACCCAGTGCCGGTCTCATCCGAGACCTCGAACAACGCGGCATGCTCGATGAGACCCTTGTCATCTGGGGTGGTGAATTCGGCCGCACGCCTTTCCTCCAAGGCAACATGAAGGACCGCAAAGGCTGGGGCCGCGACCACCACCCCTACGCCTTCACCACCTGGATGGCTGGAGGCGGCGTCAAACCCGGCATCACCTATGGAGCCTCTGATGATATCGGCTTCAACGCCGTGCACGACAAGGTTCACGTTCATGACTTTCAGGCCACCGTCCTGCACCTGCTGGGCATCGACCACGAGCAACTTACCTTCAAGTTCCAGGGCAGGCATTTCCGCCTTACAGATGTCCACGGCAAGGTCGTTAAGGACGTTGTCTCCTAGGGTTTCACACCCTCTCAGACCATTTTCTGCCTGCTGGCGGCTTTTCGCCCTCGCAAAATTGCGCCCATGAGAGGAAAACCCAGTGGGCAGAAGCTCCTGGCAACCTCAGCCCGCCTCCTACCGCGTCTGCCCCGCACCTCTCATCCAAATAAAGATCGCCGCTTTCCCTGACCCCAGATCGAGCGCCGATCTTGAAAGCTCAAGACTCCCTAGCATTGTATGACCGAAGAACAATCCAACTCACCGGGCAGCCCGCCAGAGCCAGGATCCTCGGAATCCGAACTCATCGCCATTCGGCGGGAGAAGCTTGCTCGCCTGCGCGAACTCGGTGTCGACCCTTTCGGGAGGCGTTTCGAAACCGACACCACTGCTTTCAAGCTCAAGGAGACTTTCGTTGACGACCAGCCGGTCAGACTAGCTGGCAGAATCCTCGCTATCCGGGATATGGGGAAATCGGTCTTCTTCGTAATTGGTGACGTGCATGGCCGTATCCAAGGCTACTTGAACAAAAAGGGCGTTTCCGAGAAAGACTGGGAAATCTGGCAATTACTCGACCGGGGAGATTGGATCGGAATTGAGGGCGTCACCTTCACAACCGGAAAGGGTGAACCTACCGTTAAGGTAGGCTCTCTGCAGATCCTCTCGAAATCGCTCCGGCCCATGCCTGACAAATGGCACGGGGTTGCCGACCGGGAGATCAAGTACCGCAAACGGCATCTTGACCTCATGGCGAACCCGGAGAGTGCTGAACTTTTTGTGCTCCGGTCCCGCATGCTGGCCGAAATCCGAAATTTCTTCCATGAACGGGACTTCCTTGAGGTTGAGACCCCCATGCTCCAGGACGTCGCNGGAGGGGCTGCGGCNCGGCCCTTCGAGACCCACCATAACGCGCTCAATATGCCACTCACCCTGCGTATTGCTCCCGAGCTCTATCTCAAAAGGCTTCTGGTAGGAGGGTTTCCCAAAGTTTTTGAGTTAAACAGAAACTTCCGAAACGAAGGAATCTCGAGGAGGCACAACCCCGAGTTTACCATGCTGGAAGCTTACTGGGCATTCGCGGATTTTGAGAAAATGGCCGAGCTGGTAGAGGAACTGGTGTGCTCACTCGCGCAAAAGTTTTTTGGCACCCTGCAGATCGAACATAAAAACGAGGACGGAGAGGTCGTAAGAACCCTCGATCTTTCCCGGCCCTGGAAACGCCGGCCTTACCGCGAACTTATTTGTGAGGCTGCCGGCAAGGACTGGTTTGACCTCAGCCCCGACGAGCGGAGAAGCCGCGCTGAGACCGACTTCAAACTGGAGATCGGTGCTGAGCTCGAGGATTACGAGGTNACCCAGCAGGTCTTTGAAAAACTTGTGGAGGAGCACACCTTCGATCCCTGTTACGTCACCCATGTAGACGCCAAGCTGATCCCGCTCGCCAAGCTCAATGAGGCGGATCCAGGCACCATTGATGTCTACGAACTCATCATCAACGGTCAGGAAATCTCCCCCGGATACTCGGAGCTTAACGACCCCGACTCTCAGAGAACCAGATTNGAGGAGCAAAGCGGTGGGGAGGCTCAGGAAATCGATGAGGATTTCGTCGAAACACTCGAGCACGGCATGCCGCCTGCAGGAGGAATCGGAATTGGCATTGATCGCCTAATCATGCTTCTCACCGGCGCTCCNACAATTCGAGATGTCATCCTCTTTCCGCAGCTGAAGCGGAAGGACTGATTCTCCCCGAGCCATCCTCGAGGATCGTATTTACTGGGAGTCTTCCTCCCAGCCGCTGACCCTTTGNACCGCACGGTTCCAGCGNGTCCTTATTTCGGCGACGTCTCCATCTGAAGGGACAAAACACCGATCAATTTCCGACTGATTNCGAAAATTCTCGCGATCATTCCATACTCCGGTGGCAAGCCCAGCCAGGGCCGCNGCCCCAAACGCAGTGGTTTCAACATGACTCGGGCGTAGTACTTTTCGTTGCAGGAAATCACTTTGAATCTGCATGAGGAGATCACTTCTCGAAGCGCCCCCATCAACCCGCAGTTCCCGTAACTTCATCCCCGCATCTCTTTCCATGCACTCGATTAATTCAACACATTGTAGCGCCACTGCCTCCAGAGAAGCCCGACAGAGCTGGGCTTGCGAAGTTCCCCTCGTCAGACCGAATACTGCTCCCCTCGCGTATGGGTCCCAATGAGGAGCACCCAGTCCCGCAAATGCCGGAACAACAACGCATCCTCCACTATCCGCCACCGTAGCCGCCATTGCATCAAGCTCGCTGGCACTCGCTACTATCTTAAGCTCATCCCGGAGCCACTGAAAGAGCGCCCCTGCCACAAAGACAGAACCCTCAAGCACGTAATTNACCTCGGACCCAATGCGCCACCCTACCGTGGTCAGAAGACCATTCCTGGAGCACACTGCCTCAGCGCCCGTATTCATCAGGAGGAAGCACCCTGTCCCGTAGGTGCTCTTGGCCATCCCGGGATCAAAGCACCCTTGACCGAAGAGTGCGGCTTGTTGATCACCGGCCATTCCTGCGATCGGTATACCCCGCCACTCGCCTACGACTCCACTTGAGTCGACTACCTTGGGAAGAATCGCCCTCGGAACCCGGAATATCTCAAGAAGAGATTCGTCCCACGCAAGAGCATGAATATTGAACAAGCTGGTCCTGGAGGCATTAGAGACATCGGTCACATGAACCGCCCCTCCGGTGAGNTTCCAGATGAGCCATGAGTCNACCGTTCCAAANCAGAGCTTTCCCGCCTCTGCCCTCTCCCGCGCNCCGTCCACATGATCAAGAATCCANTCTACCTTGGTNGCGCTGAAATACGGATCTAACCGCAATCCNGTCCTTTGCNTGACCTCTTCCTCCCTGCCATCACTCTTCAACTGACTGCAGCGTTCCGCAGTCCGACGGTCTTGCCACACAATAGCATTATAGACCGCCTCGCCTGTCTCAACATCCCAGAGCATGGTGGTTTCCCGCTGATTGGAAATCCCCAATCCTGCGATAGATCCTCTCTTCGTTTCACTTACGANTTCCTCAAGAGTCTCTCGTTGGGATGTCCAGATTTCCTCCGGTTCGTGCTCCACCCACCCAGGCTCAGGATAATACTGAGGGAATTCCCTATGGGCCGAGCGCATCACCCTGCCCCCCTCGTCGAAAAGCAGGGTCCGTGAACTCGTAGTTCCCTGATCCAGAGCGAGGATGAACTTCATTCTGCCCTCAGGGGATCGCACCTTGCATCTCATTTCAAGCTGTCTTCCCGCGAATCTGGAACCTCTCCTCCGGGTTCTCCCGGGTTGGGCTCAACAATAATACCCTTTCCGAACCAATAATTTCCGTCTTCCGCCCGGGCACCCCGAAAACCAAGAATACGACGGTTCATAGCTGGAAACACTGAAGTTCGCGTCCTTCCCCCTTGTTGCCTAATATCGCTTAACCAATAACCCATTGACCACAGCCCATCCATTTCGTCCGNTCTTTGAAACGTGGCACTGGAATGAAACACACAATCACATCACTCTCCCTCATTAGTCTCTTTCTCACCGCCTGCAGTCCCAGCTCGGACGANGGCAAAGGAAAGGGCGCCGACTCCAACCCAAGCAACGAAACCACAGTGGAATCCTACGGTAAGCTCGAAGATGGCTCTGAGGTGAAGATCTTCACCTTCGGTAACAAGAACGGAATGATCGCAAAGGTCACTGAATATGGCGCAATCCTCACAAGTCTGGAAGTCCCGGATAAGGACGGTAACGNGAAGGACGTTACCCACGGCTATGACGATCTGGCCGGCTGGCTTACCAACAGCTCTTACTTCGGCGCAACCGTAGGCCGCTATGGCAATCGGATTGCGGGCGGAAAGTTCGAAATCGACGGTGAAGTTTATGACAAGCTGGCCGTCAACAACGGACCGAACCATCTGCACGGTGGAGAAAAGGGCTTCGACAAGGTTCTATGGAAAGGCGAGGCGATTGAGGGAGGAGTCCAGCTCACCTATACGTCCGCAGACGGCGAGGAAGGATATCCCGGAAACCTCGAGGTTACCGTAAGCTATACCCTCAATGACAGTAATGAACTGAAATGGACTTGCACTGCGACCACCGACAAGGCCACCCCGGTGAATATTGTCCAGCACGCTTACTGGAACCTGAGCGGGGATCCAACCACCTCGATCAACGATCACATTCTTACCATTCCGGCCAAGTATTTTCTCACCACCGACAAGGATCTTATCCCTGATGGCAACCTCGCGGAGGTAGCCAACACCCCCTTCGACTTCAATACCGCGACTGTGGTCGGGGAACGCATCGAGGCAGCCAGCATCCCTCTGCAGTTTGGTATGGGCTACGACCACTGCTGGGCCGTAGATGGTGAGGGTCTGCGTCAGGCCGCTATTCTCCGGGACCCTAAGACCGGGCGCTCCATGGAACTCCACTCCGACCAACCCGGCGTGCAGTTTTACGGAGGCAACTTCCTCGATGGAGAAACAGCGGGGAAAGGTGGAGTGAAATACGGGCACCGCAGCGCATGCTGTCTGGAAACCCAGATGTTCCCAGACTCCCCCAACAAACAGGATAACCCAGCGTTTCCCAATTGCATTATTAAGCCAGGTGAAACCTACACTCACACCATGGTAAGCAAGTTTTCCTGGTANCCACCTGAATCAACCCGCTGATCATTACCAGCAGAATGGGGGATCGCTAATTGCGGTCCCCTCTTTCTATCAACTCCGTCAAAATCTGAACTAAGACCGCTATGGACGCCCCAACCGTGATTTCCTTCCTCTTCTTTACCGGCCTCGTCGCCTTCCTGACATGGCGCCTCACCCGGGGACGGCTCGACAACACCGAAGAGGGCTATTTCCTGGCCGGGCGCAGCCTGAGTGGCGTAGTTATCGCAGGGTCCCTTCTCCTGACCAACCTCTCCACCGAGCAACTTGTTGGTTTAAATGGTGACGCCTATGCTAACGGACTTGCGGTTATGGCATGGGAGGTCATCGCGGGTGCTTCTCTTGTAGTACTCGCTCTCTTTTTCCTGCCACGCTACCTCAAGTCGGGCATCGCGACTGTTCCGCAATTTCTGGAGGAACGCTATGGGCCGGCTACCCGTGCTCTCACGACGTTTATCTTCATCGTAGCCTACATGTTGATTCTCCTTCCGTTCGTCCTCTTCCTCGGCGCCAAGGGACTCGGTGGAATGCTGAACCTGGAAGANATGCTTGGCCTCGGCGAGGTCGGAACAATCTGGGCGGTCGTGATCTTCATTGGGGTAGTGGGNTCCGCCTACGCAATCTTCGGGGGCCTCCGCGCGGTCGCNGTCTCTGACACCTTCAATGGCCTCGGCCTTCTNNTCGGNGGGTTGATGATTACCTTTTTCGCCTTTCAGATGGCCTCCGGGGATGGCGGAGTCTCGGAAGCTTTTGCCAAGCTTAAGGAAGAAAAGCCCGAACACCTGCGTTCGGTAGCTACTGACGGAGGGCACTACCTGCACTGGTCTACCCTCTTCACCGGAGTCCTCCTTCTCAACTTCTTCTACTGGACCACCAACCAGCAGATCATCCAGCGCACCTTTGCAGCCAAAAGTCTGGCGGAAGGCCAGAAGGGAGTTCTTCTTGCCTCTTTCTTCAAAATTCTGGCCCCTCTCATCCTCGTTGTTCCTGGGTTGCTCGCTTGGCAGGTTTTTGCGAATAAGGGCATCGATCAGGCCAGCATGGAGCAAGGCGAGGTTTACGGACAACTCGTACGCACTGTCCTTCCAACTTGGCTGACCGGCTTCTTTGCAGCCGTCGTGATGGGATCTATTCTCTCCACCTTCAACTCGGTGCTCAATTCCAGTGCGACTCTCTTCTCACTCGGCGTTTACAAGAAAATCATCCGCCCCACTGCCAGCCAGCACCAACTGGTGATGTCGGGACGCATCTGCAGCGCTGTTGTAGCAGTACTCGCCGTCATCGCGGCACCCCTCATCTTCCTTAATGTTGATGGTCTCTTCGAAAAATTTCAGTCTCTCAACGGAATCTATTTCATCCCACTTCTGGCCATAGTCCTCTTCGGCTTCTTCAACCGAACCGCGAATGGAACCACTGCGGTTATCACAATTGTGGCAGGACTTGCCGCTATGGTGCTCGGCACCTTTTTCGGAGGGGCAGAAGCCCTCGACCCGGAGACAAACCAAGTCATTTCTAAAGGTTGGATGATCGATNCCTTCCGCTCCGGCTTCCACTATATGGGCGCGGTCTTTGCCGTCCTCCTGCTTCTCCAGTTTATCCTCGGCGGGTTCATGAGGCGTTCTACTCCATACGTTCAACAGGATGCAAAGGTCGTCGACCTCACTCCTTGGAAGCATGCCAAGGCAGTAGGAATCAGCCTGATCGCTATCGTCCTTGTCATTTATCTGATCTTCGCATTCTAGGAGCCCTCGCCCACCACTCGGCTGGTGGGAAACTTCCCTTCAGAGAAGGATTTTCCCGGTCCCCTATTGGTATGACCATGAGAGAGACGCGGTATCCCGGACTCTCTTGCATCATGTTCCAGCAAACCGTTAACGCCGCGCCATGATCCCACGCATCGCCCTGCTCATTTTCCTGCTTGGGAGCAGCCTTTTATCCGGCGCGGATTATCGCTTTTCTTTGGACGGGAGCACTCTCGACCCCGGCATTCTTCCCGTCGCCGGAACTCGTAAGGGCGACCTTGTTCCCGGTGATATTGGCCGGGTTGGGCCCTTCCCCTTCGTGCTGGGGCTTCCCGGACATTATCAGTTCCAGTTTGGGGGAGTAGATAAGACCAAGCTCATCTGCCGTATCGATAAAGCTCCTCCCCGGTGTGTGGCGGTAAAAATCACTGAATCTCAGGACCATCCCGGCGCAAAGCCGGCCCTCATTAATCCTCTTGCCGCCATGACGGTGGAGGAGCGTTCTCAAATCCGAGGTATACTCATTAATACCGATGCCGCGGACTGGCATGAAATCCTCAAAACGGAAGGCCTCGACTGGCATCGGGCGGCCCTGAGCCTCGACTACCGATATGATGGAGAAGACCACCGCCTCCTTCCCGAGCTCCCCAGCGATTTGCGTTACCTGTCCATCTCCTGTGAGGGAGTCACGGGCTTGAAGGAGATCGGCAGTCTGAAGGGAAACAATAAGCTCCACTTTCTCGACCTGCGACTCTATGACCAGAGCGTCGATTTGTCCTCGATCTGCACCAATCCCGATCTCGTCAATCTCAGTATCTCCGGAGGCTCTCTGGAGTCTGTCAATGAGCTCGCCGGGCTATCCGGCATCAAGTTCCTCAAGCTTCGGAGAACGGAGAATCTCCACTCCATAGACTTTGTCTCCGCAATGCCGGAATTGCGGGTATTTAAAGTGGATTCCACGGCGGTGACCGACCTACGCCCGCTTTCCGGGTGCTTGCAACTCCGCCTTATCTCGGCATCCAGCACCCCAGTCAAGTATCTCCCCGATGGCAGAAATCTTGCCTACCTCCGCGACGTTCGGGTCCTCGACACTCCTCCTGCTACGAGAGAAAACGAGGCTGCGACACTCCAAAAGGCAAGGCCTGCCTCTACAGTGCAAGCCTCATGGGAGGACGCCCTCCGGGCCGGACTTGTCCGCGCCGACAGACTCTCCCTCAGCACGATTTCTGATCAACGGCAGCACGACCGTCATCGAGATTCCCCTGTAGAGATACAAGGGGCTGAAAACGTCCAGAAACTAATTTCCAACATGAGAGTCACCCCTCGTAACTCAGGCTCGTATCGCATATCCAATAGCGACTACCAGCTGGATTTCTATGAGGGGGCGAGACTGGTCGCCACCATGGGGCTTCACCATGGCAGGTTTCTTCGCTGGCACCGGGGTCGGTGGCCCGGAGACGCCGAACTCACAATAGCGGCAGCCAGACCCCTGTGTGATCTCCTTGCTAGTGGGGGGCACGAAGAGCCTCAGCGAGAGCTCAGACAGGCTATTGCCCGGAAGCGAGCCCGGGTGAAAAACTGGGACCCTTCCATCAGGTCCTTTGAAAAAGTGGATCAGGAATCCCCTCCCTCAAAAAATTCCATTCTTCTCACTGGGAGCTCCAGTATTCGCAAGTGGAACCTGAAAGAATCATTCCCGGGAAAACCAATGATCAACAGGGGCTTCGGTGGGTCGGAGTTGTCGGACGCCATCCTGTATTTCGACCGGATCGTCCTGCCACATCAGCCCCGGGTGATATTTCTTTATGCAGGGGATAATGACATTGAGAGAGGAAAGTCGGCTCAGCAGGTCGTCGAGGATTACAAGACCTACTCCCGGCTCATTCGGCAGAAGGTTCCGGGCACCAAACTTGGATTTATCGCTATAAAACCCAGCATCAAGAGGTGGCAACTCTGGCCNGAAATGGCTTTGGCGAACCGAATCATCAAATCCATTTGTGATACCGATGAGAACTCCTACTACATCGATATTGTCAGCCCGATGCTGAATTCAGAGGGCCTCCTGCGTGGAGACCTTTTTGCCAAGGACAGGTTACATCTCAGCGAAAAAGGNTATCAGGCTTGGACCAGAGTCCTCTCCCGGTGGCTTGAAGAGCACGACCCGGGCCCCTGAGGTGTCACAAGGCAGGCAACNCACCCCGCATTGAGCGGTATTAGCGCTTCAATACGCCCAGGACAAAAATCTCTGCACTCCCTATTCGGCAGCCAATTCCATCTGCGCATACATCTCGGAAGCTCTCTGGATTTCTGAACGAGCAGGAAGCTTGCCCTCCACAATGGCAAAAGCGTAATTCACCGTGAGGGACTCCCCTTTCTTTATTTCCTTTTCAAAAAAGGATCCGAACCGTCCGTAATCACGGTAGGCGGAGTGCACCGTTCCCTTCGGATTGGTAGGATGATTCAGCTGCACCACGCTATGAGCCTTGTCNCCAAGCCAGTAGGTTTCCGCAATCCAGGCCAGATCTTTCTCCTTCTTAACGTTCGCAGTAGTGATTTCTTCTTTCGGGAACAGGTAAACCGTCTTCTTTCGATCTACCTCATCCGCTGGTCTATACTGAATCCCCGCGTGCTCCGGGTCTCCCTTCAAGGCGATATCACCATAGGANGCNGTTAACTTACTCTTGAAGAAAATAACCGTTCGAGCCCAGCCCTCTCCCGGGGTCCAGACCGTCATCGTCCGCTCCTCATCAAGAATAGGCTTCTTTGCAGCGTCCTGCCATTCGGTCACCGAAGTAATCGATGCGGTGTTCTCCTTGGCTTCCTTCTTCTTGAAATTCTGGTGAACGATCGCGCCGTCCTTCATGTGCCAGCGATCATATTTTTTTCCGTTAAACCCAATTTTGCTCCATCCGATGAAGATCCCCCGNTGATGAGTGAACTGACCACCGGGACCTTTTGTGATGAGGCTTTTCCCCTCGGCATCGAAGACATGGAGATACGGCTTATAAGTGGCATGCTTGGTCTTATCCGTTGAGGTATCATACTCATACATGTAGCGAACGAGGGACTTACCTCCCGATACNATATCGAGGCTCTTCCCCTCCACATCCTTGATTTCCAGCTGCGCTTTCAGGGGGACAAGGAGCCCAGTCACAAATGTCAGGGCGAGGAAAGGGACGTTGAGTTTCTTCATGCTCCTTNCTCTATACCCCGGAAGCCTACCCCCTGATCAAGCTATTCCCTCACCCNGTCCCCAAANTCTCNNTATTTAGACANTTTTTCCCTNANGGCGTTCGNATCAATATNGACGAANAGNCGATTCGNGCGCANCCTNNATNCCGTGACNACACGGCGCAAATTCATCACNACTACGGGNTCNACCNTGGCTGCGGCCTCNATAGCCCCTGCGGCTGATGCCNANAAGGATGCGCCCCTCCTCTCATTCGGACTNATNGCTGACTGCCAGTATGCTGATGTTGATCCAGCCGGAACACGGTTCTACCGGCAAAGCGCGGCGAAACTGGCTCAGGCTGTGAGCCAACTGAATCGCCATGACCTCAGGTTCTCTCTACACTTGGGAGACTTCATCGACCGTGACTTCAAGAGCTTTACCGAACTCAAGCCCGTCATAACCAAGCTCAAATCTCGACTCTATCACGCCCTTGGAAATCACGATTTTGACGTAGAGGAGCACCTCAAGTCTAAGGTTCCCGCGGAATTGGGCCTCGCCAGCACTTATTACGCCTTTCACCACGTGGGGTTCCGTTTTCTGGTCCTTGATACCACCGAAGTGAGTACATACCGCTATCCTGGCAAGGATGCCGCCACCCTGAGCGCTCAGGAAGAACTGCGTGCATTGGCTGCCACCGGAAAACCCTACGCTCAGTCGTGGAACGGCAGAGTGAGTGACCGGCAGTTCCTGTGGCTTACCGAGCAACTTAAAGATGCAACTGATGCAGGAGAATCCGTTCTCGTCTTCGGTCACCACCCTATCTTACCAGAGGAGGCTCATTGCACTTGGAATTGTGGGGCTCTTCACAAGCTGCTATCCCAGTTTCCCTGCTGCAAGGCCTACCTGAATGGTCACCGCCACTCTGGTGGGCATCAATTCAAAGATGGCATGCACTACCTGACCCTGCACGGCATGCTGGATACTCNAGACAACGCTTTCTCCCTCGCCCACCTCCACCGCTCATGTCTCGAGATTGAAGGGTTTGGCCGCCAGCAGTCCCGCACNATCTCGTTTCGCTAGTCACGAAACCTGCCCAGCTCCTTCCCACCCCCGCGACGATCCTTCTCTGGAAATCAGGACCTACTTGAGGGGATGCACTGTCATTCGCAGAAAACGGCTGCTGGACTCTCGCAATCCAACCCGGTCTCGCACGTAAAAGGCTTCCTCGTCATCTCTGAGAATACTTCGCTCGGACCGATTCCAGTCCTTGAGGTTCCCGCTCACTTCCGCATCAAAGTGCAGTCCGCTCCCGGGACGCTTGTCAATTTGCAGCTGTAATGAGCCTCCCTCGAGTGAGGGCACCGGCATCAGATCCAAGCCCCAAGCCGTTCCGCCAGTTGCATACTCTCTGAGTAAGCCCTGCCCATCTCCATCGGGATCAAGAGTCACTCCGGTCCTCTGCCCGAGTTCAGACTGCAGGACCCAGCCGGTGTATTTGGAGAAGCTCAAATTATCTAGATATCCCGTATCTCTCCTACGGGACTCAGTTTCATCTTTTTCGTAGGCCCAGGTAAGTTTGTGCCATCCATAAGGCAACTCTCCAGTATACTCCTGCCACCCGCTATTGCCCGTCAGGGATGCCACTTGCCGCTCGTTAACCTCGAAAATGAGGAAATCATAGTCTTGTTCCGAAGAGGCGCTCCATGAGAACGATACTTCCCCTGGACCAAAGACCCATGTGCTCAGCGCCGCTCTCTCGCTGTCGCCCACTCCAGAAGCTGCCGCTGCAGATTGCCCATCCACAGTCTCATCCCCCTGTGAGGTCCATTCACCTGAACCACTCGTCTCCCAGGCCAGACCCCAGTCGGGTCCACCAGCGGAGTAAGCCGCTGCACCTACTGGAGAATCGGGCATGACTTCGATAGTGGCAGGAATGGTCACTTCCTGTCCACCCTGGACGATGGTGAGATCAAAATTCACGACCCCGGTCGAGACCGGCGTGCCNGTTATTTCTCCCCGGTCGTTNAGAAGCAGCCCACCACCCAACCNCACGGGAGGGAACGTGGCAGTCCCGGAGCCAGAGTATAAAGGATACTGGTAATCGACAGGTCTTTCGGATCGTACTCGCACATGCGGGGGATCCATCAGAAAAGGCATACTCCGCGAGGCCAGTTGCAGATAATCAATCCATCCCCGGTCTGCACCTCCGAGAGAACCCGCATCCTTGCTGTAGGACCAACGGACGGTGTGACTCCCGGGTGGAATCGCAATGACCCGGTATTCCCAGTCTCTATCACCGGATAGAGATCTTCTCAGCTCCCCATCCACTGAAAGGCTGAGGAAATCATANCCCTCNTCGCTCGACACCTTCCACCAGAAGCCAAGGTAATCCGGTCCATCCACAGCCACTTCCAGCCACGACTCCTCTCCGTCCCCCACGCCCCCACTCTGCGCACGNTTGTTACCAGCAAGAGAGTCCCCACTTGCCTCGATCAAGAAAGGCGAGGAGCCCCCGGAGCGGAACAGAAGCCCCCCTGGAGAGTCCACCGCCTGTGAAAGCGTGTTCGGGGTAATCAGAAAACGCACAACCCCGGTTTCTGATCCTGCTTCATTCGCCACTCTCACTCTTGCCACATAATCACCGGCAACCGAGGGCAGCCAACTAATCAACCCTTGCCCGTCGATTTGCATTCCCGATGGACCCTGAGTCAAAGCGAACTCCGTAGGGGTATTCCGGACTACTACCGCAATGTTTACATCCTCTCCAACGGTCCCCCGCACTAACGAGGGGCCTTCCAGAACCGGCGCGGTAAAATCATCATTTCTGATAATACCCCAAGCCTGACCACCACTGAGATTGACCGGAGTATCTCCCTGAGAAGACAGCACTACTCGAAATCGTTCATTCTCCTCAGCTTCGGTATCTCCATTAATCGAGATCGAAAAAGTCGCACTCAAGCGACCCGCTGGAATCGAAACCGCCACATCGGACGCCGGGGCGTAGTCACTCCCCGCCACGGCCGTGTCATCCTCAGTGGAATAGAGAAAATCAGCTCTCTCCTCCAGCGCCTGGCTCAGGCTGATTGTAAACTCAAGGTTTCTTGTT